>CASFOT010000102.1 GCA_949296305.1 uncultured Erysipelotrichaceae bacterium
AGCTGAGCTAACACCCCATCTGTATATTTAAATTCAATGGTGGGCCTGAATGGACTTGAACCAACGACCTCACCCTTATCAGGGGTGCGCTCTAACCACCTGAGCTACAGGCCCATTCCATTGAATTGCTCATTTATATTACCAATTTGTTTGGTAAATGTCAATATATAATGGAAAAAATTTAAAATTTTTGTTTTTTTTTTTGCACGTGAAATATTTCTAATAGGTTGATTGCATCCCTTTCAAAGAGAAAAAACTGTAAAATTCATGGGCGTGGAAGAAAACCGTGAGACAGCATGAATTTTTGATGATATAGGGGAAATGTTGCCACCATATCTGATATATATCAAAACAAAAGAAGAATTGTCGGCAGCAAAATCAGATAAACAATGAGGTGTGACGCGCTTTCTTTGGGTACAGGTTTTGTCATGCAGAGAATACGGAGGGCTGTATTCTTTCTTTTTAACAACTGCCGCATAATACGATAAAATGTGATATACTATATAGGCGTGATTTTAAAAAATGATGAGAGACATTTGTTGATATATTTGGAAGGAGCGATACAGATGAAAGAAATTAAAATTCATTCATTGGAAGAGACAAAAGCGCTTGCCAAACGACTGGCACAGCGGTTGCCGAGACCGGCGCTGATTACGCTCAGCGGAGACTTGGGTGCTGGGAAAACAACATTTACAAAATCATTAGGAAAAGCATTGGGCATACATAGTACGATCAATTCCCCAACCTTTACGATCATGAAGAGCTATGAAATGGATGATGGGTGGATGCTGCATCACGTAGACGCCTATCGATTGGAAGGAATTACACAAGAACTGGGTATTGAAGAGTGTTTTGATGAAGGGGTCTGTGTGATCGAATGGCCAGACTTTATCATGCATGCATTGCCGAAAGAGCGATTGGAGATCCGCATAGAGAATGGGGAAGATGAACAACGCTTGTTTACTTTTAATGCAATGGGAAAAATCTATGAACAGATCGTGGAGGAATTGGAATGAAAACATTGTGCATGGATACGACCAACAAGTATTTAGTCATCGGTTTATATGAAGATGATGCGTTGATCTGCGGAACGGTGAAAGAATCATGGAAACGGCAAAGTGAAATGTTATTTCCGATGTTGATCGAATGTATGGAAGAAGCCGGATGGGGCAGCGATGATCTGGATGAAGTAGTCATTACGGATGGACCTGGCAGCTATACAGGTGTTCGTATTGCGATGAGCGTAGCGAAAGTGCTGTGCACACAGAAGAAAATCCCGCTTTTTGTTATCAGTTCGTTGCAGCTGTACGCAGGTTTGGCAGCGGATGCATTGGCATTGATGGATGCACGCAGTCATCGTGCGTATGTTGCGCTTTTGGATCAAGGAAAATTTGTGATGGATGAGCGTGCATTGGATCTGGATGAGATCCGGCAGATGATGAATGAAAAGAACTATCAGGTTTATGGGGACGCGGAGCTGTTGGATATGGAATCTTGCCCTTATGATCTGTTGCAAAATTTCATTGATCTTCGTCCATATTATCGCCAAGTTGAAAATGTACATACATTGACTCCGCGCTACTTAAAAGATCAAAGCGCTTATCATCTGGAGGTCAAATGATCCAAGCGATGCAGGTAAGCGATCTTTTTGAAGTCGCATGTCTGGAGCAGGCTTGCTTTGCTTCTTGTTGGAGCGAGGAGCAGTTCCGCTATGAACTGGAAGAAAATCCGTTTTCGCATCTGTATGTAATGCGACTGGAAGGAAAGATCGTCGGTTATATCGTTTATTGGATCACATTCGAAACTGCACAGTTATGCAAGATTGCTGTGGCAGCAGCTCATCGGCGACAAGGCATTGCACAATCATTGATGAATTTGCTGCTGGACGCATCAATGCGTGCACAATGTGAATTTATTACGCTGGAGGTTCGTGTCAGCAATCATGCTGCGATAGCGCTTTATGAGCGCTTTGGATTCGAGCGTGTCGGCACACGCAAAGCGTATTATCAAGATAATGGAGAGGATGCATATGTATATGCATGTTCGATCGGAGGGATAACACAATGAAAGATTTGCTTGTATTAGGTGTAGAAAGCAGCTGTGATGAAACGGCGGTTGCTGTCGTGAAAAATAAAAAAGAAGTACTTTCGAGTGTCGTAGCTACGCAGATCGATGTTCATAAGGAATTTGGCGGTGTCGTACCGGAAGTGGCCAGCCGCATCCATGTGGAAAACATTTCCATGGTCATCGACCAGGCTTTGAAAAAAGCAAACTGTACGATGGAAGAGATCGATGCTGTTGCGGTTACACAAGGGCCAGGATTGGTAGGATGTCTGCATATCGGTCTGCAAGCGGCGAAAACGCTGGCATGGGCCTATCATAAACCTTTGGTAGGGGTGCATCATATCGCCGGGCATATCTTTGCTAATGAATTGGTCACCGATTTGAAATATCCGCTGTTAGCACTCGTTGTTTCTGGCGGACATACAGAACTGGTTTATTTGAAAGATGAAGATCATTTTGAAGTATTGGGCGAAACACAGGACGATGCCATCGGAGAAGCATATGATAAAGTTGCCAGAGTGATGGGGCTTCCTTACCCAGGCGGACCGCAGATCGACCGTTTGGCAAAAGAAGGACATCCGGTTTATTCTTTGGCAAAACCAAAGACTGAACAGCCGATGGATTTCTCTTTTTCTGGACTAAAAAGCAGTGTATTGCAGTTTCAAGCACGCTGCATGCGGAAAAATGAAGCATTTGTTCCGGCGGATCTTGCTTGCAGTTTTCAAGAAACGGCTTTGGAGGCATTGCTGTCTAGAGTAATTTACGCTTTAGATCATGTGGAAGGTATTCGTCACTTTGTCGTCGCCGGCGGTGTAGCGGCAAATTCACGTCTGCGTTCGATCATTGCTGAAGAGATCGCACCGCGCTATCCACATATCGAATTTACTATTCCGCCGTTGTCTTGTTGTACTGATAATGCGACAATGATTGCCATTGCTGGTACGATTGCTTATCAGCATGGTCATCGTTCGAGCTTTGATATCGGCGCAAAACCAGGTATGGAACTAGTGACAAAGGACAATGCATAACACTTACTGTTTTGCATTGATCAAAAAAGATTACACAAGTTATGTTAAATTTCTGTAAGAATGAGCGTATTTCAGAATACTTGTGTTATGATGATATGCAATATGGGGTGAAGTGAATGAATGAACGACTTGGTTTGAGCACGAAAGAGGTAAAAGAGCGCATAAAACATGGGCAGATCAATGTTTCGCCAAAACCAGCAGTGAAAAGTTATCGCCAGATTATTTTTGAACATACATTTAATCTGTTTAACGCATACAACTTCTGCATTGCGGTAGCGTTAGTATTGGTAAAAGCGTGGACAAGCTTGTTTTTTGTTGTGATCGTCAGCTCAAATACGTTCTTGCGGATCTATCAGGAAATCAAATCGCGCAATATGGTTGCCAAATTGAATTTGATCATTTCTCCAAAAACAACAGTAATACGAGATGGACAAGAACAGGAAATATTTAACGAAGAAATTGTCCTGGATGATGTGATCTATTTGAAAAGCGGGATGCAGATCGCAGCAGATTGTGTTGTGATCGATACGCCGGTAGAAGTGGATGAATCTTTGTTGTCAGGGGAAGCTGACCCCGTTTTAAAAAAAACAGGCGACCATCTGTTATCTGGCAGCTTTTTGTTATCTGGAGCTTGCCATGCACGTGTGGAACACGTAGGGCTTGATAATTATGCGACCAAGATCGCAGATGAGACAAGGAAACGAAAACCAGTCAGTTCAGAGATGGTCAAAGTTTTCAGCAAGGTAACACGATGGACCAGCTGTTTGGTGGTGCCGATCAGTTCGTTGTTATTATTTGAAGCTTTACTGCTGCGTAAAGAGCCTATTGAGACCACAGTGGTCAATACCTCGACAGCATTGTTAGGGATGTTGCCGGTGGGGTTAGTTTTATTGGCTAGCATCTCAATGATGGCCAGTGTCGTCCGCTTGGGAAAGATGAAGGTCGTTGTACAGGAAATGTTCAGCATTGAGACACTTTCTTATGCAGATACGCTTTGTTTAGACAAGACGGGCACGTTGACACAAGGAAGGATGAGCGTGCAATCAGTTCTTCCGTTAGAAGGCCATTCACCACAAATGGTAGAACAGGTCATGACGTCTTTTGTAAAAGGAAGCTTGGACAGCAATGCCACTGCACATACATTGGCTCAGCATTTTCAAGGGGAAGCGCTCTATCAGCCAAAACGACGAGTATCCTTTTCATCCGCAAGAAAATGGAGCGCGTTAGAATTTGATGAAATTGGTACGGTCGTGTTGGGAGCACCAGAGTTTATCCTTCCTCACTATCGTTTTGATGAGAAAATTGAGCAGGCAAAACAAAGCGGCGCGCGCGTGCTGTTAGCGGTGATCCATCCGGATTTTGATGTATTTCAGGAAACATTGGAAAACGCAAAACCGTTTGCGGTCATCGTCATCCGTGATCCGCTTCGTGAAGATGCAAAAGAAACCATTCGTTTTTTCCAGGAAAACGAAGTAGATATCAAGATTATTTCTGGAGATCATCCAGTTACGGTAGCTGCATTAGCAAATGAAGCAGGGGTCAGTGATGCCATGCATTGCATTGATGCGACGACGCTTCAAACAGATGAAGAGCTAGAGAGGGCAATTTTAGAAAATGCAGTGATCGGTCGAGCAACACCGCAGCAGAAACATCAGATGATCTTAGCATTACAGCGGCATGGGCGAACGGTAGCCATGACAGGCGATGGGGTCAATGACGTGTTAGCATTGAAAGATGCTGATGTTTCGATCGCTATGGGAAGCGGTTCAGATGCAGCAAAGCAGATTTCACAATTTGTTGTCATCAATGGCGATCTGAGCACATTGGCTGAAGTCGTACGTGAGGGACGTTTGGATACTAACAATGTGACAAGGTCAGCATCGATGTATTATTTGAAGACGATCTATACGATTGCAATTTCGATCATCATCCTGTTTTTGAACATGCCATATCCATTCATTCCATTTCAGATGACATTATTAGATAACTTTGTGGCAGGTTTTCCTTCCTTCATGATCTTGTTTGAGCGGAATATCGAACGGCAGAAAGAATCGATCGGACGACATGCGCTGCGTTTCTCTTTGCCAAATGCATTAGCGATCGTATTGACCGTGCTGTTGGTTCGGTTACTCAGCTTTCAGATGCATCTGAACCAAAATGAGATGTTTACGATCTTATACTTTTCTGCGTCATTGATTTCTATCCATATGATCTACCGCATCTATTGTCCGTTGAACTGGTATCGCGGCATGGTGCTGATTTTGGATATCATCGGATTCATGATTGCGTCCATTTTCTTCTGGAATTGGCTGGAATTGGCGCCGATGACAAAGGAACTCACTATTTATATCATTGTCATCGTTCTTTGCGGCATCGCACTTGTAATGCTTCTTTCT
This sequence comes from uncultured Erysipelotrichaceae bacterium, assembly GCA_949296305.1. Lineage (GTDB taxonomy): Bacteria > Bacillota_I > Bacilli_A > Erysipelotrichales > Erysipelotrichaceae > Merdibacter. Next base: position 5,489 of record CASFOT010000102.1, read on the forward strand.
TATCTGGTTAATCATTATTTGGATTCAAATCCCATGGTGCTGCCGATCAAGAGAACGCTGAAAAATGTATTGCGGCGCTTCAAACGAGGACAAGCAAAGTCATAAATCAAGCAGGCTGTAATCGTAAGAGATCAATAGAAAGATTTCTGCAATTACAGCTTTTCTTTTGGCTGTTGGTTGTTGAACCGTGTATTTCGTGTATGATTGTCGATCGAAACGATGCAATCCTGAAAGAGATATGATAGAATAAAAAAGGATTTTTAGAAAAGAGGGATCAAATGCATATTCGTTTTGCACAATTGGAAGATCTAGCAGACATCTATGCGATTTATTGTCCTTATATCATAGAGACGACCATCACGTTTGAAACGGAAGTACCGACTTTTGTTTCCTTTCAAGAACGGTTTCAAACCATTACAGCTCAATATCCTTGGTTGATAGCAGAAGAAGATGATGAGATCATCGGTTATGCATATGCGTCCAGGGCATTTGAACGGGCTGCGTATGATTGGTGTGCTGATCTTGCTATATATTTTCGTAAAGATCGTGCGTATCATGGCGGTGCAGCACAGCTGTATCAAGCACTGTTTGAATTGTTAAAACGCCAGCAGGTCAGAGTCGTTTATGCCCTGATCACTGCAGAAAATGAGCGAAGTGTTTCGTTTCATGAACGAATGGGTTTTTACCAAGTAGGACGGTTAAAAGGAAGCGGCTATAAATTCGGCACATGGTTAGACGTCATATGGATGGAAAAAACATTTTACGATCTCCGTGATCCAAAACCATTTCAAACGATTCAACAAATTTTGACACAAGAAGAATGTATGGAGGAAATACATATAGGGGGAAAATTCAATGGAAGTCATGGATGTATTGAAAAATAGAAAAAGTGTCCGCGTGTTTGAAAAACGAGCAATTTCAGATGATATCAAAGAACAGTTATATACAGCTGCATTTGAAGCGCCTACGGCAGGCAATCAGATGTTATACAGCATCATTGAGATCCAAGATGAAGAAAAGCGCAAATTGCTGGCAGAAACTTGCGATCATCAGCAATGGATCCTGCAAGCATCTTTGATCGTCGTTTTCGTTGCGGATCACCGCCGTTGGTGTGATTTGTATCGAAGTGCCGGCTGTTCGCCGCGTCAGCCGGGATTAGGCGATGCCTGGTTAGCGATGAGTGATGCGAATATCGCTGCACAGAATATGGTGATCGCAGCAGAATCATTTGGCATTGGCAGCTGTTATATCGGGGACATCATCGAACAGCAGGAAAAAGTGAAGAGAGCATTGCGTTTGCCGGATGAAGTGTTCCCTGCTTGCATGCTGGTATTTGGCTATCCGAATGAGCAGCAGAAAAAACGTCAGAAACCTGCGCGCTTTCATAGGGACTACATCGTGCATATCGATGAATATCACACGATGAGCGATGAGAAACATCGTGCTTTCTTTGAGGAACGGGCACAACGAAATAATGCACCGGTGATTGACTATCATGCGCAGATCGAAGCTTTCTGGAAAAGAAAGTATGAAAGTGAATTTTCGAAGGAGATGAACCGGAGCGCCAAAGCGTACTTGCGTCCATTTGCGCTGAAAAAGGATATTGAGGAGTAAGCAAATGAAAAAGATCGGATTTATTGGTGTAGGGATCATGGGAAAATCCATGGTTCGTAATTTGATGAAACATGGATATGAACTGCATATCTTTGCCCGACATCCGCAAAAAGTGGAAGATGTGGTACAAGAAGGAGCCATCTTGCATGAAACCATTGCTTCTTGCGTGAAAGCGAGCGAAGCAGTGATCACGATGGTCGGTTATCCAAGCGATGTTGAAGAAGTGTATTTGAGCGAAAAAGGGATCTTTGCATCGGCACGTGAAGGAATGCTGCTGATCGATATGACGACTTCTTCACCAAAGTTAGCAAAGATGCTTTATGCGCATGGAAAAGCGCGTTCTTTATCTGTATTGGATGCACCGGTCACCGGAGGAGACAGCGGAGCAAAAGAAGGCACGTTGACGATCCTGGTTGGTGGTGATGAAGCGGTGTATGAGCAGGCCGATCCATTGTTTAAGGCGATGGGTGCTCATATTTATTATTGTGGGGAAGCTGGTAAAGGACAACACATTAAATTGGCAAATCAGATCATGATCGCCGGTACGCTCAGCGGGGTGAGTGAAGCACTTGCTTACGCGAAGATGCAAAACATCGATCCATCTTTAGTCGTTGCTTATTTAAAAGATGGTGCAGCAGGTTCCAGGCAGCTTGAGCTGCTGGGACCAAAAATGATTGCAGATGATTTTGCGCCTGGCTTTTTCATCAAACATTTCATCAAAGATATGCGGTTAGCCATGGAAGAATCAAGAGCGAATGATCTGCGTTTAGAAATACTCGAAGCTGTTTTGGCAAATTTTGAATCGCTGGCAAAAGAAGGTATGGAAGAACGTGGTACACAGCAGCTGATCACATTTTATCTTCCGAAGAAGCAGTAAATGATGTTTAAATAGAAAATACAGAATAGCAATGATTTTCCAGAGAGAATATGCTATACTAATTTTGTTATTCTGATTGGGAGGGATAATGATGTTTCAATACTGGAAACGTATGATGATGGCGGTTGTTGCTTGTTGTTTGTTGTTGACTGGCTGCAACAGTCAAAAAGAAGAGACAAAGACAGAAGAAGAAAAAATTGAGATCAGCGAGAATGCAGTTTATCTGGCTCCAAAAGAACCGACGGAATATATGAAGACGGCTTATGATGAGGTCAGTAAAGCACTGCAGAAATCGGATGAAGAGGCGGAAGCTCAGGCATTGGCCAAATTGTTCGTTGCGGATTTTTTCACATTATCAAATAAAGATTCAGAAACAGATATTGGCGGTTTGGATTATATTCCAAGCGGTGTATATGAAGATATGGAAATGTATGCGCGTTTCTATTTCTATAACAACTATTCCATGATTGTTTCAGAACTTGGAAAAGATCAGCTGCCGACAGTTACTGATGTGACGATAAAGGATACGGAACCAGCAGATATCGTCTATGATGGACAAAGTTATAGCGGATATAAAGTAAGCGTAGAAATCGCTTATGCAGACACGGAGGCTAGTGATCTGAAGACGGCAGCAACACTATCGGTAGCAAAGATGGATGACTACGATTATGATACGTTGGAATCAATCGACAGCGGAGAGCTGACAGAGACACCGCTGCCTAAGACGCTGATGCGTGTCATTGCATTGGAATAGTTTCAACATCAAGAGCAAAGGACTGAGAAACTCAGTTCTTTTTTGAATGAGGAGGAGTGTTCATGCAGGTAATCATGCAACTATCATGTGAAAGTGATAAACAAAAAGACGATGTATATGAAGTCATCAAACTGATAGCTGATCAAGAAAAGCTTCAGCTGGAAGAACGCGATGAACGCGTCGTGATCGATATTTGCCCACAAGGGATCATTGAATGTAAAGAAGATGGAAATCAAGTGATCTTGACCGCTCATACAAGTCATGGAGGACCAGGCTTTCATGCATACTGTACAAATTTGATGGAATGGATCGAAGAAGAATGTGAAGCGCAAGGGACTTTGAAAGACGATTGCGGTTATGTAGAAAATCCGGATTTTCAGCGATTAAAATATGAGGTCTTCTACCCTTGGCTGAGCGATCTGAAGCGTTTGATTATGGAAGGGGCCATGCAGCATCAGAATTATTATTTTGATGAAACGCACTATTTACCAGTCTATCGTGAAGATGTCGTCATTACTCCATGCGGTTTTATAGATCGACAAGAGTTTGAAGCAATGGATACAGAACAATTAGCGCTTTATTTTTTTCTTTGGAACAATGAAGAAAGAGATGCGCAGTTTTACAAAAGCTGTGCATTGCATTTACTGGCAAAAGAAGGATATGGAGCCTATGCTCATATGAATGAACAAAGCGAGAAATTTTCGTCATCCATTGTCGATTTTATTGAAATCGCACATCAAAAAGACTCTTCGATTTCATTGCCGTTGCATGATTATCACGAATTATGCACCCAACTAGGAAGGGAAACAGGTATAGAAGATGGCATAGAGATGGATGAAGAGGTATGTCAATATCGTCAGCAGGAAGTCTATCACATCTTTCATGAATGGAGCATTTATGCACCGGGCTGTTGTGAAAGAAGCTATGATGTGATTCATGATGAACTTTATCTCATGGCTCCATATGAAAATGAAAATTGCGGCTGGGAATGGATGTGGAAGATCGCTTCGCATATGCAAGAACCTTCCCATTGGGAAAATGTGAAAAATAATGGCGTCCATTGGCATAACGAAACGCTCAATGGTATGACCATTCTTGAAGAAGAGGCGGATTTTTATCACATACGGGCGATTTTACAGGCCGAGCATCCCTTATACGTTGAGATCGTCATTCGTGAAGAAAAAGATATCCCTTATCTAAAGGCATGCTTGCAGCAATGTCAACATGCATTGCATCGTGCAATGTAAAACAAAACGATGATCCTGCAGAAACAATTGCATGGAAGATGTATGCAGTTGTCTCTGTGGGATTTTTTTATGAAAAACATGAAATGATTCTTCTTTGATGGAAGAAACCCATCATGACGGCAAAATAAAATGGATGTTTCCTGTGGTTTGCAGGAAGCATCCATGCATTATCATTTTGTGTATATGCATCCAGTTTTCTGAAGGTTGCTCGATTTTATTGTATGAGCAAATTTCAGTTTGCTTTTATGGTGCAGGTGTTGTTTGATCTTGATCCGTTTCTTGTTCCCCGTTATCTGGCAGCGTTTCTTGCGGCGGGGTTACTTCAGGTTCTTCCTCTTGTGAATCATCTGGAATCGTTGGTGGTGTTTCCTCAGGTACGGTGGTATCTTCCTGCGGTGTATCAACAACAGGCTGCTGTGGCGTTTCGACTGGCTCTTCTACGACAGGCGGTTCATATGTAACGGTTTCTTGCATGCCATAATAAACGGTATAGGAGCTTAATGAAGCAGCATCTTCTGCCCAAACCATATAATTGCTTTCATTAAACTCAACATCATCATAGTTCAACTCGTTGACATTGAAAGAGAATGCGGACATCGGCTCAGCTTCAAACATGCTGTTATAAACTAAATTGATCAGGCGGGCATCTTCTTTTGTCAATAAGTGGCAAGACAGCGGCATGCTCGTGATGCTTGCTGTTGTCAAACTCATGTTATAGCCATCGGTCAAAGTAATTCCTTCTACGGTCCAAGGGGATAGATTGTCTAATTGATAAGATAAGAAATCAGAAAGCTGTTCCATCGGAATATTAGTAGAAACATATTTTTGTGCTATGTTCATGACCTTGTTGACATTTGAAGCTCCTTCCACCGTTGTAAGCTTGTTGATGATGGCTTCGATGATCTGCGTTTGTGCTTTTTCTCGTCCTTGTGTGCCCCAAGTAGCAGTCTTGCGGTGGCGGGAATAAGCGAGCGCTTCTTTTCCGTTAAGATGCTGTTCACCAGTTGTTAAACAAATTTGATGCGCTTCATCTTTGTTTCGATATTCATCTTGTTCACAGAAATCTAATTGAACATCAACATCAACGCCGCCAATAGCATCAACGATCTCAATGACTGAGAAGAAATTGACCTTCGCGTAATAGTCGATATCAATGCCAGCAAATTCTTCAAGACCAGCAATGCTGTTTTCTGGTCCATTATTTCCTAAGTGTGTTAATTTATCGCTTGCATTGCCTAAAGCCGGATTCGGCACATAGGAATCACGAGGAATAGAGATCGTTGTAATGGCATTGATCTTCGGGTTCACAAATAATAGAATGTTTACATCACAACGGCCGTTGATGCTTGGATCATCGCCTTCATCCATTCCGCCTAGATAGATGACAAATGGTTCTGTTCGTAAATCTTTATCTGTGGTCGCTGTATTGACAGATTCACTTTCACGTTCATAAACGGTCAGTGTACGAATCTGGCTTTGAATATCTTCGTAATGATCTTCCAACAAAGAGATGCTGGTATTGGAGATGATCATTGCATCCAGTTCACCACTTTGCAATTGATCATACATGGTCATATAATCCAATAATTCTACATATTCAATATCGCTGACTTCTTCATCAAGAAGCGTACGCGCGTAGTCTGCGTTGTCCTGATCCATGCCATTTTGAACGCCTACGCTGTGACCTTTCAGGTCTGCAATTTCTTGGATCGATGAATCAGCCTTGGTGATCACTGAAATCTTGATGACGGATTGATCACCTTTCGTCACGATGGACAATGTGCTGCTGGAATTTTGGATCGTGTAGCTTGTAAAACATAAAGCGGCACAAAGCAAAAGCAAAACGATGCGATGCAGCCAGATGCCGATTGGATTTCGTTTATGAAAGAAAATCAGCAGGAAGCTGATGATACCTACGATCAAGATCACTGCGGTAAGCGCAATTAAGATTCCTAAAAGGCGGCTGCTCGGCAGCAAAGAATACATGTGGAAGAAATAATAAAAGGAAATGAGGGCAAGAATAACATAAAGCCCAAATACTACCCAATCGATCTTTTCAGAAAGAAAGCGGGAACTTGTCTTTTTTGTTTGTTTCATATTTATCACCTTTTCTTATTATAGATGATAAAGTGATGAAAAGAAATAAAAAAGTATGTGAATATAAATATTTACATACTTTCATTTGATTTAATACGCTATGACTTCATCGCTCCAAACATACTCTTCTTTATCTTGGAATTCTTTTTTTCCTTCAGAAAGATGGTTGAAATCAAATGAGAAGTCATTCATTTTTGGATTTGTCTGATTGGATTCATAGGCATATTCGATGTATTGAACATCTTGTCTGCTGAACACATAGGCATCTGAAAGATCAGCAAGAGAAGCTTGATATAAGTAATGGGCATTGACGCCATGATCCAATGATAAGCTCTCGATGGTCCATGGCTGCATGCTGGCTAATTGCTGGCGGGCAAATTCTGTCATCTTTGAGGTAGGCATGTTTGTTTCGACATAAGAAGGAATGATGTCTAACAATGTATCGAGAGAAGATACGCCTTCCAAGGAAAGCAGCTGATCGATAATGGCTTTTAAGATACGCTGCTGTGCACGTTCTCTTCCAGCAGTATCATAGCCTGTCGTCTTTCGGTGGCGGGCATAGGCGAGCGCTTGCTGGCCATCGAGGTGCTGTTCTCCTGCACTTAGACAGATCTGATGTTCTGCATCTTTGTTGCGGTTTTCATCTTGCTCACAGAAATCTATTTCAACGTCTACATCGACACCGCCTAGCGCATCGACGATCTCGATCACGCTGGAGAAGGAAATGCGGGCATAATAGTCGATATCGATATCAAAAAATTCTTCGACGCTTTGGACAGTCGTATCAGCTCCGTATAAACCGGTATGAGTTAATTTATCTAATGTGAATTCGCTGCCTGCATAAGCGCTATTTGGGATGTATGCATCTCTAGGCAGAGAGATCATCGTTACATGATGAGCAAGCGGATTGATGAACAGCAGGATGTTCACATCGCTGCGAAGCTGCTGATCCGGTGATCCCATTTCATCGATACCGCTGATGTAGATGACAAATCCATCTGTGGCGAGATTTTTATTGCTGTCATCTTCCCATGTCTTGATATAAGAATAAGTAGCTAGCGTTTGATAAGCATCTGGATCAATTTCATCATTGCTGATCATCATATCATAATAATTAGCACTGATTGCAACAGCATCCAAATTACCGATAGATAGATTGCCTATCAAATTTGCATAATAGGTTTCTTCGCTGATCTGAACCGAAGGCAGATCTTTTGTCATCTGTTCTTTCATATAATTGCCGGCTTCTGCATCACTACCGCACTGTATACCGATCGTTGCGTTGGTTTGCAGCTCTTGTAAAGAAGAGAGATTGCTGTCCTTTCTGGCCAATACATAGATTGCAATCTTTTCATCTTCTGCTGTAGAGATATCGTTTAATAAACGGTTGATCTTTCCGCTGAAGTGTCCAGCTATGAAAAAAGCAGTACATAACAATATGATCAAAACGCGCTTTGCATAGACAAACCAACGTGCCCAGCGTTTTGTGACCGAATAAAATAAAACGGCATATAGAACGATCGAAATGATCAATGCGATAAACAGCCAAGTAAATGGCAGCAAATTCATAGCAAATAATGAGTAAAATCCATAGATGAGAGCGATCAGCAGCACCAGCAGAAACAACAGATCGATGGTGCGGGAGTAATTTCGCTTTCTCTTTTTCATCTTATCACCTCAATATGCTCATTATTATAATATAGACCCTATAAAAAAGCTATTGATTTTTTGTATGTGAAATGAATTTGATGCCATTTTGTTTTTTGTGAAACGAACAGATTTTTGATAGAAATTAGTGTATAATAGTGCAGAGGTGATCTTGTGTCCATTCTAGACCGTTTGAATGAAAGGCAAAGAGAAGCTGCTGCTTGCGTAGATCAGCATGTTCGTATCATCGCAGGAGCTGGCAGCGGAAAGACACGCGTCGTTACAACGCGTATTGCTTATCTGATTGATGAGTGTCATGTGTATCCCAACAAGATCTTGGCGATCACATTTACAAATAAAGCTGCAAGAGAAATGAAGGAGCGGGTAGAGAGCATGCTGGGTCCATTGGCTCACAGCATACAGATTTCTACGATCCACTCTTTTTGTGTGCGTTTGCTGCGGGAAGATATCTGCTTGCTTGGCTATCCTCGCAACTTTACCATCTTGGACAGCGAGGATCAAAAAAGCATCTTAAAAGAAATATATAAGGAACAAGAGGTCGATACGAAAGTGTATTCCTATCCTTCTTCGATTGGTTTCATCTCGGCATGCAAGAGCGCATTTGTTTCTCCGCAGAAGGCAAAAGATCTAGCTCAATTTGAAGGACAACGGATCAAAGCGGATATCTATCAAGCGTATCAACAGCGGCTGTCTGCTATGTTTGCGTTAGATTTTGATGATCTCTTATTAGAGGCTTACCGTTTGTTGAAAGAAAATGAGGATGTACGTGCGAAGTGGCAGCGCCGTTTTTCATATATTCATGTTGATGAGTTTCAGGATGTGGACGAGCTGCAATATGCGATCATTCGTTTGCTTTGCGGAGCACATACGAAGCTTTGTGTAGTCGGAGACCCAGATCAGACCATTTATACATGGCGTGGAGCAAAAGTGGACATCATCTTATCTTTTGAGCAAGATTTTCCAGATTCCAAGACGGTGATCCTCAATGAGAACTATCGAAGCGAAGAGCATATCCTCAAAGGGGCGAATGCAGTCATAAAGAATAATAAAAATCGTATTGAGAAAGATTTATATACAAATCATCACAGCGATGAACAGATCATTCATTTTTCTGCTGCTGATGAGCAAAATGAACCAGTTTGGGTCGCTGCAAAGATCAAAACACTGCATCACAGCGGGATCGCTTATCGCGATATGGCTGTCTTATATCGTTCTAATTTCTTATCAAGAGCGTTAGAAAAAGCTTTTCTGGATGCGCATATTCCTTATCGGATCTATGGCGGCATTCGTTTTTATGAACGGGCTGAAATCAAAGATGCGCTTAGTTATCTGCGTTTGCTGGCACCGAAGATGGAAGATGATGAGAAAGAGTTATGGAAAAACTTAGCTGTCCGCCGAGTGTTGAATGTTCCTAAACGAGGAATCGGAGCGAAGAGCATCGAGCAGTTAGAAACACAGGCACAAGCAGAAGATGTCAATCTGTATGAGGTATTAAAACATCCATCGCTTTCACAATCAAAAGCTAAAAGCGGGATCGCTTCTTTTGTGAAAGTGATCGAGTCATGCAAAGCGGATGTGGATACGCTCAGCATCGATCTGTTGATGGAAAAAGTATTGGAAGAGAGCGGTTATCTGCAGATGCTTCAAGCGGATCATGAAGATGATCGGATGGAAAATATCAAGGAATTGCTTAATGACATGCGTCAATATGTGGAAAACAATCCAGGTGCAGAACTGAATGATTATTTACAGGAAGTCGCACTATATACGGATAATGATCTGTATGAAGGCAATGATGTCGTCAATTTGATGACCGTGCATGCGGCAAAAGGATTGGAATTTGACTGTGTCTTCATCTATAATCTTTGTGAAGGAATCTTTCCAAGTGAACGCAGCATCAGCGAGGGCGGAAACCCTGCTTTGGAAGAAGAACGGCGTCTGATCTATGTAGCGATGACACGAGCCAAGAAACAGCTGTTTATCTCTGATTCGATGGGATATAGCTTTATCTTGGATAAGATCAAGACCCCGTCTCGTTTCATCATGGAGATTCCGACAGAATTATTGAAGGAAGTGGGTGTCAAACCGCGTAATCATTTCAGTGATGATATCGAGGTATATCAACAAGGCAGCTTTGCGACGGCAAGTGAACGAATCAAACAGCCGCAACGAGAAAGTACAGCATCCACAGGCGAAACAAGGAAAAAAGAAAGCCGCCGCAAACGAGATGGACGCATTCGCAAAGGCGATCTTGTACATCATGATGCCTTTGGCGATGGTGTCATCATCCGGATAGAAGATGGCCTGGCAACCATTGCCTTTGCACAAAAGTTTGGCGTTCGCAAGATCATGGCGGATCATCCAGCTTTGCGCAAGAAGTGAATGGAGGAAACATGTGATGGAGGAAATCAAGCGAATACAAGAGCTACGCACTTTGCTCGAGAAGCTCTCTTATGAATATTATGTGCTGGATCACCCTAGTTTGAGCGATCAGGAATATGACCGCTACATGCAAGAACTGATCGTTTTAGAGGAAAAACATCCAGAGACATATGATCCCAATTCACCGACGCAGCGTGTCGGCGGATCGGTCCTAGAAGGTTTTGAAAAGGTAGAACATAAACGGATGATGTTATCGCTTGGCAATGTTTTTAATTATGAAGAACTGAGTGCTTTTGATGAGCGAATCCGATCGAGCGAAGAACAGGTACGTTATGTCGTAGAGTTAAAAATTGATGGTTTGGCCATGTCGTTGATTTATCGTGACGGCCGTTTTGTTCAGGCCGTAACACGCGGAGATGGAAACATTGGAGAAGATGTGACCAATAACATCAAGACGATTCCCAGCATACCGATGCATATCGATTGGATGGGGGAGATCGAGGTGCGTGGCGAGGTCTATATGCCCAAGGCAAGCTTTCGCCGTTTAAACAGTGAACGCGAAGCAGCTGGAGAAGAATTATTTGCGAATCCCCGCAATGCGGCGGCCGGCAGTGTACGCCAATTAGACAGCAGCGTCTGTGCAAAGCGGGGATTAGATGCATTTTGGTATTATTTTGTCAATGCGCAGGAATTTGGCATTAGCAGCCATGAGGAGGCATTGGAAACGATGCAGCAGCTGCACCTGCGTGTGAATCCGCTGCGCCGCTGTTGTAAGAATGTTGACGAGATCTGGGCATTTATCAATGAGATCAGTGAGCAGCGCCACGAACTTCCTTATGAAATTGATGGCATCGTGATCAAGGTCGATGATTTGAATGCACAGAACCGCTTAGGAACAACAGTGAAAGTACCACGTTGGGCGACTGCGTACAAATTTCCGGCAGAGGAAGTCAAGACCAGGCTGCTGGATATCGTTCTTACCGTTGGCCGGACCGGAAGGATCACACCGAATGCAGTCTTGGAACCGGTACGGGTAGCAGGTACGAGCGTCAGCGCGGCACAGTTACATAATGAAGATCTGATCAAAGAGAAGGATATCCGTATCCATGATATCGTCATCGTGCGCAAAGCAGGGGATATCATTCCTGAAGTTGTCGGACCGGATCCGAACCGCAGAGATGGTTCGCAGGTACCATATGTATTCCCTGATACTTGTCCGATCTGCGGCGGGCATTTACTGCGTTTGCCGCAAGAAGCTGCGCATTACTGCATCAATCAGGATTGCCCGGCACGTGTCGTGGAAAGCATGATTCATTTTGCATCCAGAGATGCGATGGATATCGATACGCTTGGTGATAAACGGGTAGAACAGCTGCATGAATGGGGATTGCTGAACGCGATCGAAGATATTTATCGATTAAAGGAACGTCGGGAAGAATTGATCGGTAAAGAAGGTTATCAGCTGAAATCGGTCCAAAAGCTGTTAGAGGCCATCGAACAAAGCAAAGAAAATCCTTTAGAGGACCTTTTGTTTGGTTTGGGGATCCGACAGGTTGGCAAAAAAGCCGCGCGTATCTTAGCAAAACGCTTTTTGACGATGGATGCGTTGATGCGTGCGGATGAAGAGGAACTGACCAAGATTCGTGATATCGGAGCGATCACGGCGAAAAGCATCGTAGCTTTCTTTGCAGAAGAGAAGAACATCCGGATGATCGAGCAATTAAAAGCATTTGGATTGCGGATGGACAGCGAAGCTGAGCAGATCCAAGAGAGCATGTTTACTGGAAAGACGGTCGTCTTGACCGGAACGCTGTCGCTGTATACACGAAATGAAGCGAAAGCGATCTTGTTATCGCTTGGAGCAAATGTTGCGGGTAGCGTATCGAAAAAAACGGATCTTGTTATCTATGGAGAAAGCGCTGGTTCCAAGCTGACAAAGGCACAAGAACTTGGCGTCCAGACGATGGATGAAGAAGCATTTGCCCAGGAGGTGAACGCATATGAAAATAAATAAATGGATGGCGGCCCTTTGTGCAGGGGTGCTGTTATTGAGTGCATGTGATGGAAACAATCAAAACCGCCAGGAAACACAGACGGTGGCAACGGAAGGCGATTATGCAGCCATTCTTCCTTTTTCGACAAGCGATACTCGTCAAAAGCATACTTCTGTGACATCGGATCAGGGGGAACGTTATAATATTACGACCGGCCTGATGGAATTATCACAGGCACATTTCAGCACGAATGATGTGGCCTTTAAAGAAAGCCAGTTTTTGACTTATGATGTACTGGATGCATCGGATTACACGACCGGGCTGTTAGGAAGAACGAGCGATTCAAATCCGGATGGCTTGAATCAAAGCAAAGATGAAAGCTTTGATACAGGGAACGGCGAAACAGTAAATGGTGTGGCACCTTTGATCGATATCTATGAATTAGACTGGTATTCGGGCAGCACCCTTCGCGGCATTTCTTTAGCAATGGTATTGAGCCCGAATACATATGACGCAAATGGAGAGTCCGTGGAAATTACAGAAGACCAGCTGAAAGTGTTCGCGGATGCGCAAGGAAAGAAGCTTAACAGTTATATACGTGATAACTTTCCGGAAATTAGTTCGAACACACCGATCTTGATCGCTGTATATGTCCTCAGTGATGATGCCGTGCTGCCAGGACATTATGTCATGCAGGCATATTGTACATCGAGTTCTGCGTCATTTTCGGATGTGAATGAAGAATGGACATTGGTTCCAAGCACTTCTTTTACCCAAAAAGATGAAGATGTTGCGACACAATTTGCAGAATTGAAAGCAGGGCTAGTCGGTTTTACGCCGGATGATGTATATATTATCGGGAAAGCGCGATTTAAAGATGATGCTTTGGTGGAATTCAATATTACGGTCAATCTGCATGCGAAGACAGCAGCTGAAGCTATCGCGTTATCGCAGTACATCAGCGGGCAGACATCTCTGTTTACCAGTACGAATTATGAATTGACGATCGATATATCCAGCGATAATGATCATGTTGCTGTGATCCGGCGTTCGCAAGGATCTTCGGATGCACAGACGATCATGTTGATATAGAATACAGGAGGTTTGGATGGAAACATTTGATAAAGAGTTTTTTCAAAAACTTGCAGGCGGCATCATGTTGGATGTCAATGATGAAGAAATTGAGGATCTGCAGCAAGAGTTTGCAATTTTGACAAGGCAGATCCAACTGTTTGACAAAGTGGATACCAGCGGCGTGGAGCCGATGGTGTATCCTTTTGAAGCGGCAACTACCTTTATTCGTGAAGATGTTGTCGATCATGTGCTTTCTCAGGAAGATGCACTGAAAAATGCAAAGAGCGTACGTGCCGGACACGTACATGTACCAAAGGTGGTGAAGTAAGATGCGTTTATGTGACTATGAACATCAGGAAATCAAAGCACGCTGTGAAGCAGCAGCTGCCAAACTGCAAAAACTTCAGCCGGCATTGAATGCTGTCGTTACTTTTTGTGATATCGATGAGCAGTTAGAAGCATTGAAAGAGCGCTCAACAGATGGAAAATTATATGGTATTCCAATCGTACTGAAAGACAATATAAGTACAAAAGGCATCCGTACAACGGCGTCTAGCCGGATCTTAGACAACTATATTCCGGTCTATGATGCAAATATCGTCGAACGTCTGAAAAAAGAAGGTGCGATCATCATTGCCAAAGCGAGCATGGATGAACTGGGCATGGGCGGCACGAATAAAAATGCCTATACAGGAAAAGTCAATAATCCATATGATCGTAAACGAATTTCTGGGGGCAGCAGCGGCGGTAGTGCCGTATTGGTTGCAGCCGGAGCAACAGCCGTATCGATCGGTACAGATACGGGTGACAGCGTTCGTAAACCTGCTGCATACAATGGCATCATTGGCGTCAAACCGACCTACGGGCGCATCAGCCGATATGGAATCATCCCATATGCATCTTCATTGGATCACGTTGGCTATTTTACGACCAATGTGGAAGATGCCTGCACGATGCTAGAAGTGTTGGCAGGCAGGGATGACCGGGATATGACGAGTTCACAGCGTGAAGTTGGGACATATCTTGCGGATCTGAACAGTGATCTTCAAGGAAAGACCATCGGTGTCTTAGATAACGTACAAGATGCGATCCATGAAGAACGCATCAAAGCAAACGTAGAAGAACTCTGCGAAAAACTAGCTGCACGAGGTGCAAAGATCGTTCATGTGCAGATGCCGCAAGAATTGATGGAAACGATCTTGCCGGTCTATTTGACGATCGCTAATGCAGAAGCTACGGCAAATCATTCAAATTTAGATGGCATTCGTTTCGGTATGCGTGAAGATGGTGAAAGCGTGGAAGAGGTCATGAAACATTCGCGTACCAAAGGATTCTCGGCGTATGTACGGAAACGTTTCATCATCGGAAGCTATTCATTATTTGTAGAAAACCAGGATAAGCTGTTTCGCAAAGCACAGAAGATCCGCCGATTATTGGTCGATCATTACCGTGCATTGTTAGATGAATGTGATTGTATCTTGGCCAGTGCGGCACCGACGGTTGCTCCTTTAGAAGATGAAGCGATGGATGAAGCACTTGGAAAAGAATATTTGGTGGCAGATAATCATATGCAGCTAGGAAATTTCTCCGGATATCCGAGCATGACCTTGCCTAGCGGTTTTGTAGACGGGCTGCCGATCGGTGTCAATATCACCTGTCGTCCATTTGAAGAGCAGATGATGTTCAACATCGGCAAAGCAATCGAAGAAGAAACAGGATTAGCTAATCATACGGTGGAGGTGAAAGCATGAATTACGAAACAGTCATCGGTATCGAGATCCACTGCGAATTAAAGACAAAGACGAAGATGTTTTCCAGTGCGCCGGTCAGCTTTGGCGAAGTAGCAAATACATGTGTGAATGAAATCGATCTTGGACATCCAGGGATTCTGCCTTGTGTAAATAAAGAAGCGATCCGCTTGGCAATCAAAGCGGCGACTGCTTTGCATTGTACGATTGATCCACTGGTTCGTTTTGATCGTAAGAATTATTATTATTCTGATTTGCCGAAAGGCTTTCAGATCACACAGCAGTTCCATCCGATCGGCAGCGGCGGTTATGTGGAAATTGAAACGGAAGAAGGAAAGAAAAAAATCCGTCTCAATCGTATGCACATGGAAGAAGACACAGCGAAACAATTCCACAGCGATGCCGGCACACTGATCGATTTCAATCGTGCCGGAACACCGTTGATCGAGATCGTCAGCGAACCAGACATGCGGAACGGCGCACAGGCGGCAGCTTATGTGGAAAAGCTACGCATGATCTTGTTATATCTTGGGGTCAGCGATGTCAAGATGGAAGAAGGAAGCATGCGTTGTGATGTCAATATCTCGCTTCGTCCGCAAGGCAGTGAGGAATTTGGTGTCAAGACCGAGATCAAGAACTTGAATTCCATTTCCAATGTGCAGAAAGCGATCGATGCGGAAGTCGAACGTCAGCGTGAGATCCTGGAAGCGGGCGGTGAAGTCGAACAGGCGACACGCCGTTATGATGAAACAAAGAAGACAACGATCCTGATGCGTAAAAAAGAAGGAAATGTGGATTATAAATATTTCCCTGAACCAAATATTTTCCCAATTCAGCTGGATGAAGCATGGGTCAAAGAGATCCAAGATCATTTGGAAGAATTACCGGATCAGCGCAAAGAGCGCTATATGCGTGATTTCGGATTAAATGATTATGATGCTGGTGTATTGGTGGCTTCTAGAGAATTAGCTGATTTTTATGAAGCAGTATGTGCTTCGACAAAAGCTTACAAAAAAGCAGCCAACTGGGTCATCGTCGAATTGGTAGCTGCGTTGAATAAAGCAAATATCAAGCTGAAAGATAATCCATGCAATGCCGGATATCTGGCAGAGATGATCAATATGGTAGAGAAAGGCGATATCAGCGGAAAACAGGCAAAAATTGTCTTTGAAGAAATTTTAAAAGGAAATGATCCTCAGAAAGTCGTTGAAGAAAAAGGAATGAAACAAATGAGCGATAAGGGTGAATTGTTAGCAATGATTCAATCCGTATTGGATGCCAATCCGCAGTCGATCGCTGATTTTAAGAACGGAAAAGATCGTGCAGTGGGATTCCTTGTTGGTCAGGTGATGAAGGCAAGCAAAGGCCAGGCAAATCCAGCGATGACCAACCAGTTGATCAAGGAAGAATTGAAGAAAAGATAGCATTCTTTTCTGATTTCTAGTAGAATAGAGATGATCGGGAGTGATAACGATGAAAAAGAAAGAAAATAAAAAGCAAAAGGCCAAGAGAAACGGTGAAAAACAAAGCCATGTTCTCGTGTGGATCGCAGCGGCAGTCATATTGATACCCATGCTTCTGATAGGCGTCGTCGTTATGACCTCCACGGAGAATTCGGGCCAGCCAGTAATCGGTGATCGTTTTTCAGAAAATGATCTGAATCCGGCAATTACAGACGATGAGATTGCACAAGTAACAGAAGCAATGGAAAAAATGGATTATGTAGAAAGCGTAGAAGTGAATTTAAAAAGTGCGACTCTTCGTGTCAATATCAATCTTATAGATGATATTGATGAAAAAGACGAAAGTGCTGTTAAATCACTTGCAAAAGATGCTTATAATGCCATTGATGCGATTCTTCCTGTAAAAACGTATTTCACACAGCAGGAAAACGGAAAGATGTATGATCTTTCGATCAATTTATATAATTATTCCAGTTTTGATGATACGCATACACAAGATCATTGGCTGTATGTGTGCTTAACGAAAAATTCTGCTTCTGAGAAAAGCGTAACGGACGTAATCAGCACCGCGAGAGATCCGGAGACGGCTGAAGCAGTCATGAATGGAACAATCGTAGAATAGTTAGGATAAAGGAGGACAATGTGCGGCATTGTCCTTTTCTGTAGTAGAAATGAAATGAATATTGTATAATAGATCTATGTGAAATGAGGAATGAAACATGAAGAAAAACGATACTGTGATCGGTATCTGTGAGAACTATACATATGAAGGCATGGGGGTTGTACGGGTGGACGGCTTTCCATTGTTTGTCAAAGGCTTACTTGTCAAAGAAAAAGCGCTCATAAAAGTCGTCAAGGTGAAAAAAACATATGGTTATGGACGCATACAAGAATTGCTTGATGAGTCAGATCAGCGGTGCGTGCCTCCTTGTCCTTTAGCCAAAAACTGTGGTGGTTGTCAGCTGCAGCATATGTCTTATCAAGAACAGTTACGCTTTAAACAGCAGAAAGTGCAGGATGTGATCGATCGTATCGCAAAGATCGAGATGGCTGTTTATCCGGTCAAAGGTATGGAACGTCCATATTTTTATCGAAATAAGGCACAAATCCCTTTTAGGATGATTGACGGCATGTTACACAGCGGTTTTTACCGTATCAACAGCAATGAGATCGTTGATATGGAAGAGTGCCGGATCCAGAGTCCATTGATCAATCAGATCTATCAAGATATTAAAAAATGTTTTTTGCGATATCCGGAGCTGCTGGCTACATTGCGTCATGTGCTGATCAAACATGCTTTTAATAAAGAAGAAATTATGGTTGTTTTGATCAGCCGCAACAACGATTATCCAGCTTGGAAGATCGTTGCCGAACAAATGGCTCAGCAGCATCCGCAAATCAAAAGCGTGATCTTGAATATCAATGAACGAAACGATAACGTGATCTTGGGAGAAAAGGAAGTTCTGCTGTATGGACGCGACTATATCATCGATACCATGGCAGACTATTCCTTCCATATTTCGTCGAAATCATTTTATCAGGTCAATCCGATTCAAACAAAAGTACTTTATGAAACGGCGCTAGATGCTTGCAGGCTGCAAGGGGGCGAAACTGTGCTCGATCTTTACTGTGGAGTAGGTACAATATCGATGTTTTTAGCAAGATATGCAAAAAAAGTGATCGGAATTGAAATCGTTGAAGCAGCGATCATCAATGCAAAGGCAAATGCCAAACGCAATGGGATCACAAATATTGAATTTGTCTGCAGCGACGCAGCGGCTTATGCAAAACAAATTGCCGGACAAGGGATGCGTCCGGATGTTGTTTGTGTCGATCCGCCGCGTAAAGGATGTGCAGAAAGTGTATTGCGGGATATCGTCAGCATGCATCCTCAACGGATCGTTTACGTTTCTTGTGATCCGGGCACTTTAGCAAGAGATCTTCATTTGTTGGATGAATGGGGATATCGATGTGAAATGGTACAGCCGGTCGATATGTTTCCGCAAACGTACTCGGTTGAATGTGTAGCGGCTCTGGTAAAAAAAGAACCTATGTAAAATTTTATCAAATATAAAAAAAGAGAAAACTGATACAGGTTGTACGGTCTTTGATCGTTAGGTCCATATCAAACTTTTTTGATCCCCCGAGTTTTCTCTTTTTTTATTCTCTAGCGCAATGCAGAAATTCCTTTGATTTCTTGATATAAGGTCTTTGCATACGTATCTGTCATGCCAGATATGAAATCAGTGGCTAACAAGAGGCGGTAATAGACCTTATCACTGTCTTGCTGGATGTCTTTGACTGAATCAAAGTAGTTTTCGATGTAATTACGAGAAAGCAATTGACAGTATTTTTCCTGAATATCATTTTGTGGCTGATCCGAATCAAAATGCAGCAATGCATCGACAAATTGATTCAGCAAGAAAGAAATGATCTCATTGCCCATCAGTTCTAAAGTGATGATGGATTTTGTCTGATAAATGTGTTCGAACGCAAAGGTCTTTAATTGAACGATGAGTGCAGATTCACTGCATACAGCTAGTAATTCCTGTTCAAAACAGCCGTTCATGATTTCTTCATAATGAATTATAAATGCTTTTGAAACTTCTGAGATGCAGTACAGCTGTTTTGCGGTCAGCCATTGAAAAACCGCTTTTTTAAAACAATCTTGGTGCTCATGTTCACTTTTCAATGCATTTGACAAGGCTTCTTCCAATCGCTTTAATCCGTTTTGATCATTGCATTCGATCAGCTGCTGCTTTAATTCATCGTATGTATATAATCCTTTATTATATCCATCTTCTAAGTCAGAGAATGTATACGCAAGGTCATCAGCTGCTTCTAAAATAAAGGTGAGCGGATGTCGGACATCTGCTGTTCCCGTATTTTGTTTGATTTGTTGATAGATTTCTTTTTCACTATAAAAATACCCATGCTTTTTATGTAACAAGGAACGCGCTTGTTTCGGCTTTTTCAGTTCAGATTGCTTCACTGAAGAACTGCATGGATACTTGATGATCGTATCCATGACACCGCTGGTCAAATGCATGCCATAGTTTCCGCTGAGCCGATGGAGCTTGGTGATGATCCGCAAACTTTGCGCATTTCCTTCAAAAAATAAGAGGTCATTTCGCTGTTGTTCATTTAATACATCATACAATGTATGATCTTTATCATAGGCGATTTCTTTTAAGTGCTTGGCAAACCAATTTTGAATAGCTGCTTCGCCAAAGTGACCAAAAGGGGGATTGCCGATATCATGCAGCAACGAGGCACAAGCCAAGGTTTCCACGATATCGTGTGTATTGATTTCTTCTTTCTCTAATTGCTGTTCTTTGATCATTGCACAAATCTGTTTTCCGATGAACTTGGCGACAGCAGATACTTCTAAGGAATGAGTCAAGCGCGTACGAACAAAATCACTTCGGTCTAGTGGAAATACTTGTGTCTTATCTTGCAAACGGCGAAAGGAAGCACTATTGATGATGCGGTAATAATCGCTTTCTACTTCGCTGCGCAACGCAGCGAGGCGATTGGTTTTTTGTTGTTTGGGGATGCGCTGTTCACTGATCAGCTGTTCCCAATGTAATCGATTCATGAAGATCCCTCCATACTTTCTATTATTATAACATGATTCGTTTTATGTGATTTGCGTTCTTAAAGAGAAATGGATAGAATAAGGAAGAAGACAGGAGGAATGAAAGAATGACGGCCATTACACAACGAGCAAAACATTTTGTCGCTGTTCGAAATGAACGGAAAGAGACGATCAATGCCATGGTAGGGATGGAATTAGCTGAAGTTCAAGAAGAACAAAAGAAAATCATCCTGACCTTTCCTATCTATACTTGGGAATTGAATCCGGATGAGCATACACATGGGGGTATTTTGGCAGCTATGCTGGATATTGCGATGGGATGTGCTGCGTATTCATTTTCAAAAGCAGTGTTTGCTCCTACGATCCAGATGGCAGTAAATTTTGTGAAAAGCACACATGCGGATGATGTCTTGCGTATTGAAGCCATTTGTGATCATGCGGGCAGCCGAATGGCGATGATCCGTGCACTGGCCTACGACCAGCAGGGCAATGTGGTCGCATCCAGCAATGGATCTTATGCCATCAATATAAAGTAAAAAGGCTTTTTATAGAAAATGTAACAATGAAAAGGAAATGACAAATCCGCTGAAAAGAATGCTCGGAAACCGTCGCAGAAGAAGGGATTTTCATACGTATTCACTTTGTAAAAATGGGAATAATGTATTACAATAAAGATAAGGAGTGATCGTATGCAGCCTGGACGTGAATGTATCTATGGAATCAAACTGCGGCGTGAAATTCGACTGATAAGAGGAACAACTGCTGATATCCAGCGTATTCTGGCCTCTTGTCCAAATGCGATCATCGTTCGTTTAAAAGACGAACAAGCAGCCAGCAAATGGCTGAAACGGAATCAGCGCGGTCATCGAAAGGTGGTAGAGCTGAAAGAACCGTAAAAAGAATCCATTTTGATCCGGGTTCTTTTTTTTATTGCTTGCAAACATCGACCCAGGTTCCTTGCGGTACTAAGGTCTCTAATTCTTCACAAGTCAAGCGAATAGCAGAATTGGCGCTTCCGCAGGCAGGGTAAAGATAATCAAATCGCTTTAATGAGAGATCAAAATAAACAGCTGTAGAGGCTGGAACCGCAAAAGGGCACACACCGCCAATTGCGTGATTGGTATATCGTTCCACTTCTGTTCCTTTCAGCATTTTTGCTTTTACTTGAAATCGTTCTTTAAATTTATGATTGTCGATTTTGCTGTCGCCGGCACAAACAATCAATAAGGGCTGCTCTTTGCCCATAAAGGATAATGTTTTTGCGATACGTTCTGGTTGAGTGTGCAGAGCTGCCGCTGCGAGTTCCACCGTAGCACTGGAAGCATCTAATTCGATGATATCTTGATCTCTGCCATATGTTTTTAAATATTCTCTGACAAGTTCAATTGCCATAAGTGTCACCTCTTTTTTTATTCATTGTATTACGATGGGGGAAAGATGTAAATAGAACAGAAAATTAGTTGACAGGGAAGAAAAATTGCATATAATACTTTAGTAAGTTAATTGTTAAGCAACTTAATATTTTGAGGTGATGAAATGGACGAAAAAGAAATTATTCAACAGCTGCTTACTTTATTTTATCTCTTTCAGAAGAGAAATAAACAATCGCATGACGGGATGAAGTTTCGGGATCTGATGATCTTGCACGCTATTCTGCAATGCCAGCAGAAAGGAAGACCGTTAAAGATGAATGACATCAGCGATCATTTCAAAGTGACGCCTGCTGCTGTTTCACAGGTAATCAAAATATTTGAAGAAAAGGGATGGATCGAACGGGTGACACCGGCACATGATCGCAGATCGACATATTTGCAGGCTACTGAAGAAGCACAGTTACAGATGAAACAGCGCTATCAACAAGTACAAGAAAATCTGCTTTCTTTTCTCACATCTTTAGGTGATGAAGATGCGCAGGCATTAGCGCGTATTTTACAAAAAGCAGTTGCATATTATCAAGAGCGAGAGCATTCGCATACGACGAAGAAAGGAGAACCAATATGTTAAAGCTGAGGAAATATTTGAAACCGTTTATCGGTTCCATATTGGTCATCATCGCATTGTTGTTCGGACAAGCGATGTGTGAGCTGACGATGCCGGATTATATGTCGAACATCGTCAATGTAGGAATCAATGCCAATGGGATCGAAGATGGTGTTTTGCAAGCAGTGCGTGAACAGGAATATGATAAGCTTTCCCTGTTCATGAGCGAAGAAGAAAACCAGATCTTTTTAAATAGCTATGAACTTATTCAATCTGCGGATGCAAGTGAAGCTGATTTAGATCAGTATCCGGCATTAGCTGATGAGAACTTGTATGTATTGAAAGAAGAGGTTCCATATACTCACGAAGAAATCAAAATAGCACTTTCTCAGGCAGAGACTTGTGTGATGGGATTTGATCAGCAGGAAGCTCAATTGCAGAAAGCGATGAGTGATCCAGAAGCCCGCGCTTCTTTGAGTGAAGAACAGCAAGCGATGCTTGCGATGATGGAACAGCTGCCGGAAGGAATGACGCTGTATGATCTGTTGCCGATGATGCCGCAAGAAACGATGGATCAGATCATCACGCAGATGAATGCGATGGGTGAAGCGATGGGGCAAAGCACGATCGATACAGCGAATGCACAGTTCGTCTATCAAGAATACCAAGCGATTGGCATGGATACAAATGCCATCCAGTATGCTTATCTGTTCAAAAATGGCGCGTTGATGTTATTGCTGGCACTAGGTTCAGCAGTTTGTGCAGTTTGTGTCGGTTTCCTTGCGGCACGTATTGCGGCAGGCTTGGGAAAACGGATCCGCCATGATGTGTTTGCAAAAGTAGAAAGTTTTTCATTGGTAGAATTTGGCCGCTTTTCGACCAATACCTTGTTAACACGTACGACCAATGATATCCAGCAAGTTCAGATGGTATTGGTGATGATGCTGCGTATGGTCATCTATGCACCGATCATAGGAATCGGTGCTTTGATCAAAGTTTTGACATCAGATGTCAGCATGACATGGATCATTGCGTTGGTCATCATCTTGATCTTAGGAATCATGGGCAGTGCATTCTTGGTCGTATTGCCGAAATTCCGTATCACGCAAAAACTGATGGACCATTTGAATGCGGTCGTTCGTGAATTTTTGGATGGCATGCCGGTGATCCGTGCATTTAATAATCAAAAAGTAGAAGAAAAGAAATTTGAAGAAGCAAATAAGCGGATCATGAAAAACTTGCTGTTTGTCGGCCGTTCGATGGGGTTGCTGATGCCGCTCATCATGTTAGTGATGAACTGTACTTCGATCTTGATCGTTTGGGTCGGAGCGCATCAGGTCGGCGATGGTGTCATGCAGGTCGGTGACATGATGGCATTCATGCAATATTCGATGCAGATCATCATGGCATTTATGATGATCACGATGCTTTCGATCATGATCCCGCGTGCTTCTGTTGCGGCCGGCCGCATTGACGAAGTGTTGAAGACACAGCCGCAGATCAAAGATCCGGATCAGCCTTGCGCTTTTGATGAAACCAAAAAAGGGGTCGTTGAATTTAAGAATGTTTCTTTCCACTATCCTGGCGCAGAAGAACCTGTTCTTCATCATCTGAATTTTACGGCTCAGGCGGGTCAAACGACAGCCTTTATCGGAAGTACCGGCAGCGGAAAATCGACCTTGATCAACTTGGTGCCGCGCTTCTTTGATGTGAGCGAAGGAGAGATCCTTGTCGATGGCGTCAATGTCAAAGCAGTCAGCCAGCATGATCTGCGTGAGCGTATTGGTTATGTGCCGCAAAAAGGATATTTGTTCACTGGTACGATTGCCAGCAATCTGCGTTATGCAAAGAAAGATGCCGATGAACAAGCGATGCGGGAAGCGAGTGAAGTTGCGCAGGCACTAGAATTTATCGATACAAAGCCGGAAGGGTTCGAGACAGCGATCGCCCAGGGAGGAACCAATGTTTCAGGCGGTCAGCGCCAGCGTTTGTCTATTGCACGCGCTTTGATGAAACAGCCGGAGATCTTTATCTTTGATGACACGTTCTCGGCATTGGATTTTAAGACGGATGCGCGTTTAAGAAAAGCGTTAACGCAAATGTGCAAAGAAAAAGGCAGTACCGTGCTCATGGTCGCACAGCGCATCTCTTCGATATTGCATGCGGATCAAATCGTCGTATTGGATAAGGGATCGATCGTAGGAATCGGTACACATAAAGAATTGCTGGAAAGCTGTGATGTTTATCGTGAGATTGCATACAGTCAGTTGCCAAAGGAGGAATTGGAAGATGAGTAAACATTCGAATAATTCTCCAAGACCGATGAGAAGAGGGCCGATGGGCATGCATGGTGGACGAGGCCCGGCGGAAAAAGCAAAAAATTTCAAAGGAACCATGATCCGCTTGATTCATTATCTGAAGCCGTATCGTTGGAATATCATCGTATCTTTCATCTTTTCGATCTGTTCGGTCGTATTTATGGTCGTTGGGCCAAAAATCTTAGGAAATGCAACGACTGAGCTGACCAAAGGATTCATGGCTAAAGTTTATGGAACCGGCGGCATCGATTTTGGTGCAATCGAAGTGATCTTGCTGCAGCTGATCGGATTATATCTGATTTCAACTTTATGCGGCTTTGTCCAAAGCTGGCTGATGGCAGGCGTATCCCAAAAAGTAGCGTACAACCTGCGTAATGAGATGGCTGAAAAAGTAAATCGTTTGCCTTTCTCCTATTTTGACCGTCAATCCCATGGAGAAGTGCTTTCGCGTTTTTCAAATGATGTGGATATGATCCAGCAGACGATGAACCAATCTTTGTCGCAGCTGCTGAGCAGTTTTGTACAGGTGGTCGGTTATCTGGCGATGATGCTGAGCATTTCTTTGCCGATGACCTTGATTGCTTTGATCATCGTTTCATTATCTTTGATCTTGATCACGACGGTCGTAAAGCATTCACAGCGATATTTTGCTGCACAGCAGCGTTCTTTGGGAAATGTCAATGGACACATCGAAGAGATGTATGGAGCTCATATCATCATGAAAGCATTTAATGGTGAGGAAGAGAGCATAGAGATTTTTGAACGATTGAACGATGAGCTTTATGATTCTGCATGGAAATCACAGTTCTTAAGTGGTCTGATGCAGCCAATCAGCGTATTCGTTGGGAATTTGGGTTATGTCGTTGTGGCCATCTTAGGCGGTTATCTGGCAATGCAGGGATCGATCACGGTCGGTGACATCCAATCCTTTATCACTTATGTACGCAGCTTTAATCAGCCGATCTCAATGATTGCGCAAAACATGAATATCCTGCAGTCTACAGTTGCAGCGGCAGAGCGTGTCTTTGAATTCTTAAGTGAAGAAGAAGAGGTGGCTGAATGTGAACATCCGGTAGAGATCTTTGATGCGAATGGACAAACAACGATACAAGGACAAGTTACGTTTGAAAATGTCCATTTTGGCTATACACCAGAAAAGATCATCATCCATGATTTCTCTATGTATATCAAACCTGGTAAAAAGATCGCCATTGTCGGACCGACAGGTGCAGGAAAGACAACGATCATCAAACTATTGATGCGCTTTTATGAGTTGAACAGCGGTTCTATCTACATTGATGGTATCAAGACGACCGATATGCGCAGAAAAGATCTTCGTGCTTTGTTTGGCATGGTATTGCAAGATGCATGGCTGTTCAACGGGACGATCATGGAGAACCTGCGTTATGGAAAATTGGATGCAAGCGATGAGGAAGTGATCAAGGCAGCAGATGCAGCGTATGTCGATCATTTTATCCGTACCCTTGATCATGGCTATGATACGATGATCAATGAAGAAAGCAGCAATATCTCTCAAGGACAGAAACAATTGTTGACGATTGCCCGTGCCTTCTTGGCTGATCCAAAGATCTTGATCTTGGATGAGGCAACCAGCAGCGTAGATACCCGTACAGAAGTGCTGATCCAAAAAGGAATGGATAAATTGATGGAAAACCGTACAAGTTTTGTCATTGCGCATCGTTTGTCAACGATTCGTGATGCTGATTTGATCCTCGTCATGAAAGATGGCGATATCATTGAAGCTGGAAATCACGAAGAATTGATGAAAGCTGACGGTTTCTATACACAGCTGTATAATTCACAGTTTGATGCAGAAGAAGAATAGCCAAAAGACAGCAGGGTTCCTGCTGTTGACATAGAATTTGTTTTTTGGTATATTGGGCTTACAAAAATAGAAATGGATGACGCCATCTTTAGACACTTGAAAAAGGGCCGAAGCAGCAAGTTTCATATATCTGCATTTGTATATGGGCGGAAACTAGCAGGCAAA
Source organism: uncultured Erysipelotrichaceae bacterium (assembly GCA_949296305.1). Lineage (GTDB taxonomy): Bacteria > Bacillota_I > Bacilli_A > Erysipelotrichales > Erysipelotrichaceae > Merdibacter. Next base: position 32,314 of record CASFOT010000102.1, read on the forward strand.
AGGAAGGATGGCTGACAACTCTTTGGAGAGCATACGCATATCGTATCACCTACGTGGATATAACCAACTGGTAAAAGGACAAAGAAGATAAGATGCAAATTGCATGTTTCTTCTTTTTTTGTTTACAAATGCCAGGAGGTCAAATATGAAAATGAGGATGATGTTAGTTGGATCGGGTGCGGTCGGTCACTGTATTATCAAACAGCTGCTGAATCGTGATCCTGATCAAGCGTGGTTTGAGTTTGCTTTGTTATGTGATGTGGATCTGCATCATGCACAGGCGATTGCCAATGATTGTAAAGATGAACGATTGCTTTGTGCAAAGGTGGATGCGACCGATACGCAAGCTATGGTTGCTTTGATGAAAAAATACCAGATTACATTTGTGTTGGATGCGGCGAGTCCGTTCTGTGCAAATTATATTTTTGATGCGGCGTATCTGGCAAAGGCCGATTATGCGAATTTAGGAACATGGTCAGTGCCTAAAAAGAAGCCGCTGTATGGAAAAGGAATAGAAAATAGTTATGATGAAGTAATGACAGCCTATCATTTTGATCGTCATGAACAGTGGAAAGCGCAAGGAAACATGGCATTGATCTGTTTGGGAATCGACCCGGGAGTTGTCAATGTTTTTGCCAGATATCTTTGTGAATATGTCTTTGATGAGGTGCATGAACTGCATGTAAAAGATGGTGGCGATCTTCATGTGGAGAATGCGGATCCAGATGCGATCACTTTTGGTTTTAATGTATGGACCGTTCTGGATGAAGTGATGAATCCAAATGTAGAATATAAAGACGGAGCGTATATCGTGGAAAAAGCGTTTGCCGGCGAAGAACGCTTTATGATGCCTGAGGTTGGTGAAAATGTCTTGGTGAAAGTCGAACATGAAGAAACGGTAACGATGCCAAGATATCTAGCCAAATACGGTCTACGAAACTGTACTTTTAAAATTGCATTAGATGAGAATTTGATCCAAGCATTAAAAGTGCTGGATCAGCTGCATTTAAATTCAATAGAACCAATCGATATAAAAGGTGTCCGCATTATTCCCAGGGATGTGATCGCGGCTTGTGCGCCGCAGCCCGAAGAACTGACACAGATGAGCGGAAGCATGCTCGTAGGTGTTTATGCCGTTGGCTTAAAAGAAGGCAAAGAGAAAAAAGTAATGATGTATCAAAAGTTCTCTCAAACAGAAGCGATGGAACGTTTTCATATGCAGGCGGTGGTCGCACAGACGGGATTTGGTGCTGCTTTGGCGATTGAACTTTATGCACAAGGAACTTATTATCAACCGGGAGTGTATTCACTTGAAGCTTTTGATCCCATGCCGTATTTACATTTAATGAAAGAAACCGGTTTTCCGTATTTCATTCATGAGTATGAAAGCAAATAAAAAAAGATGAGCAGCGAAGCGAACCAGACAAAGAAGGTTCGCTTTTCGTTCATCTTACAGTTTCTAAACCTGCTAGTTCATTCATTTTATATAATGTAAAATGTTGAAATAGCGCAATCGTCCTTCCAACACCGAACACGGCAATAACTGTTCCGATGCCGATGCCGGTCAATTTACCTGCGAGAAGCAGACCAATACTAATCGTTATTGAAATATTAAGCAGATCAAAACAATTTTTTGTGAAACCAACCGTTTTATGGATGCAATCTGCAATGGCTTGAACGATGCCGTCTCCTGGATTTGGGACCAAACGCATGGATAATGACATGGCAGCTCCTATTCCGGTACAGAGGATTGCGAGAATTAAGACGGCAGCTCGCAGCATGTATCCTGAAATTGTCTGTGTCTGATATGAAAATTCAGGCAGCAGCATCGAGAAGATGTTTAAAAATCTTGTAAAAATGATGGAAAGGGGAATCTGCAATAGGATCATGATGAATGTAAAAAAAGCTTTGTTCTTTTCTTCATGTGATGCGCTCTGGCGGCATTGAACTATATGAATGAAGATCTGAATCAAGACGAACACACAGTAGAAAACCAGAGTCATGTTTCCGAAATTGAAGCCAAAAATGAGTGATAAACTATATGGAACTGAAATGATCGGAGAAACACCTAAACCAGCTTTGGTGTTCAATGTCAAACCGAGTGCTAAGATCAACAGTCCGCCCATATAAAATAAGTATCTGTAGAATATCGTGGGTTTCATGATTTTATTTCCTTTATCTCGTTGGAAGCGAAAAGAAAAGGCTGATTCTGGGTCAGCCTTGTGCAGATTATCTTTGAGTAATAGATTCAGCAATGCTTTGTGCCATTGCTTCTAATTGATCCAAGCTGCTGTCATTTAAAGCAGAGCGAATCGTTATCTTTGGTTCTAAAATCGTCATATCTTTGATGTTTTGCAAGAATTCACTCATCAGTTTTCCGCTTAAAGGTCCCCAAGTACCATTTTCCATGATCGCAATCGTTCGTTTTTGTAAATTTAATGCTTTTAGATCATGCAAGTAATTGTACATGGCTGGATAGATTTCATTATTATATGTAGGTGCGGCCAATACGATGTGGCTGTAGCGAAACGACTCCGCAATCAGCTGAGAGACATGTGTATTGGAAACATCATAAAGCTGGATATCGCGGATGCCTTTATCCGCTAATTTGAAAGCTAAGACGTTTGCGGCATTTTCGGTATTTCCATACATAGAACCATATAAGATCAATGCACCATTCTTCTCTGGCGTATAGGTGCTCCACAGTTGATATTTTTCGAGGATAAAGTCAATGTGGGATCTCCATAGATTGCCATGCAGCGGTGCGATGAGACGAATATCTAAAGCTGCTGCTTTTTTTAATGCGGTTTGTACTTGTACACCGAATTTACCGACAATGTTTGTATAATAGCGGCGTGCATCGGCAAGCCATTCCCCGTCAAGTTCGATTTCATCATCAAATAAAGTGCCGTTGTGTGCACCGAAGCTTCCAAAAGCATCTGCAGAGAATAAGATCTTTTCAGTTTCTTCATAACTCATCATAACTTCAGGCCAATGCACCATGGGGGCGAATACAAAATGAAGTGTATGTTTTCCTAATGAAAGCGTATCTTTTTCCGTAACTGTGAGGAAACGGTTCGTAAGATCCAGTTGATAGAACTGTTGGATGAAATTTAATGTCTTAACGTTGCCGACGATCTTCATCTGTGGAAAACGCAAAGCCAGTTCTTCAATGTTTGCACAATGATCCGGTTCCATATGATTTACAACCAGATAATCCAAAGGACGTCCATTTAAAGCAGCAAATACATTTTCGATGAATTGCTGGCGGATGGAAGCATCTGCCGTATCCATCAAACATGTTTTTTCATCCAAGATCAGATAAGCGTTATACGCTACTCCACGCGGAATTGGAAATAAATTTTCAAATAAAGCCAAACGGCGGTCACTGCCTCCGACCCATACGATCGAATCAGTGATATTACGTGTACAGTACATCTTCATACCTCTTTTCTACTTTTCTAACCGGTATTATTATAGCTATTTTTTTCCAGTTGTCCAATGATATGCTTTTGTTTTTTTTGGAAATGATGAAAAGAAAATGATCAGCTGATGTGTTTTTTAAACAACAGCAGCCGCTTCTTGATCTTGCAGCTGATAGAGGATGACAGCACTTTTTAAAATAGCGAAATCATGGTATTTCCGAGGATCATAGCCGGTCATTTCTTTTATTTGCAACAGTTTATA
>CASFOT010000103.1 GCA_949296305.1 uncultured Erysipelotrichaceae bacterium
TTCAATACATTTTATTTTGTATTCTTGTGAGTAGCGCATAAAAATAACCCTCCTTACTGTATTTGTCCAGTAAAGAGGGTACATATCATGCAGAAAGGCTTTTTATTACTGATCAAGAAGAAAAATGCCGGATCAACCGAAAATACTGATAAGCACTTTCCTCTAAATATTCAGCTGTATGATCGATTGCTTCTTTTAGTGAATACACTCCTTGCTGTATGGAGAAAATACCGTCAAAACGAGCAGAGAGCGCTTCATTTCCGCTTTCCTTCTGCCCGCAAAATGCAATGACCGGCTTTTGCAAGCGATGAGCAATTTCTGCCACACAGATGGGCAGTTTTCCCTGCAAGCTCTGTGCATTCATTCCCCCTTCTCCAGTAATGATCATATCTGCTTGTCGGATACGTTCCTCCAACTGCAATGACGATGATATCAAATCAAACCCAGATGTCAACTGTGCGCCTGCGAGCAAAAAACCTGCGCCGCTGCCGCCTCCTGCTCCGCAGCCAGGCTTCATCAGATCTTGTTTGCTGAATGCTTCTAATTCATGCAGCTTCCGCTCCAACAATTCTTGCTGTCTTGGCGTTGCTCCTTTTTGGGAAGCATACAGCCAGATACAGCCGTTTTCTCCATAAAGTGGTGCGTTCACATCACAGCCGACAATGATCTTTAATGATGAATAAGCAACGCGCATCTGACGATAGCTTTCTTCATCCCAATGATGGAATGAAAACAATGGATTAACGGTCGCAGGAATCAGATGATCATGCGCATCATAAAGTTTGACCCCTAAGCCTTGCAGCATTCCTAATCCTGCGTCGCTAGTAATTGTGCCCCCTAAGAAAAACAGTAATTTTTGAACACCAGAGCCGGCAAGCAATTTGATCAATTCACCAGCACCATAGGTATTTGTTACCTCAACCGTTTGATAAGATACCGTTTGCCCATGCAATCCATAAATGGAAGCTGCTTCGACTGCAGCGCATAATTCATTATCTTCAGTAAAAAGAAATACCGGTACTTCAGTCAATTGATGAAAAGCATTTCTGCAAGAAAACATCTGCATCTTTCCTTGCTTGTGACGCATCAATGCGTCCACGCTCCCTTCTCCGCCATCTGCGACGGCACATATTTCACAGGAAGGAAAACCTGCATGTATAATTCCACGCGATACGGCTTTCCCTGCCTCATAAGAACTCAAAGATCCTTTAAAAGAGTCAATAGCCACTAACATCTGCATCTTTTATCATCCTTTCCTGCCTTTATTATATCGATTCTTTCATCAACACAATATGTTATAAGGACCAAATAATGTTAAAATATTATTATCTATTTTTATTATGAGAGACAGGTGACACAAAACTATGAAACTTTCAACAGCACTTGCACAGGAAATCGTACAAAACATCAAGGATGTATTACACAAAGAAATCAACTTTATGAACGAAGAAGGCATCATCATCGCCAGCACAGATCCAGCCCGTCTGCAACACCGTCATGGAGGGGCCATCATCGCCATCCAAACAAAACAGCCAGTTACGATCCGCAATGACCATCAATACGAAGGCACTCGAAAAGGAATCAATGTCCCCGTCTTTTTTGATGAGCATGTCATTGGTGTGATCGGCATTACCGGCGAAGAAAAAGATGTTCTTTCTTATGGCCAGATCTTGCAAAAGATGACGCAGATCCTCATCCGTGATGCTTACAATCGAGATATCCGCAATCAAAAACGAATTAGTGAACGTCTATGGATCGAACAATTGATCCAATCCGAAAACGTAGAAAAGCTCATTTTACCGTTTGATTCCAGCACTCATTGTTCTTATCGTTTTGTATATGTCCATTTGGAATCTACGCTCCAGGAAGAAGAAATCGAACGAATCCATCGTTTGATCGAATCAAAACCTTATGATGTGCTAGTGTGCAAAAAAGCCATTTATTCCAAAGAATGGATCTTATTGGTCGTTGATGATCATCGTTCTTTGCTTGAAGATCTTTTCATGCTTCTTCAACAATTTGGTCCATTCATTTGGGGAATTGGCACATCCTGCACTTCTCTGTCCGATTTATCCATCTCTTATTCCCAAGCCCGCCAAGCTGCAAAATGGGGGAAACAGCTTCCGCACGATGACCTCGTCTATTATGAAAAAAGTGAATTAGGCATGATCTTGCCTGACATCGAGAAACAAAACCGCTCATCATTTCTAAATACGGTTTTTCATGATCTGTCGAATGAACAGATTGCTCACCTGATCGACACGCTTCATTTATTTGAACAAACCAACGGCAGTTTGAAACAAGCTTCATTGATTGGCAGCATGCATAAAAATACATTTCAATATAAACTGTTGCAAATAAAAGAAATGACCGGCTATGATCCTCGGAAATACCATGATTTCGCTATTTTAAAAAGTGCTGTCATCCTCTATCAGCTGCAAGATCAAGAAGCGGCTGCTGTTGTTTAAAAAACACATCAGCTG
>CASFOT010000104.1 GCA_949296305.1 uncultured Erysipelotrichaceae bacterium
TGCATATGCGACTACTTCTTCCTGCCAACTGGTAGCCAGATCAGCTACTGCTTGATCCCACGCTTCCTGATCTTCGATGAAACGTGCATTTGTATACTGTTCATCTGGTAATAACTGTTCTTCTACCTCTGGTGGCAATTGTACATCGCCGCGAACCGGACGTGCAAAACCCTTTGCTAAGTTGATCTGTCCCTCATCGGATAAGATATATTCACGTGCCAATGCTGCAGCATACGGACGTTTCGTATATGCGTTGATGATCGTGCAATAACCGCTTTGGATTGCTCCATCACTAGGAACCGATACTTCAAAAGAGGCATTTGGATTATTTTTTTGAATCTGTGAACGATAACCTAATGCGTTATAATCCCATAATACTGCGACCTCGATTTCTCCTTTTTCTAATCGGGCAACACTGGCATCGCCCATGTCCAGACGACCTTCTTGCGCTAACTGTTTAAAGAAATCAAGTCCTGGCTGGATATTGCTCTCACTGCCGCCAAAAGCAATTGCTGCACTTAACAGACCGCTCTGTGCCTGTGTAGCAACCGATACATCACCAATCGTTAATGAATAGTCTCCTTCTAAGATATCCTGCCAGCTTGTCGGTGCATCTTTTACCAGATCTGTATTCGTTATGAACGTGATCGTACCATAATAGCCAATGATCCAATCACCATCATCATCTTTTGCCCAATCTGGAATGCTGTCCCAATACGATGTCTTGTATGGCAATGTCAATCCTTGTTCTTCTGCGACCGGACCAAAGGACTGTCCAACATCGCCAATATCTTTTGTTGCATCATTTGCTTCATTAGCGAAAATCGCTAACTCTTCTGCACTGGACATATCTGTGTCTGTATGTTTGATCCCATACGTTTCTTCGATCTCTGTCCATGTTTCGATCCAGTTTGCCCAAGTATCCGGCATACCAACCGAGTTGATCTCTCCATCTTCTTTTGCTTTGCTGACGATTTCCTCCAATGTCATAGTATTAAGATCGATCTTTTCAGACGTTTCTCCTTCTGCACATCCTGCTAGACAAATGACTGCAGCTAATGCACAGATTCCTGTTTTATAAAATCGTTTTTTCATTCTATATCTCCTCCTGGCAATGATTATACAATGTCAAGATGAATTCAAAATAAGCGCAGAGTTAAATGATCTTTATATTTTTTCTGTCCATGTTAAATCCATGTTTGAAATGAAATATTCTATTTAACAGATACGAATGCTCGTAAAATTACCTTCGCATAAACAAAGCTGTTTTTATAAAAAAAACTTCTCATAAAAGAGAAGCAATCAATTTTGCAGCAAAATCTTTATGTCCTTGCTCTGTAAAATGGACTCCATCATAGGCAATTGAGATCCCCCATTCACTGGCATCGGCAAACCGAATGTCCAACTGTTGAGCGATCTGCCGGCAATAATGGGCATATGCTTGTGATGCATCGATCAAAGATCGCTCATTGACCCATTCACCGCTGGTCAAATAGGGCGGTGCAATCAGAAACACTTTGTTTTTAGGCAAAGGCAAGTTCATGAGCCATCTCTTCAGCCGTTCTGCGCTCTCCTCAGCACCTCTCCCTTGCAACAGATCATTCGTTCCAAGCATAACGATCAAATAATCGATGTCCGTTGTAATCGTTAAGGCATTCGATGGAATTTCACGTCCATTGACGCCCATGTTGCAGACATCCCAGCCCGTATGATCAGCCAAGATATCCACCCAGCGGTTTTGTGCATCATAGCGGTCTCCCAGCCAAGAACGAGGATCATAACCATACGTGTTGGAATCACCAAAACAGATAACTTGCAGATGTTCTTTCATATTGATCGATCCTTTCTTTTTCCAGTATATCACACAAAGACCGGTTTCTCAGTCAATCTAAGATAATAAAAGGCAGTTGCTGCACTGCCTCTTAAAAACGTTCTTTATTGTTTTGTATGACAAAAGGATTTATTCAATCGAAATTACTTTCTTCTCAGGCAATTTCTTTGCTTCTTTCGGGAAGCTGATCTTCAGCTCGCCATTCTCATAGCTTGCCTTGATATCTTCTTCTTTTACATTTTCTCCTACATAGAAGCTTCTTGAGAAGCTGC
>CASFOT010000105.1 GCA_949296305.1 uncultured Erysipelotrichaceae bacterium
GATTTTTCCGATGGAGGCGAACGGGAAGGATTTCTTTTTCTATCATTGATTCAACATAGGGCGGAATCCTTCCGCTCTTTTCTTTTAGGAATTTCCGTATGATATGAAACGCTCTGACAAAATTCAGCTGATAATCATGCCTTCTGTTTTTCTTCTTTGGATGGATTCCTCCAGTTACCCGGCGGCAGAAATTATATAGTATCATTTTGGCATAGATTTCCTGCTGTATTAGATTCCTTCTGGTTGTTTTATTATTGACATTAACAATAGATACCTCCCAAAAAATATACTTATAAACAAACGACCTATTATCTTGATAATAGGCCTCACATTTCAAAAAAGATGTCAAGTAAAAAGAGTGCACATCATAAAAATGTACACTCTTATTATTTCATCTTAACTTAATGACATTGGGAAAATCCCTTTTTTATTTTTGCTAGATCTGGTTTCCTTTTTTTTTCCTTTGACATAGTATACAACGAAGGAGGAAATGAGTTGATCGTAACGGTTTGGGGTAAAGAGAAAAGAATGGAAGAAGTACGAGCATTATGTCGTAAAGAACACATATGCATTCCTTTTGATGAACTTTCTGAGTTCGATCTTTCTAAATTGGATGCTGTCATTTTACCTCTTCAATCCATTCAAGGTGAAAAAGGAAACTATATGGATCGCAGACAGATTGAATATCCTTTGTTTTTTTGGGAATGTCTTCGCGAAGATTGCAAGATCATAGCAGGAAAGGAAACTGCATTTTTAAACCAATTATCTTTATCAAAAGCGTACTATTTGAAAGATGAAGCATTCTTAAATGAAAATGCGCGATTAACCGCACAAGGAGCGCTTTTTTATATATTGGATCTGGCGGATCGCTCACTTGATGAATACAATGTAGATATCATTGGAAAAGGTCATTGTGGAACTGCTATCGGAAAACTTCTTAAGCTTTTAGGAATGCACGTTCGTTATGTACGTCATGGAGAAGCAAAAAATGAGGATGAATGTACGTATGAACAATGGAAAAAAATACCTGGTGCTGACTTTGTGATTCCGTGTGCACCTTGTTCGATGTTAGATAAAAATATGATTTCTCTATGGCCGCGTACGACATGTGTTATTGATATCAGCGGTGCAGAAAAAGGATTGGAAGAATTATTGATCGATCAAGGAATCCGTTATGTTCGTGCAGCTAATCTTCCAGAAATATTTACACCTCGGTCAAGCGGACAAGCAATTTATGCATTTGCAAGGAGGATCTTAAATGAATAAAAAGAAAATCTTATTTGGGATCTGTGGATCTTTTTGCAATCATGCGCGAATCTTGAAAGAATTAGATAAACTTCAAGAAGAGTATGAGCTTTCTTTTGTTATCAGTGAGCATACAGCAGCCTTTTCCACGCGTTTTTTCCAATGTGATGTATTCCGAAAAGAACTTCAGGAACGTAGCCGATCGCTGATCATTGACTCGATTATAGAGAGTGAAAAAATTGGCCCACAAAATATATATGATCTGATGGTCATCGCACCGGCTACAGCAAATACGATTTCAAAATTAGCAAATGGGATTTATGACACAAGTGTGACTTTGGCAGCAAAAGCAATGCTGCGAAATGATAAACCTTTATTGATTGGAATGTCAACAAATGATTTTATTGGAATCAGCGGCAGCAATCTATTACAATTAATCAGCAGAAAAAACATTTACACATTGCCTATGTATCAGGATGATATAAGACAAAAACCAAGGAGCATGACCGCGCGTTTTGATCTTTTAAATGAAGCAATTGCAGCCGTTTATGACGGAAAGCAAATGCAACCAATTTTTACGGAGGCAAGGTAATGAAAGAAATTCTAACTGCATTGATCACACCTTTTTATGAAAATGGGGAAATTGATTTTGTTTCCTTGCGTTTTCTTGTTGAAGAACAAATAGAAAAGGGAATTGATGGTTTTATCGTTTGTGGCACCACGGCAGAAACACCTGCATTGAGTGATGAAGAACAGGATCAGGTCATTCAATGCGTAATTTCGCAATGTAAAGGACGATGTAAAGTATATGCTGGTGCAGGTACTAATTGTACTGCAACGACTATTGCTAAGATTTGTCATTATGAACAATATGATCTGGACGGATATCTGTTGGTGACACCTTATTATAATCGTCCTAGTGAGGAAGGTCTTTTTCTTCATTTTAAAGCGGTTAGCGTAGTTACGAAAAGACCGATCATTTTATATCATATTCCGTCCCGTTGTGGAGTCAGCATTTCTGTTGATTTATTGAAGCATCTGCTTTCAACATGTGATAATATCATTGGTCTGAAATACGCAGCAAATGATTATCGATCGATCATGGCTATCAAACAATTATTACCATCTTTTTTATTATATAGCGGTGATGATATAAGTTGTTTTAATGCAATGAGAGATGGTTTTGACGGAGTGATCTCCGTATTATCTCATTTGCAATTGCCTAACATGCGCTTAGCACTAAAATTTGATGATCCTGCTTTAATTGATGATCTACAGCGGATGGCAGCTTACTGTTTTATTGAAAGTTCACCGGCACCAGTAAAATATATGTTGTCAACATATGGTCTATGTATGAATGTATTGCGTTTGCCACTATGCTCATTAAGCGCTGTTAATCAATCTTTTTTAGATCGATATGCTATACCATTAAATGACAAGCTTCGAAACAAAGATCTATTATGCTGATAATAGGTGAAAGAAATGAGAGTAAAATTATTTGATGAAGAACATGAATTAGATCTAGAGGAAGATATCAATCAGTTTTTAAAATCAAATCCGCAAATACATGTGATAGCTATGCATTTTTCTACTTGCTGCACCATGCAAGGAGAAGAACAGCTTTATTGTTTTTCTGCAATGATCCAATATGAGAATAAAGAGAAGGAGGATACCCATACTAATAGCATGGAGGTGAAAAACAGATGAAAACTGAAATCTTTTGTGATGTGAATTCATGCAAGTATCAAAAGGATCAACATTGCCATGCAAAATCCATTTCTGTTTGCTGTGATAACTGCTTGTTGGCAAATACCGTACATGAAACAGCATGTAATTCATTTGAAAAGAAAAACTAACCATTTATTGAGAAAGTGTGCAGCCACACTTTCTTTTTATGTGGCAAAAGAAAAGCGATAGACGGTGATCAAAGAAAAATGATATAATTCAGGGGAAGGTGATTGCATGAAACGGATATTACAAACAGTTTCCGTTCTTCTTTTGTTATGTGGCTGTACAAATGGAAAAGACCGACGGGAAGATCAAGAACAGCAGGAACGATTACAAACACAAATTGAAAATCAGTCATTAACAGTTTCTGAAACAATACCTTTTCAATATGATTTTACCATTACTCATGAAGAAACAGATAATTATACGCTGACGCTCCGTAATTTTGATGTTGCCATGTATGATGTGAAATTGCTCGTAATGCCGCTTAGTGAAAATGGAGAAGCCAGCTCATTAGGGTTTGATGAACAATCTTATCATGTGATTCCGTTTCAGGAAGCAGTCGACAAAGGATATTATTCTTCTCTGTCTTTAACAGGCAGCTTAAGTTCATTACAAGATGTGCTGGGCATCGTGATTCAGTGGAAAGATGTATCTGGCGTGGATACCTATCAACGATATTGGGAAATCGATTGTTCACTTTACATAGATGAATAATAGCGATGGTCATGGATAACTAATATCAATGTTCATTCGTCATCTTATAGAAGATCGTTTTAAGAAAGGGAGGAAAAGGCATGATGCGATTGGATCGTTATTTGGCAAATCAAGGAATTGGCACACGAAAAGAAGTAAAGAAACTGATCCGGCAAGGACAAATTATGGTCAATGGTGTCATTCAGTGGAAAGAAGATTGCAAAATTGATGAAGAAACTGCAGTTGTTTCTTGCAATGGAGAAATACTTCATTATCAAAGATACATCTATATCCTCATGAACAAAGAGCCTGGTTTTGTTTGCGCTAATCAAGATTCGCTCCATCCAACGGTCTTTGATTGTTTGCCTCCTGCGTATCAACGATGTTCAACGGTAGGGAGACTAGATAAAGATACGAGTGGTCTATTATTGATTACTAATGATGGAGTGCTTGCTCATCGTCTGTTATCGCCGGTGCATCATGTTGAAAAAGGATATGAGGCCGTTTTGCGTATTCCGATTGATCAGAAACAAACGGAATTATTGCAGAAAGAAATGGATTTAGGGGATTTTATAACTATGCCTGCCAAAGTAAAGGTATTAGATGAAAATCGAATCCATCTTTATATTTGTGAAGGTAAATTTCATCAAGTAAAGCGAATGCTTCAAGCGGTAGGGAATGAAGTGATTCGATTAAATCGATTTTCTTTTGGACCTTTACAGTTAGATGATGATCTGCCGCAAGGCGAATGGCGCTTGTTAACTAATGACGAGATTGCTTTATTAAAAGAGGTGGCTAATCGATGATTATTTCTTTAATAGAAAAAAAGAAGCACGGTCAAGAATTAACATGGGATGAGATTCATAGGATGATCGATGCATACGTGCAAAAACAAATACCTGATTATCAAATGAGTGCTTTTTTGATGGCGGTATGGTTTCAAGGGATGACAATGGAAGAAACATTTGCATTGACGGATGCGATGATTCACAGCGGCAAAGTTTTAGACCTTCATGATTTAGAGGGGGTGTCATGTGACAAACACTCTACTGGCGGTGTTGGTGATAAGACTTCACTTGTTTTGGTACCATTAGTTGCTGCATGCGGCGGGGTCGTTGCTAAAATGAGCGGTAGAGGTTTAGGGCATACGGGAGGTACGATCGATAAGTTGGAATCGATTCCGGGATTTCAAACAACGATGGAACCGGAATGTTTCAAACAAATAGTCAAGCAAGTACATGCGGCGATTATTGGGCAAAGCAGTGACTTTGTCGTAGCAGATCAATTGCTCTATGCATTACGAGATGTAACTGGCACGATTGACAGTATTCCGCTTATTGCAAGCAGTATCATGTCGAAGAAGATTGCCGCAGGAAGTGATGTGATTCTTCTTGATGTCAAATATGGTGAAGGTGCTTTTATGAAGACGAAAGAAGAGGCAGTAAAATTAGCTGAATGCATGTGCCAGATCGGAAAAAGATTTAACCGGAAGATGCAATCAGTTATTTCGAATATGAATGAACCACTTGGTCTTGCTATCGGTAATGCATTAGAAGTGAAAGAAGCTATTGAGACACTTCATGGAAAAGGACCAAAAGATTTTCAAACCCTTTGTCAAGAAGAAGCAGCGATACTTTTGCACATGGCTGACTTGGTATCAAGCAAAGAAGAGGGAATCGAAAAAACCAGAGTAGCTTTAGAAAATGATCAAGCATTTTTCAAATTTTTAGAGATGGTAACCGCTCAAGGCGGCGATGCTTCTTTTGTGCTTGACCCTTCTCGTCTTCCTAAAGCCGCTTATGTTACAGATCTCTATTCAAAAAAGACAGGTACGATCTCAACTTTGCATGCGCTTTCGTTAGGATTGTTAGCAATGGAACTTGGTGCCGGAAGAAAGAAAAAAGGAGAGGCGATTGATCCAAGTGTTGGTATCGTATTGACACATAAACAAGGGGAATATGTTGATGAAGATACATGTCTGGCTCACATTCATTCAAACCATATACTTGATGATAAGTGGATCCAGAAATTTTATGAATCAATTGAAATCAAATAAAAAAGCGAAGAATTTTCGCTTTTCTTTATTTTTTAATGATCAAGGCAATCATGATGAGGTCTTGATCACCAATGTTTTCTATACCGTGGCTATGACCATCTCCAGTCCAAGTTACATCACCAGGACCAACTTTGCGTAAATTTCCATCATCGTTGTACATGCCTTCACCAGAAACGATGAAATAACTTTCTCCATCTCCTTGGTGTGTGTGGTATCCGATGCTGGCATGTGGATCGATGGTTACACGTGCATACATTTTTACTTTATCATTTAATTCTTCTTTTGTTAACAGATCTTCGATGTGGATCCAACCTTTTCCGCCTGCTCGATTTTCAAAATGATGTATTTTATTTTCCATGTATCTTCCCTCTTTTCATTAGTATTTTACCATAGGAATGGGCATATGGCTGATAAAAAAAGAAAAAAGTGACATACTACACATGGAAGTGATTGAATGCACAACAAAGATCGTCTTATCTATGGCATCTGCAACTTTTTGATTTATATGAGCATTGCTATCGTATATACACAAATGATTCCTTTTATGAAACATATCGGATATGGAAGCATGCAGCAAGGAATATTATTAGCAGTCAGCGCTTTTGTAGCGATGACAGGCCAATTGGTTTTTGGCTATCTTTGTGATCGATATCAACGGATGCGTATTTTTTTTATGATAGCTTATCTTGGTTATCTGTTTAGTGCAGTAGCCATGATGAGGAATCAACAGGCAGTTTTCTTTTATCATCTTTTGACCATCGGTCTTAGCGGTGGTTTGGTCAGAGTATTGATGGGAATGAATGAAACATGGATGTTAGAAGCAGATCGTACACATTATGGGGCATTGCGTGCTGCTGGTGCACTTGGGTTGAGCATAGGAAGTTTATTGATTGGCTATCTCATTACAATCAGTACCTATCCGTTTTTGTCTTATGTTTTGTTGATGATGGCAGGCATATGCTTTATCTTGTTGTGGTTTTGCAAAGATATAAAAAAGGAGCGATCTTCTTTTGATAAAGAAGATCTGAAAAAAATGATCAAAGATCACAGGTATCAATTGCTGATCATAATTCTTTTCTTGATCTATATGATAGGAACGGTTGATCAATATGCGGTTGTTGAAAAACTGTTATCAATTGGCGGCAATGCCAAAGATGTGGGATGGAAATGGGGGATTCAATCCTTTTCAGAAATACCGGTATTTTTTGTCGGTAACTGGCTGATAAAAAAAATTCAAGCCAAAAGGCTTTTACAATTTGCTATTTTTATGTATGGAATTAAATTTTTTCTCTATGCTCTTTTTCAAACACCTTTATTTTTGGTATTCAGTGCCTTACTTCAGGTTGTAACGCTTCCATTGATCATGTTGTCAAGTAAATTTTTGATTCAAGCAGTAACAGATGGACAAGTGGCCAATAGTGCGCAAATGTTTGCTATGGCAATCTTTATGGGAGGAAGTGGATTCGTAACGCCGCTGTTGACATCATTTCTCATACTGGCATTCGGATATGATCTCACTTTATATGCTGCAAGTATTTTTTGTGTAGTGCCTTTCATCCTCACTTTTTGTCTGAAGATACCTAAAGATGCATAGGCATAAATGATTCTTTTGTACATATACAAATAGCAGAGGTGTGGAAACGTTGGAACTTCTTCAATTGATGCGTGAAATAGGATTTATGCTGTATGCGGCATTAAAAGCATTTCTGCCACTTCCATCTTTAGAAGTGCTGCTGATACCTTTATGTGTAAATGAACCACATGCCTATCTTCGTTTTGCTTTAGAAGGATCTGTCGGAACATGCATAGGGGGAGCCATCGGCTATTTATTAGCAAAAAAAAGCAGGAAAGGTGTGCTTCTTCATTTTTTGGATGAACAGCAGATCAATCATTGGGAACAGATGATGAAAAAATATGGGATCATTACTGTTTTCATTGGTGGAATCACGCCTATTCCTGATTTTATATTACCTTATCTAGCTGGTTTCACCAATATGAATTTCTGGCTTTTTTCATTCAGTGATTGCAGTTCTCGATTTATACGCAGTTGGTTCATTGGTTATTCGATCGAACAGGCTGCACATGTGATTGACTTTCAAACATATGGAAATCTTTTATGTGTGTTCATTTTGCTCTGGAGCATCATTTACTGGATCAAAGGGCGTTATTTTATCGTAGATAATAGATAAAAAATAAGGCAGGATCCGATCATTCTTTTCTAGTTCAGGATGCCACTGAATTCCTAAAACCGGATATATTGGATGATGGAATGCTTCAATTGTCCCATCTTTGCAAAACGCATCCACAATTAACTCAGGAGCAATTTCAGTTACTCGCTGATGATGATAACTGTTCACCAGCAGCTCTTTTGTATAGAGCTGACGTAGATAAGATTTTTTTGCCAGCTGTACGATATGAAAATGGTCCTGGTGATGAGAAAATGTGTCAAAATGAGGTTCCAAGGAACCGTGAAAATATACTTGTAACATTTGCATGCCGCGGCAGATTCCTAAAATCGGTTTCTTTTTTTGCATGAATGCATCAATCAGCAGAAACTCCTCAATATCCAAAAAACCGTCATAGTAATCAGAAAATTCATCAGCATCTTGATGATAAAAAGAAGCACTGACGTCAATTCCTCCGGGCAGCAGCAATGCATCACATTGATCTGCTTCAATAGTTAAATGTGGTCCTGGCAAGATTGGATGTAATCGAACTGGCAGGGCAGAGAATCGATCAACGAAGGAAGCATTAAGAAAAAAACGTTCTGAATTTTCGAAATGTTGTTTTCGGCAAAGAATGCCAAGGGTTTTCATGACTATCACCTAATCTATTCTATGCGTAAAATAAAAAAGGTGAATCATCTGTATTTTCCTTGCCATGTATTTCGTCTCGCCATGGCTTTGTCAATTTCATTTAAAACCTGTACCTTATGGGTAGTCCAAAAAGGCGCTAGCAGGTCGCTTAAAATACCGTCACCAGTCAAACGCTGAATGATGATTTCTGGTGGCAGCAGCTCTAACTGGGCAATGACAACATCTACATATTCTTCCATCGTTAGCAATGGGAAAGGATTTTCTTCATATTGCTTTGCTAATTGTGTTCCTTTTACCAGATGAAGCATATGGATCTTGACTGCTTCAATAGGCAAAGAACCAACAATACGTGTGCTCTCGATCATTTGACTTTTGGTTTCCATAGGTAATGAATTGATCAAGTGGACGCAAACATGCAGGGGTGTCGAAGCTAGACGTTCCACACAAGATCGAAATTCAGAAAAATCATGGCCTCGATTGATCAACGCTGCAGTCTGGTCATGTATGGTTTGTAAACCAAGTTCTACCCATACTTCTTTTTCCTTTGCTAATTCGCAAAGATAAGCAATTTTCTCATCTTCTAGACAATCGGCTCGTGTTGCGATAGCAATTGCACAAACATCTTCTCGTTGTATAAAGGGAGAGAAACATTGCTTCAGTTTTTCCATTGGTCCATATGTATTTGTAAATGCTTGAAAATAGGCAATTCCTTGACAGTCGGGCCATTTTCGTTGCATCACGGAAAGGCCTTGTTCATATTGTTCCATAAGATTTCCTCGAGCTACGATGCTGTCTCCGCTGCCTTTGGCACTGCAATAAGTACACCCGCCAAAGCCTTTGGTTCCGTCACGATTAGGACAGCTAAATCCGGCATCTAAAGGAACTTTTGCTGTTTTGTTTCCAAATTTATGTTTCAGATAATAATTCCATGTATGATAACGTTTGTTATCATCAGAAAAAGGAAAAGGATTGTTATATCGATTCATTAAATCACCGTCATTATTCTAACACAGAACACTTTCAATGTATCGATTTTTACTTTTCTTTGGTTGTTTTTGGAAAAAAATAAATGTTTGGTTTAGTTTTACAAAAACTTATGCTAAAATAAAGGACGCAATAACGGGTTGGTGATGATTTTGGAAAAGGAAGAAAGGATATTAAATTGTACATCGGGAACAATTACTTATACATTATTCTATAAACAGGTAAAGAATATAAATCTTAGAATCAATAACAATGGAGAGATTTTGGTTAGTGCAAATCCTTTTGTTTCCAAGGAAACTATTGATGCATTTATAATCGAAAAACAAGAATGGATCAAGAAAAAGCAATGTACGATTCGTCATAAACCTGCTTTAATTGAAGAAAATCATATTCAGCTTTTAGGCAAATCATTACGTATTCGGCGGATCTGCAGCAAACATCCGTTGGTTTACTACAGCGATGATACTTTTTATATTCAATATGAAAAGAAAGAACAATGCGAAAAGCTGATTCAGGAATACTTGGATCAGCTTTGTCATGATATCTTCTATGATATTGCTTTGCTGACGTGCAAAAGATTAAAAGCCCATCATGTATCGATGCCGATGATCAAACTTCGTTATATGAAATCGCAGTGGGGGAATTGTAAACCTGTACAGAATGTGATTACTTTAAATAAACGATTGATCCATTATCCAGTTGAATTTATAGAGTATGTCATCTTGCATGAGTTTATTCATTTTATTCATCCGAATCATTCAAAGGAGTTTTACGCATTGATTCAGCACTATATGCCTGATTATAAAGAACGTATCAATCTGGTTCATAAAATTTGAAGGAATGCATCATGTTACATAAAGATCTTCAATAAAAAAGATCTGCTTTTCAAATGATCGTTTTCTTTTTGTGTTAGACAAATCATAACCAAAAAGAACATCATTATTTATAAGCAAATCTTTTTTTATGGATGGCTCGTTTTAAATATCTCGTCCTAAAACATGTGAGATGTTACGTGCTTTTTCAATCAGCTGTTTGAATTTTTTAGGTTTTAAACACTGTGCACCGTCACTTAAAGCACATTCAGGATTATTATGTACTTCAATGATCAATCCATCAGCTCCAGCAGCAACTGCAGCTAATGAAACAGCTTCAACTAATTTCCAATCACCGGTCGCATGCGATGGATCGATGATGATAGGAAGATGCGTTTTTTCTTTTATGATCGGAATAACGCTAAGATCTAAAGTGTTTCTTGTTTCGGTTTCAAATGTACGAATACCGCGTTCACAGAAAATTACATTTGGATTTCCGTTTGCCATGATGTACTCAGCACTCATGATCCATTCATCAATTGTATTTGAAAATCCACGTTTCAATAAAACAGGTTTTGTCGTTCGTTTTCCAACTTCTTTTAGTAATTCGAAGTTTTGCATATTGCGGGCTCCAATCTGAATGATGTCTACATATTTCTCGAATTCGTCGATTTGAGCTTCTCCCATCAATTCAGTAACGATTGGTAAACCGGTTTCGTTACGTGCTTCGACCATGGCCAGTATACCTTCTGTACGCATGCCTTGGAAAGAATATGGAGAAGTTCGTGGTTTGTATGCACCGCCGCGAAGCATGACAGCGCCAGCAGCTTTTACTTCTTTTGCTAAATTTATAATCATTTCTTTATTTTCAACAGCGCACGGCCCGCCAATCACGACAATCTTTTCATTTCCGCCAATTCGGATGCCATTGACATCAATGACCGTATCTTCCGGATGGAACATTCGGTTTGCTAATTTATATTTTGCCTGTACACGAACGACATTTTCAACACACCGATAAGCTTTTACGGCCTTTTCATCAATGATCGAAGTATCTCCGGTCAAACCAAAAACATTGTATGCAGATCCTTGTATCTCAACAGCTTTTACACCTCTGGCTTCCAACGCTTTTATTAGCCCTTGTACTTCATTGGGATTTGCATTTTTCTTTATTGATATAATCATATGACTTTCTCCTTTTTATTTGATTTTCTCCATTGCTTTTTGTAAACAAGTATCTATGTCCTGATCGTTTTCTATGATGTGATCAGCATATGTACGATAAAGGTTGATTCTTTCTTGGTACATTTGATTTACTGCTTCTTGACTGCTGGAAAGCGGTCTGTTTTCATCTGAACTAATTAGTTGTTCAAGCGGGCGGTCGATGAAGAAGACCACACCATTTTGCTTTAAAAAATCCATATTAACTTTATATTTGATCGTACCGCCTCCTGTAGCAATTACTTTACCATTTAATTTTGATAAAGCGATTGCTGCTTCAGTTTCGATGCTGCGAAAATAAGCTTCACCACCCATTTTGAATAGATCAGGAATCGTCATCCCTGTTTTTTCAACGATAACATCATCCATATCTATAAATTCTTTCCCGGTTTGTTTTGCAATCAATTGTCCGAATGTCGTTTTACCAGCACTTGGCATTCCGATCAATACGATATTTGACCGCTCGTTGGAAATTTTTTGATAGATCTGATCGATCAGATCCTCGTCTAAGCTTTTATTTAAAAAGTGTTCAACCGCATATTTTGCCTGAGCCACTAACATTTCAAGGCCATTCACCCCGATGAGACCGCGTTGTTTAGCATCTAAGACAAGCTTGGTCGTCAATGGGTTGTACACTACATCCATCACTGCCTCTAATTGGTGAAATAAAGATAAATCAATTGGAGAATAGCTGGTTTTTGGATACATTCCTACCGGTGATGTATTGATGATGATTTGAGCATCTAAATGATGTTCAAAACACTCTTCATAAGAAATAGCCCCATTTCCGGTGATCACATCAACGATGATCATCGTTTTTGCTTGTTCATGTGCCGTAACTGCTTGAATTGCTGCACTAGCGCCGCCATTACCTAAAATAAGGACTTTTTTTTCTTTCATTTGGACACCGTGTTTTTTGACCATATACAAAAATCCTGTGTAATCTGTATTAAAACCAAGCAGTTTTCCATCTCGCTGAACGATTGTATTTACTGCTCCGATCTTTCTTGCAGCCTCATCTAATTCATCCAAATATGGAATTACATCTTTTTTATATGGAATCGTTACATTGATTGCTGAAAAATCTTTTTTCTCCATAAAACTTTGAAATTCCTCTTTTGTTAATGGGATTAGATCGTAAGTGTAGTCTGCAAGTGCTTCATGAATTTCTTTTGAAAAACTATGCGAAAGTTTTTCCCCGATTAGGCCATAACGTTTCATATTCATTTCCTTCCTAAAACTAAACAGAAATGTGCATTGCTAACAAAAAAAGCATCAACTGTAATGGTTCGATGCTTTAAAATGCCTCAAAAAAATGCCAAATGCTTTAACTAGCAGCTTTGGTTTTTTTGAGGCTATTGAAAGTAAAAATAAAAAACAGAACTTGTTGCAAGATGCATTTTTATCACTCCTGATGGGTATAGGATACTGCAGAATAATGAAAAAAGCAAGCGTTTCGATAAAATATTTCACGAATTTTCAATAATTACTGAAAATTGTTACAAATTCTCATTGAAATCTTGAACCCTTTTCCGGTATACTGTAGATGTTTGTTATAAGGAGATCAGCCATGAATCTGTCCATCAAAAAAGGAAGAATACCATGATTTCCCTGATTGAGGTCCAAGACATGTGAAAATATGTTTATTTGAAACTCCTTGAATAAATGGGTATTGATTGTGGCGCCTGAATTTTTCGTTCTTTAAAATGATCATTTGAATTGCTGACAGCTCGATCCTGCATATTGATTATTCCGTTTGTGCGCATAGAGATACAGGACAGCTGTACGTTGTCTCCTTGCATAACAAATATCTTTTTAGATAGAGATATTTATTTCTTTATATGATCCGTTCAAATGATCAAAATCATGCGATGGCTTCGAAAATGATGGCATTGCTCTTATTTCATATCGATTGTTTCGATCATAATGGTTTATACCTTCATCGTTATGATCGAAATAAAGAGGATCAAGCATGATCTTGCCCTTGGATGAGTTATTGATCTTTGAAGCGTATTCTGGTTTGATTACGTGAAAGTCACAAAACAGGTGGTATCTATAGGGGATGCTTTATTAGAAAGCTTGTCATTTCTATGCTTTGCTTGCTCAAATAAACTTGGTGACATGAAGATATGCGAATTTATTCAGTAAATAAAAACAGAGTAAGTCAAGCAGCTATTTGAATAATAAGAACTCAATGGTTCTATCCATGTGTAAAGAAGGTTGGAAAGGAAATATGATATAAATGGTATGACAAGGTACATTTGTATGATATACATGTTGATATGCAGGCAATACAGATTCGAAATTACAAATTAGGGGATGGCAATCTTTTGCTGTGTGCACCGCTGACTGCAAAAGAGCCAAACGGGTTATTACAAGAAGCAAAAGAAATTCAAAAGAGCAAGGTTCAAATGGCTGAATGGCGCATTGATCTGTTCGATATGGATCCTTCTTATGAAAGGATTGTTGAATTAATTGGTCAATTACGCGAGATCTTGCAAGAAAAAATACTATTAGCAACGATTCGGACAAAACATGAAGGAGGTGCATTTGAAGGATCACAAGAGAAATATGTACAAATTTACAATTGGGTATTACAAACACGTCAAGCAGATTTGATTGACATTGAATATGAGATTGGTGATGCTTGGCGAGATCCTTTGATTGAAAATGCCCATGCGCATGATTGTAAGGTCATCTTATCATTTCACGATTTTGTGAATACGCCGACAGTGTCAAAGATGTGTGAAAAATTAACTGGAATGATGAAAACAAAAGGAGATATCGCCAAATTGGCGGTTATGCCGGCGACAAAGAAAGATGTTGCTGCATTGCTCGAAGCAAGTGCAATCATTTCATCAGACGCAGAAAAACCGTTGATTACAATGTCTATGGGCTCGATGGGAATGATCAGCCGGTTTGCTGGCGGTTTGTTTGGATCGTCGGTCAGCTTTGTAAATGTTTGTGGAAGCAGTGCGCCAGGGCAGTTAAAAGCAGAGGAAATATTGCAGTTTCTTGCTTTATTACAGAAGGCCCAAGCTGCAGATCAAATGTAGAAAAGCTTGAGTACGATAAAAAAAGATAGTAAAATAAGTAAAGATAAAAGAGATAGGTGAATCAAAAGGAGGATCACGATGTATCAAATAGTAGAAAAGGAGCGCTTAAATCCAAGCGTTACACGCATGGTCATTAAAGCACCGATGGTAGCAAAAAAGGCGCAGGCTGGGCAGTTTATCATCTTACGTGTGCATGAAAATGGGGAACGTATCCCTCTGACGATTGCGGATTATGACCGCGAACAACAAACGGTGACAATTATTTTTCAAGTAGTTGGTAAAACAACGATGTTGCTGGATCAGCTTGAAGTCGGTGATGCAATATTAGATTTTGTAGGACCTTTAGGAAAACCGAGTGAAGTGGAAGGCTTTAAGAAAGTTTGTGTCATTGGTGGCGGAGTTGGCTGTGCCATTGCATATCCGACAGCGAAAGCATTGCATAACAATGGCGCGGAAGTTACTGTAATTTCTGGATTTAGAAATAAAGATCTTGTAATCTTGCAAGATGAATTTGCCGCTGTGTCAACATGCTCTTATTTAGTGAGTGATGATGGAAGTACCGGAAAAAAAGGCTTGGTTACCAATGTGTTAGAAGAATTGATTGAAAAAGGTGAGCAATTTGATGAAGTGATTGCTATTGGACCTTTGCCAATGATGAAGTTTGTCTGCCTTTTAACAAAAAAATATGATATAAAAACAGTCGTTAGTATGAATCCGATCATGATCGATGGTACCGGAATGTGTGGCTGCTGTCGATTGAGCGTTGGCGGTGAAATGAAATTTGCTTGTGTAGACGGTCCGGATTTTGATGGACACCTTGTTGATTTTGATGAAACGATGGCTCGAAACAGTGCTTATCGTGGATTTGAAACCAAAGCGCGCGAAGCCACATGTAATCTGTTCAAAAAGGAGGTTGCGTAAGCATGCCAAATATGTCATTGAAAAAAGTAGATATGCCTGTACAGGACCCAATGCAGCGTCGTTCGAATTTTTCAGAAGTTGCATTAGGTTATACGAAAGAACAAGCGATGGAAGAGGCAGAACGCTGTCTTCATTGTCCGACAAAGCCATGCGTAAGCGGATGCCCTGTATCCGTTAATATTCCTGACTTTATTCAGGCCGTTAAAGAAGGGGATTTTGAAAAAGCCTATCATATTATAAGAGAGACCAGTTCGCTTCCTGCTGTTTGCGGACGTGTATGCCCACAGGAAACACAATGCGAACATCAATGTGTTCGTGGCAAGAAGGGTGAAAGCGTTGCAATCGGCCGTTTAGAACGTTTTGTCGCAGACTGGTATCGAGAAAATGTAACAGATCAAGCAGAAAAACCACAAAGCAATGGTCATAAAGTTGCAGTTGTTGGTGCGGGACCTGCAGGATTGACTTGTGCTGGTGATCTTGCGAAAAAAGGTTACCAGGTTTCTGTGTTTGAAGCTTTGCATGTTGCGGGCGGCGTGTTGATGTATGGAATTCCTGAGTTCCGTCTGCCAAAAGCAATCGTTACACATGAAATTGATGGTCTTCGTCAAATGGGTGTAGATATTCAGACCAATGTGGTCATTGGCCGCAGTGAATCTGTTGATGATTTATTTGAACAAGGTTATGAAGCAGTCTTTGTAGGCAGCGGTGCGGGTCTTCCAAATTTCATGGGTATGCCAGGAGAGAATTTAAAAGGTGTTTATTCTGCAAATGAATTTTTGACACGATGCAATTTAATGAAAGCATATCAAGACGGTGTAGATACTCCGATTCAGCATGCCAAACGCGCTGTGATCGTTGGTGGCGGTAACGTTGCAATGGATGCTGCTCGATGCGCTAAACGATTGGGTGTTGAAGAAGTAACGATCGTTTATCGTCGCAGCATGGAAGAACTCCCAGCACGAAAAGAAGAAGTAGAACATGCGATGGAAGAAGGAATCGAATTCTGCTTATTGACAAATCCTGTACGTGTTCTTGGCAATGAAGAAGGATGGGTAAATGGAATTGAATGTGTTCAAATGGAGTTAGGTGAACCAGATGCAAGCGGACGACGCCGTCCGGTAGAAATAAAAGGAAGCAACTTTGTCAAAGATATCGATTGTATGATCATGGCAATCGGTACATCACCTAATCCATTGATTCGTTCAACAACAGAAGGTTTACAAACGAATCGCAAAGGCTGTTTGATCACAGATGAAAATGGACTGACTACTCGCGAAGGTATTTATGCGGGCGGTGATGCAGTAACTGGTGCCGCAACGGTAATTTTGGCAATGGGTGCCGGTAAAGTTGGTGCTTCTGCAATCGATGAATATATTCAAAATAAATAATATTTGTTCATAATGAAAAGCTTTTCCAGAAGGGAGAGGCTTTTTTTGTGAAGATGCAAGAATTTTTATTGATCTCTTATAAAAAATGAAAAGTCCTTTTCAGGACTTTTCACTAGGTTTATCGAAAGGAATCGATATGAATAAATTTGCATCATGCGCCAAGGAAGGAATGCCGCACATGACACATAACTATGATAGAGCCAATACCATAGTTAAGAAATAGAAATATTTCCTGTTTACATAATAACACAGCTTCCAAAAATTGTAAACCCTTACATCATTTTTCAGTAAAAATCTTTGCTTTTCAAATGGTTGCTGACTGACCGATTGATTACAATCACATAGTTATATATTCTTTTTTTGAAAATAATTGACAAAAAAAAGAAATATTTTAAAATAAAAAAGTACGTAAGATTAAGAAAGGTGAAGGATGTAAGATGATTAGTTCAAATGATTTAAAACCGGGTCTAACAATACAACAAGATGGGGAAATCTATGTTGTTCTTGATGCGAGCCAAAATAAAACTGCACGTTCCGCAATGGTCGTAAAAGCAAAAGTCCGTAATTTGCGCAGCGGGGCAAATGTGGAGCTTTCTTGGGGTGGAGGCGAAAAGATTCAGCCTGCCCAAATCGACAAGAAAGAAATGCAATACCTTTATGATACAGAAGATAGTTTGGTATTCATGGACAACGAGACCTATGAGCAGATTGAAATTCCTGCAGCTAATTTAACATGGGAACGCAAGTTTATGAAACCAAATGACAATGTTAATATCTCCATGTTTGAAGGCGAGATCTTAGGAGTTATTTTACCTGATAAAGTGACTTTACAAATCGTAGAGTGTGAACCTGCTGTCAGAGGTGATACAGCAACCAGCGCTTTGAAAAATGCTGTTTTGGAAACTGGGTTGCAAGTAAAGGTTCCTTTATTTATCGGACAGGATGAGATGATCGTTATCAATACGTCAGACGGGAAATATTCTGGACGTGCAAAATAAAGTGAATTTGTAAAGCAAAAAAATAGCTGCTTTATATTTAGCAGTTATTTTTTTATGTTCGCATGTGTTAAATAAGAGGGATGGTCATCGAAGATAAATGTGTTTTGAGTAACAATTTATAAAAACTTTGATTAAGTTATGCTATAATGTATAGGAAGCGGAGGCTTTTATTATGG
>CASFOT010000106.1 GCA_949296305.1 uncultured Erysipelotrichaceae bacterium
TTTATTATATGGGCAGGTCGGACGATCAACAGGAAGCCCTTGCTCAATTCGATTTTTATAAAATTTGATATAATCAGTTAACACATCTTCGATCTTTGCATCTCCCATCAGATCCATATGTTTGATAAAAGAAAGCAAAAACGGCATTTTATAAGATAAAGAATAGTCTCTTTCTTCTAAAAAATCGAAAAAATCTTTTTTGATCGTTTCTTCATTATGCACCGGAATATTCAATCGATCTCTGATTTCATCTACATTTTCTTGACTAAACAGATAGATCTTTCTATTACCAAATGCAAATGATGCAGTAGGCTTGATCTTACCTTTTTTTATCCAACTGTTGACTGTATCTGTACTAACATAATATTCTCTCGCCAATTGTTCTTGATTCAAATAGCTTCCATATTTATCTTCAAAGTTCTCGATATCAATTTCAACGATACGCTCGATCCGCTCTTTCAGACCATCTACCTCGATCATGTCTCCTTCTGAATATGTTTTGCAGGTAATGTCTCCAAATGGGACATATTGATTATTTTTAAAGATGCTATGCATTGTACAAGGTTTTGCCATTGCACCATATTCATCTACTACATCAATAATAAACACATTGTGCTAGTTCTCCGTTCTGCGCAGACCACGGCCGATCTGCTGCAGATATAACACTTTCGATAACGTTGGTCTTGCCATGACCAAAATACCTAATTCCGGATAGTCCCATCCCTCTGAGATCATGTTGCATGCACACAGAAATCGAATTTTCTTTGCTTTAAATGCCGCCATGACTTTGTCTGCATGCCTCGTCATTCCTGTATATGCATGCGCACGGATCCCGGCCGCATTCAACAGCTTCTCCATTTCCTCTGTATGTTTCGTATTCACACAGAAAATGATCCCTTGTTTTTCTGCCATCTTCCCATCATTAAAATACGCATTTAACACTTGTACGATGAGTTCATTTCTGGAATTGACCCGTATGCTTCTCTCTAAATCAGCATTGATATAATCCTTGCCATTAAAGCGTACTTTGCTCAGATCGATATTGGTCTCAATGCGGTATACATTTGCTTTCGCTATAATTTCTTTCTCCATCGCTTCGATAAGCGTCAATCTTGTCTTGTATGTACCAAAAACACTCTCTAATTTCTTTTTATCTGGCCGCTGGTCCGTAGCTGTTAATCCGATCATAAATGCTGGATCAAAATATTGAATGACCCTCTTCAGCATCGGTGCTACAGCATGATGCGCTTCATCGACCACGATGTATGAATAATGATCCGATGGGATCTTTCGATAATTACGCACCATGTACGCAAATGACTTAATAACGATCAAGTGCTGATATTCAGGCAAAGACCGTTTGATACGAGCCTCCCAATCACTGATGATATTCCTATTTGGTGCCAGGATCAAAGCTCTGAAGAATGGATTCTCTCTCGCAAAGATACGCATATCTTCTTCAACAATTCGTGACTTGCCGCTCGCAGTTGGAAAAACAGCTAAAAAACTTTTAATTCCTTTTCTCCTTTGTTCTTGAATTTCCTCAAGCGTCAGTTTCTGATGTTCATAAAGGGCTACTTCGCGATCTACTAATAATCCATTTCCCAAAAAATTGTCAATATGATCACCAAAATACATTCGTATATCATCTTCGATGCGATCGGTATAAAGACAATCCTCTGTTGAAAAACGATATAATTTTATTCCCCATGCAGCACAAGCATTTTGTTTATCTAATTGATGCCGGTACCGTTCTTTTCCTATGATCTGAGGATGATGATAATAGATCCCGTTTTCTTCTACGGCTACTCCCCCATCTGCTTTTTGAATATAATAATCCAAGAAATAATGATTTCCCTGTTCATCACTGATTCCATATTCTTTAAACAAGTATTGTAATGCACCTATTCCATACACGTTCGCAAAACACTTTTCAAAAAGGAACTCTAATGGTGACGCTTCTGCACTGTCTTCTCGATTCACTTTTAATTGTTTGAATTCAAGCCCTTCCCAATCATTCAGATGATCCAAATAAGTTTGTATTTGTTCTTGATCTTCTATCAAAAAACGGAAAACTCGTTGATATTGATGCACATAACTATTTTGCTTATCTGTGATCATTGAATAGGGAAAGATTTCATTTTCACTTTCCAGCTCACAGATCCCATCATCCAGGATGATCACCGTTCCTTCTTTTACATAAAAAATGCTTCTGCCACCATTTGGATAATATACTATTTCTTTTTCAATATAAGATTCATCCATTTTTCTTCATCCCGTCCTGGTCTAACATCCGTTGTGATCCAAAGTTCATCTACAGAAAAACATGGCAAGTCCTTCTGTAACCGTTCTAGCTTACTTTCGTTAAAATCAATAAAATATCTTCCGTTTCGCATTCCTTCGAAATCCCCATATTTAAAAGAAGTATAGATCAATCCATCATCTTTTAAAGCTATCAGCATTTTCTTTAAAACATCCAGCAACGCATCATATGAAAGATGCAAGATGGAAGAACAAGCCCAAATTGCATCATATTTGTCTTTATCGGATAATTCGTCAAACAGCATATGTTTCACTTTGATGCCGGTTATCTCACTCGCCCGTCTGCACATTTCTTTTGATCCATCTATGGCATCTACAGAAAATCCATGTCCTAAAAAATACTTGGTATCCCTGCCAGAACCGCAGCCAAAATCTAAGATATATGCACCTGCAACTAATTTAGATAAAAAAGGATCTTGCATCTTTGTAAAATCAACATCTACCGTGCTATTCACAAACTGTTCTGCATGATCATCATAATACTGCAATGTTACATCCTTTTCCATATAATTCATCACCTTTCAAAATAACGTTAAATTTATTCTCATCAAAACTGTTATCTGCATCAAAAGCTTTATATAGTTCTATTATCCAGCCATTTTATCAGCTACTTTTTCTCTATTTTACCATATACATTTACTAAAATTATTATTCTTTTAAAAAAAGGATTTTCTATACGAAAAACTTTAAAGGTATATGTTTACTATTATTTTTTTAATTTCCGAACAAATGAAAAAACATATGCTAGCATGATAAAAAAATTGTACGGTCATACAAAGAACGTTCTGTCATTTTCAGTAAAAAAAAGGGTAATTTAAATTATCGTGGATTTGACCCCCACCTTTAAATTATCGTGTGGGTGGTAACCGGTACGCCTTTCATTTTTCATGTGGGTGGTCAATTCTATACAAAAAAATCCTTTCTTTGTATGATTTGTTTAGTCTAAATCATCTAAAAGAAAGGAGGCTTTTGCCCAATGT
>CASFOT010000107.1 GCA_949296305.1 uncultured Erysipelotrichaceae bacterium
TGCTTTTGCCATGGTTGTTAACATAAGATTGGGAGATGTAAAAATGTTCAGAATTTTTAGAACGAGAAATAGTAAGTTTCATAAATAATCACCACAAAAGTAGTATACCATATATCACCAAATATTACCATATAATAAAACATAAAATTTGACAAAAAGAGATGAAAAAAAAGACTTTAACCAAGCCTTTAAATGAATGTCATATTTTTTTAAGGTGTCAAACTCCCGAACCAAACGATGTTCAAAATGGAAAGTCGTTTGGTTTTCTTTTGGTAAAGAGAAGGGGAAGCACTGCAAATTTTTCTGGGAATGATTTATAATAGTAATAAGAAAGAGGGTGAAGATATGATCAAGATCGCTCTGCTGGAGAATGAACACACGGCAAAGGAAATCATCTATGCGTTAGGCATGCTGCTGAATAAGCATGAATGGTTGTTTCGCTGTTATCTGAAAGCAAGTGAATTGGCAGCAGCGCAGCAACAAGAACATTTTGATCTGATCATCCTCAATGAAAAATTTAATAATCCACGTGCAGAAAGCGTATTTGTGAAACCATATGAAGATCGGATCATCGTGTATGTCGATCATGGAGCGATGGAAGCGGTCCATGATGAACGCCATCAAACATTTATTGTCCGTTCTTCGCAGATCGCTTGGGATCTGTTTGCAATCGCCGATAAACTGTTTCATCGTTTATCCGGCAAAGAAGAATATATATTCTCTTATAATAAAGTGAAAGTGATCTTAAATATCAATGATATTTATTACTTATCAAAAGAAGATAAACTGGTTTGTTTTCATACCAGACGGGGATTGTTCAGTGAACGTGCCAGCATGAATGAGATGGAAAAGCGTTTTGCTCCGTATGGATTTCAGCGGATCCATGCTTCCTTTTTGGTAAATATGCATCATGTATTCGGTGTAGAAGGGGATATGGTCTTGTTGGATCAGCAGGAACAGCTGCCATTGTCCCGCTCAAATCGCCAGCGTTTTTTAGGCATCGTAGAACGAAGTGACTATTGATGCAAATTTTGCCAAAAACGTATACAGTTTTGCCAAGCCTCTTTTTTTCAGTAATTGATTGTTTATAATGAAAGTAGAAAAAAGAACACATAGATTCATAAGAGAGCGGTGGGAAGATGACAATATAAAAGAGCCGGAATCTCGATCATCCGGCAAAAGAAGACTATGGTGTTGGAAGCATCAAAAGGAAAGCCTGCGTGAGCAGGAAACAAAATCCGGATGATATTTCATGAAGATCATCCAATGCGTATAGATTCGTTTTATGAATCTGTATACGATATGCAGCATGCAGATGGATATGAGATGTTCATGAAAGAAAATCAATAAAAAGGTTCCAATCTCAAGTAACAATGAAGGAAAGATGCTACAGAGATGGAAACCAGACAAGTGAATAATAAAAAATGCAGAAGGCGCTGTGATGAGACGGCGCCTTTGTTTTTAATATGTTTCAAAAAAGCTGCGGATCTGTTTAGGGTCTTTTGTGATCGTTAAAGCTAGCATCAGTAAAATTCGTGCTTTTTGCGGAGAGAGGGTATAAGAAGGAATTGTTTCTTTGTTTGGATCAAAAAATGGGGAATCAAAAACAATTCCTTGTAAGACACGGCTGGAACGAACGATGATCTTTTCTTTGCTGAGTTCATGCAATTGTTGTTTCCAAGCAGTACTGTAATTTCCGCTGCCGCTGCCGGCGATGACCAAACCATCACAGGAACGGCTGATCGTTGATAACAGGGCACTGTCTGCTCCGCAGTGATAATAGGCAATGGCTACTTTAGGGAGTGAATGAATGTCTTGTTTTGCAAAAATGGAATCTGCCGTATGCGGTTTATCGGTCTTGCTGAGAAAGTAGACCTGATCATCCCGCATATAGCCTAAGCAGCCAAAATCACCGATTTCAAATGCATCTGTCTTATAGCTGTTGATTTTTTGAATATCTCTTCCTGAGTAGATCGTGTCAGAAAAAAGTGCTAAAACTCCTGCATTTCTCGCTTCTTCACTGGCTGCTAATGCAATCGCTTGGTACAGGTTCATCGGTCCATCAGCACTGGTTGCGGTAGCTGGACGCATGGAGCCAGTCAAAACGACTGGCTTTTGATGAGCAATCGTCAGATTCAGGAAAAAAGCAGTTTCTTCCAATGTGTCGGTGCCATGGGTGACAACGATGCCATCAACACTAGGATCTGCTCCATAGAGATTGATGAGATCCCGCAGCCGCAGCCATTTTTCTTCATCCATATCGTTGCTGTCTACATTGCACATCTGGATGGTCGTAAGCGCAGCTCGATCCGTAATGGCAGGAATGCTTTGGACGATGTCGTTGACATCGATCCGGCCAGCTTGATAGTCTGCAGCCTTTCCTGCTTCTCCTCGTCCGGCAATCGTGCCGCCCGTAGCAATAATAATGATATTTTTTTTCATATAGATCCTTCCTTACTTTTTCTTAGTGCAGGTTTTTCCGCTTTTCTAACTATTTTTTCCAACAAGCTTTCTATTTTGCTTAGTTTCGCTATAATGAAAGTGAACAAAGAAGTAGCAAGCAAAAGAGAGTGGTGGGAACATGACAATAGAAAGCCGATGTGTGAAGAACAATCGATGATCGCTACATTTTGACAATTGACAGCTGCTGGTGAAGAGAACTTTACCAAAATCCATGTGATCCGCAAGGAAACTGCCTGACTAATCGTACACATAGGATGGGAAACAGCAGATTGTTTGCCTTGAGCGAAAACACTACTCGTGTAATTATAGAGAGAAAGGGAACAGTTCATCTGTTCTCTTTTTAGCTGCGTAAAATTTTATCTAACGGTTTCCCTTTTGCCAATTCATCAATCAATTTATCTAAACAACGGATATCGCGCATGAGCGGATCTTCAATTTCTTCGATTCGCACTCCGCAGATAGCGCCTTTGATCTGCAGGCGCTTTGGTTGCATGCAAGGTGCATTGGTGAACAAGGAAATGAAGTCCGCATCAGATTGCAATAATGCTTGCAGCTGTGTCTGCTCATAACCGCACAGCCAGCAGAGAATGGTTTGTACTTCTTGTTCCGTCCTGCCTTTTCTTTTTGCTTTCGCGAGATAGAGGTCATAGATCACTGCGAGCTTTTGATGAAAGAGTTTATCTTTGTTCATTCCATCAGTTCCTTTCTCATGATTTCATTGTTTTCATAAAAAGAAGGTTGCATAAAACCCAATCACAGTATACCATAGGGAGTGCATTTTATTTACAAAAATTCAGCACAAAAAACTGGCGAAACTTACTATTTTGATTAAAAGGGAAGTTTGCTATAATATATCTACTGGGGGAATTGGATGGGCACATTTACCAAAGAAACATTTGTACAAAAGCTGCAGGAACAAGGGATCACTTTGACAGGTCGGCAGCAGGAACAGTTCGCTGTTTATGCAAAAATGCTAGCTAGCTGGAATGAGAAGATGAACTTAACAGCAATCGTAGAAGAAGATGCAGTCTATGAAAAGCATTTTTATGATTCGCTTCTTCCTTTTTTGCATACGGATGCAGCTTCTCTTTGTGATGTCGGTGCAGGTGCAGGGTTTCCAAGCATTCCTGTAAAGATCCTTTATCCCCGCCTAGAAGTAACGATCTTAGAACCGTTGGCAAAGCGTATCCGTTTTTTAGAGGCATTATGCCATGAGCTGCAGTTGACGGATGTCCGCTGCCTGCATGTACGTGCAGAAGAATATGCATTGAAACATCGAGAATGTTTTGATATCGTATCTGCACGAGCGGTTGCTGCATTGCCGATGCTCAGCGAACTTTGTTTGCCATTGGTCAAAGTGGGCGGCTTGTTTATTGCCATGAAGGGACCTGGCGGCAAAGAAGAAGTGCAGGCGGCAAAACAAGCAGTCGAAAAGCTGGGTGCTTGTCTGGAAAAACAAGAAGAATGCCAGCTGAGCGATGGTGCTTTACGCATCAATATTTACTATCGCAAACAGCAGCCAACGAATAAAAAATATCCACGTAATTTTGGACAGATAAAAAAACACCCATTGTAGGAGATGATAGAATGAGAGAAACAAAGACTGTTTCCATTGATGAGATCAGGCCGAATCCATATCAGCCGCGCATCGATTTTGACGATGAAGCATTGATGGAACTGTCACAGTCCATTCGCGAAAACGGGTTGATCCATCCGATCACCGTGCGAAGAGAACAGGACGGTTATGAAATTGTAGCTGGCGAAAGACGCTATCGAGCCATGAAGATCGCGGGAATGATCGAAATACCGGTCGTCGTCATTGATGCGGATGAAGTGCAGATGGCAGAGATGGCCTTGGTCGAAAATATCCAGCGAGAAAATCTCAGCGCGATCGAAGAAGCGAAAGCTTATGTACAGATCATGAAGACCAGCGGTATCAGTCAATCGCAGCTGGCTTTGAAAGTAGGCAAGAGCCAAAGTTCGATTGCCAATAAGATCCGTTTGTTACAGCTGGATGAAGAAGTGCAGCAAGCAGTGACCGCAAGAAAGATCAGTGAGCGACATGCCCGTGCATTGTTAGCTTTGCCAAAAGAAAAACAGCCAAAGGCAATGGAAACGATCATAAAAAAAGGGATGACCGTTGCCCAAAGCGAAAAGATGATCCAAAAAGAAAATGTGGAGAAACCAGTTAAACAAAAGAAAGTGTTTAAAGGATTGACACGCAATATCAAGATCGGGATCAATACGATCGATCAGGCGGTAGCCATGATCGAAAAGAGCGGTATAGCCGTACATAGAGAGATCAGTGAAGAAGAGGATGAAGTCATCGTAACGCTTCATTTTCCAAAATAGTGAAGAAGGACGTGAAGAAATGGGAAAAATCATTGCGATTTCAAACCAAAAAGGCGGCGTCGGGAAAACAACGACAGCAATCAATCTGGCTGCAGGTCTAGGGTATCTGCGCAACAAAGTATTGCTGGTTGATTTTGATCCGCAAGGAAACGCATCACAGGGGGTTGGTGCTGCCAAGGCAGAAAATCAGCTTACTGTATACAATATGTTGATGGAAGATTATGGGCCTGAAGCGGTAATCGAACATTTGAGCAAGCCGCCAATCGATATTATTCCTGCAAATATCTCTTTGGCAGGTGCAGACCTAGAGATGGTACAGTTTGAAGCAGGAAAAGAGGAACTGCTGAAGAAGAAACTGGAACTGGTCAGAGACAAGTATGATTATATTATCATTGACTGTCCGCCTTCATTAGGATTGCTCAACACAAATGCATTAACAGCAGCTGATTCGGTGATCATTCCGGTACAGTGTGAATATTATGCACTAGAGGGGGTCACACAGTTATTGTTGACTATTCGTCTGGTCCAACAGCTGTTCAATCCGAATTTGATGATCGAAGGCGTGTTGCTGACCATGTTTGATGCACGTACGAAATTGTCGGTAGAAGTACAGCAGGAGGTGCGTCAGCATTTCAAGGACCGGGTATATCATCACTACATACCACGAAATGTAAAGCTGAGCGAATCTCCTTCTAGAGGGAAATCAATCTTTGAATATGATGTGCGCTGTGAAGGTGCAAAAGCTTATGCCGGTCTGGCAAATGAAGTAGTCAAACAAAATAAGAAATAGGAGGTGGCAGAATGGCTAAAAAGAGCGAAGCCCGCTTGGGAAAAGGACTTGCGGCAATTTTTGGTGAAGATGTCAGTGAAGTGCTGGAGGACATTCAACAAGGGAAATCAGATACCCATGTCAGCGGACGCTTTGAAGTATCGTTGGATCAGGTTCGTCCCAATCCATATCAGCCACGTAAAAATTTCGATGATGACCGGTTAAAAGAACTAGCGCAATCCATTCAGCAGCATGGCGTGTTCACACCGATCTTAGTGAAAAAGTCGGTAGGCGGTTATGAACTGATCGCTGGTGAGCGGCGTCTGCGTGCAAGTAAACTGGCAGGTTTAGAAAAAATACCAGCGATCTTGATGGAATTTGATGATCAGCAGATGATGGAGATTGCGTTGTTAGAAAATATCCAGCGTGAAGATCTCAATGCGATCGAAGAAGCGCAGGCTTACGAGAAGATGATCAAAAAACTGGGGTATACACAGGAAGAACTCGCTTCTCGTATCGGAAAATCAAGAGAGCATGTCGCAAATACGCTTCGTTTGTTGAAACTGCCTGCAGCGCTGCAGGAATATGTGATGAATCATCAGCTGTCTATGGGCCATGCACGTGCGCTGTTGGCACTTAATGATCCGCAGCAGATGGAACTGCTCGCTAAGAAGGTCATCAAAGAGCAGTTAAGCGTCCGTGCGGTAGAGAAACTGGTAAAAGAGACTCAAAAACCAAAAGAACGAAAGAAAGAAAAACCGAGGGACATTCACATGGAAGCTGTATGTCATCGGTTAGAAAATCGTTTTCAGACAACCGTGAAGATCGAAAAAAACCATATTACGATCCATTATGAAGATGTTGATGATCTCAACCGTATCTTAGAGATGATTGGCGGACTGGACGAAAGCGAATAAATAGGTAAAGCATCAAAGAGAAGCCAGATATTGATTTGGCTTTTTATTTTTATTATCATGATTGTAGGGAAGGTGATCTGTTTGAAGAAATGGGGACAATGGTTTTTTCTTTCAATCAGTTTTGTTTTGTTTGTGGCAGCCAGTGATTTTTTTGGCACATGGGATCGAAGCATCGATGCACAACAAGCAGGGATTGCTGAGATCAAGAGCAGCCAAGATATCAACGGCAATGGAATCGATGATGCACATGATCTGGTCTTGGGCGCTCGTGCTTATGTGAAGAGCCAGCCTCGTTATGGCAGCCGTTATTATGCAGGCGGTTATCCGGATGATGGCTATGGGGTATGCACCGATGTGGTGGTGGCTGCATTTGATGAAGCTGGGTATTGTCTCAAAGATCTGATCGATGAAGATATCGCGCTGGATCCATCCTTATATGGTATCACAGTTCCTGATGGCAATATCGATTTTCGCCGGGTGAATAATCAACAAACGTTTTTTGAACGCCATGCGCTTTCTTTGACGATTGAATGCAATGATCCAGCGGATTGGCAGCCGGGGGATATCGTCATCTATCCACAGCATATCGGTATCGTCAGCGATCGCCGCAATCAGCAAGGGTACCCTTATTTGATTCATTTTGATTCTTGGGGCGCAAGAGAGCGAGATGAACTGACGAATCAAACAATTGTTGCTCATTATCGATGGCCATAAAAAAAGCGCAGCTTGTGCGCATCAATCATTATGCAGGATCTTTGCTCGAATATAGGCAATCGTATCAGTCAATCCATGTTCGCTGAGATAAGTCAACAAGTGCAGGATCAATCGATCTGTGTTTGGATGGATCATTACATGATCACGTCCGTTCAGATAATATTGCAGTGCACTTGCATCATCATAACGATCTTTCATATAAATCTGAGAAGCAGCCACCCGATCACAAAACATCTCGACTACATAGTTCACCGGCATTTCAAGGGGATGGACGCCGTTTTTTCCGTTATCCAGCCAATATTCCCAATGATGTTTGTTTCTTCCTTTGTGATGGAGCCAGCCTAAAGAGTATCCTTTTACCTCTTTTTCTTTATCGATCGGGCTTCGATTCCCTTGATAATAACGGACACCGGCACAGAATTCAACAGGTGAATATTTGGAAAGGTCATGTTTGATTCCCTGAGCGTACAGTCCGCACCGGAAACACAAACGGGTGACTTTGATCTTATGTTTACTAATGGTGCTTAAATGGCCAAAGAATCGACTCATAGTGCCTCCTTATAACGTTCTCATTTTATCACAGATAAAACCAACAAGAAAGAGAAGGATTTCTACAAATTCTGTTTCTTTTCTTTAAAATGCAGTTGCGTATTTACGAAGTGCTTGGTATAATATATGAGCACTTACTTTGGACCCACCCGAGGTCTAAGGCGGAAGGAGAGTATGAACATGAAAAACGGAATTCATCCAGAATATCATCGTGTGATGGTAAAATGTACTTCCTGCGGTGCTGAATTTGAAACTGGCTCAACGAAGAAAGAACTGCGTGTGGATACTTGTTCAAACTGCCACCCATTCTTTACAGGACGTCAGCGTTTCGCAGCAGCTCAGGGACGTATCGAGAAGTTCAATAAGAAATACGGACTTAAGTAAAAAAAGACAGCGGATGCGCTGTTTTTTTTATGGCAGATCGAATGAAACCTCCTTCTGTAGAATAAATGAATTGTGTTATAATGATTCTGTTAGACAATTAGAAAGGCTGGCAACAATAATGAAGCGTGCAAGACTAATG
>CASFOT010000108.1 GCA_949296305.1 uncultured Erysipelotrichaceae bacterium
CCAAAAGATTTAAACAAGATCGTAAAAAAATCATGAAGATTAATCCACATACAACAAATCCTGAACAAAAGATAGTGCTAGATTTCCCTTTATTCAAAGGTGTTTCTAGCACTTTATCTTTCTTTAACTGTTAAACTCGGGATTATATCGAAAGATACTTCATAAGTCAAAGTAGTTGCGGGAAGAAAAACAGGAGACGTATGTTAGCTGTGGCTAACAAAAGATTGTTGATTCTTCTTTTTAGTTGCTGTATGCTAACTATGAGATGAAACAGGAAAGAAAAAAAGCGGTTTTTTATAAAAGAAAGGGATGAAACATGATGCCATTAACACTTGCAGGAATTGGTGAAAACAACACGATACAAAAAGTTGGAGGAAATGAAGAGACACGGCGTTTTTTGGGAAATTTGGGTTTTTTAGTTGGCACGCCGATCATCGTCTTATCCACTATCGGCGGGAATGTCATCGTAAATGTCAGGGATTCACGTGTAGCCATCAATAAAGACATGGCTCGATATATCATGATCTGATAAAAAAGAGAGGAGCGGCAGGAATGACGTTAGGAGAAGCAAAAGTAGGCAGTACAGTAGTTGTTGTAAAAGTTGAAGGAAATGGAGCTTTTAAGCGCAGGATCATGGATATGGGTCTTACGAAAGGAACGCAATTGTATATTCGAAAAGTGGCTCCTTTAGGAGATCCTGTAGAAGTAACCGTAAGAGGTTATGAATTATCTTTACGTAAAGAAGATGCAAAATGTGTGTTAGTCAAATGATGAGAAGGAGTGATTGAGATGACGATTCGAATTGCATTGGCTGGCAATCCAAACTGTGGGAAAACGACAATGTTCAATGAATTGACCGGAGCAAATCAATATGTCGGAAACTGGCCAGGTGTTACAGTTGAAAAAAAAGAAGGAAGATTAAAGAAAAATAAAGAAGTCATCATTACGGATTTACCTGGCATTTATTCGCTTTCGCCTTATACTTTAGAGGAAGTGGTCAGCCGTGACTATTTATTGAAAGAGCGGCCGGATGTGATTGTCAATTTGGTAGATGCGACCAATATCGAACGTAATTTATATTTGACGACACAGCTGGTGGAAACAGGAGTTCCAGTGGTTGTAGCACTAAATATGAGCGATCTGCTTGAGAAACGAAAGATCTGCATCGATCTGCAGCGTTTATCAATGTTATTGCATGTACCGATCGTGGAAACATCTGCTTTGAAAGGGATCGGGTTGAGCGAATTGATAACTAAAGCCATTCACATGGCGAAAACCAAACGTGCAGAATTTCCGAAAGAACAGTTTTCTAAAGATATTGAGCAGGCAATTGAAAATGTTGAAAAAATATTGCCGACCACGATTGCAAAAGAAAATCGGCGCTGGTACGCAATTAAATTGCTTGAAAATGACGAAAAAGTTTTCAAACAGTTGGCTATGCCAAAAAATGAACAGGAAAGAGTGGAAAAAGAGAGAGATGCATTAGAAAAAAAATATGATAACGATATGGAAAGCATCATCACGGATGAACGCTATCAAAGGATTCAAAAGATCGTACAAGTAACCGTCAAAAAGAATGCCGGGGAACTAACCGTTTCAGATCGGATCGATCGTATCGTAACCAATCGTTTTTTGGGTATCCCTATCTTTATCGCGGTGATGTTTGTTGTTTATTATATATCGGTAACGACGATCGGTACCTTTGTAACGGATTGGACCAATGATGAGTTTGTCGTGATGATCCAGGAATTTGCAGGCAGCTGGCTTTCCTCTATGGGAACAAGCGATCTGATTCAATCGTTAGTAGTTGAAGGAATCATAGGCGGTGTTGGTGCTGTATTAGGTTTTGTACCGCAAATGGCCATTTTATTCTTGTTTTTATCTATATTAGAAGATTGTGGATACATGGTGCGTATTGCTTTTGTCATGGACCGTGTATTCCGGCATTTTGGATTATCTGGAAAAAGTTTTATTCCTTTATTGATTTCTTCTGGATGCGGTATACCGGGAATCATGGCTTCCAAGACGATCGAACAAGAGAATGACCGTCGTTTGACGATCATGACGGCAACATTTGTGCCTTGCGGGGCAAAATTGCCAGTGATTGCTTTGATGGGTGGGGTGATCACTAGTTTTCTAACGACAGGAAATTATGAAGCGGGCGGCTGGATCGCACCATTGATGTATTTTACCGGTATTTTAGCAGTCTTGCTTTCTGCGATCATGTTGAAGAAGACCAAGCCTTTTTCAGGAAAGCCTGCGCCATTTGTCATGGAGCTGCCACAGTATCATGTTCCATCTGTCAAAACGGTCTTGATGCATGTTTGGGAACGCTTAAAAGGATTTGTCATCAAAGCAGGAACGATCTTGTTCTTAGCTTGTGTCATTATGTGGTTTTTGGCCGGGTTCGGATTTGCAGATGGTTCATTTGGGATGGTAGAAGACAGTGCGGACAGTCTGCTTGCGGTTATTGGCGGCAGCATTGCGCCGATATTTGCACCGTTAGGTTTTGACCAATGGCAGGCAGTTGCAGCTTCCCTTTCTGGTTTTACAGCAAAAGAAGCAATTGTTACGACAATGGGTGTATTAGCAAATGTTTCACAAGATCTGGCAGAAGATCCTGCAATCGTTGCTCCAGCAATTGCAGCTTGGTTTCCAACTTCGTTAGCAGCCTTTTCATTCTTATTGTTTAATCTGCTGGATTCTCCTTGCTTGGCTGCAATTGCAACAATGGCTCAGCAAATGCAGTCCAGAAAATGGTTCTGGTTTGCCATCTTGTTCCAAAACTTGTTTGCCTATGCCGTTTGTTTGATCATTTATCAATTTGGGTCTTTGTTGATGGGAGGCGCCTTTACTATTTGGAGCTTGATTGCCATCCTCTTGTTCTTATTATTCCTGTTTATGTTATTTAGGCCAGATCCTTATAAGGATCAAAAAGGATATGCCCGCCGTTCTGTACAAGAATGAGCGTGCGTGGAACGATCAGGAGGAATATCTATGGCAGATCTCATCATCGGAGCAAGTATATTATTGTATTGTGGTTACGTGCTCAACCGGCATCATCGTGAAAGAAAATTAGCTGCAAGAATGGGAAAAATCTTAGGGTGCAGCGGATGTGCTTCTTGTTCTTG
This sequence comes from uncultured Erysipelotrichaceae bacterium, assembly GCA_949296305.1. Classification (GTDB taxonomy): domain Bacteria; phylum Bacillota_I; class Bacilli_A; order Erysipelotrichales; family Erysipelotrichaceae; genus Merdibacter. The sequence continues at coordinate 3,132 of CASFOT010000108.1, forward strand.
TAAAAGCTGCAAGTCCCAAGTCTTCGCTTCGAATAAAGATTAAAAGGAGCGGTTGAATGATGGGCAGTTCTACAAGTTCGATGTTATATTTCTTTGTCATGATCATCATGCTCTATTTGATCATAGGGGGTTGTTATGTGTTAATGACCAAAATAAAAAAAAGAAGATATAAAAGATAGAGACGGAAAGAGGTGTGATTCATGAAGTGGATTGACGCAGTTATTCTGTTTATGATCATCTGTTTACTATTGCTTGCCTTATGGGTATCGTTTAAGCATTTTAAAGGTGACTGTTCTTGTCATAAGTGCAGCAACAAAGAAAAAGGAAGATGAAGTGTTGTGAAGCGAACCCCAAAGTTTGGACATCCAAACAAGGAGGTTCGCTTTTCTTATGTCAAAACTCGATAACGATCAGAGAATGGAAATCTATCATAAAAGAAAACAAGGTGTAACGATTGCATCTCTTGTCAAAGAGTATAGAGTAAATAAACATCGAATAGAATATCTTGTTCGTCTGTTAGATAGACATGGTCAGAAGATTTTAC
>CASFOT010000109.1 GCA_949296305.1 uncultured Erysipelotrichaceae bacterium
AATAAGCTATTTAAATTATACCATTTTGAGCAATAGAAAAGGCAGAAAAGTTGGCTTTTTTTTGGCTTATTAAGGTCTTTTCTGCCATAAATATTTTATCAGAAAAAGTAAAGACTGTCGACATACTTTGTCAACAGTCTGAAAAGAGAGCAAACAAGCTCTCTTTTTTGTATAGGAGAGAATTCATAGGAAAAGCTAATGAGGGAGGGATATGTATGAGCGAACATATGCAGCAAATTAAAGGTCAATGCTTATATGCCCACATTGACACCCCTATTGGGACGATCTGTCATCATTTGCGTGATGATGATGTGAACCGCATTCTTATTCGAGGAAAAGACGATCATACGATCGGATTTGTTCCTTTGTCTCAAATCTTACGGCTATTATCTCATGATTCTCGTTATTTGGATGGATTGCTGGCTCAAATGTCATTACAAGAAATCATGCAGGCAATCGAAGGTGTTTTCTTTCATCAGCCTGGACCGGACGTACATTGCAGACGATTCATGTTATTGCCGGACTCAGATCAAAAAGATCTTCGTCAAGCGTTTGTCATCTGTGAAGGTGATCGATCAGCTGTTGAAAAAATGCTGCGCAGCCAGGCAAGCTGTATTGTGGCTGCTTCTCAGAATGTTATCAGTGTATCTTTGATCGAGGAGGCAGAACAGCAGGGGATCGCTTTCGCTGGGACAAGTTTATCTGCCGTTGATGCGGCACAGGCGCTGCTGATGAAGATTCCTGTTGGAATGATGATGCAACGTTTTTCCTTGCATGACTAACAGTTTCTCTTTATAATAAAGGAAGCAAAAATGAGAATAACGAAATTGTATGCTGCGATGAATGAACAGGTTGGTTTCGCATGAATGATGGCAGCATGCTTTCTCTGTTTGCTGATAAAATCAATGCGCTTTGATGCCTGTTGGAGTGGCATCCGTCAGATATAAGAAATTACCCTTTTTTTTATAGGAATGTGATATAATGGGGATACGTTTTGAAGAGGTGAGCATATGAGTCAGTGGATCGTAACATTACATGAAGCAAAAAACATACCATTCTTTAAGGAAGCTGGAGCACAAGAGATCCTTTTGGCAGTTCCTTTCTTTTCTTTACGAGGTGCTCATTTGTTTATGGAAGAAGAGCTTGGCTCACTAATCAAAGAAATACATGCATGTGGACTGCAAGCCTCAGTTAATTGTACCCGCCTGTTCATGGAGGATGAATTGGATCGGCTGCGTGCTTTTTTGAAATTGCTGAAACAGCTGGATGTTGATCATATTTATTTTGCTGATGAAGGGGTCTTATATGAAGGACTGCAATTAGGAATGGAACAATGTTTCATCTATCAGCCGGATACACTGATCACAAATGCTAAAGACGTTGCATTTTATCTGAATAACGGATGTCGGGCTGTTTCGCTCTCCCGCGAGATCACTTTACAGGAAATCAAACACATCGCTTCACAGGTTTCTCATTGTGAAATGCTTGTGCATGGCCGGTTTTCGATCATGCATAGCAGACGCCCTTTATTAAGCAGTTACTTTGGTTTTATTGGTAAAGAACAAGCAATCAAAGACCGCAGGGATCTTACTTTGCAGGAGTCTACACGATCAGCAAGGATGCCGATCATTGAAGATGAAAACGGAACCCATGTGTTCAGTGAATATACGCTGCAAAGCATTGCGCAGATCAATGAATTGCGGGATGCAGGTATAGAACGTTTCCGCATTGACAGTATTTTTCATGATGATGCGTGGGCACTTGCAGCTTTGCGTACTTATCAAAATGTTTTGAATGGAACTTTACAGGCACAAGAGGTGGCATTCTCTTGGTCAGAACAAAAAGATGAATCTTATAGTGAAGGTTTTTACTATACAAAAACAACATTAGTAAAGTGAGGTGACAGAGATGGACAAGATTGAGCTGTTGGCACCGGCGGGAGATCTGAAACGATTGAAGATCGCTTTATTATATGGTGCAGATGCCGTATATATTGGCGGACAGCAGTTTTCGCTGCGTTCACGAGCAAGCAATTTTTCTTTGGATGATATCCGTGAAGGTGCAGCATTTGCACGTTCATTGGGCAAAAAAGTGCATGTAACATTAAATCTATTGCCTCATGAAGAAGATCTCTGCGGTCTGAAAGAATATGTGCTAGCTTTAGCAGATGCAGGGGTCCATGCGGTGATCGTAGCCTCTCCGGCAATTGCATGTTATGTTAAAGAAATTGCGCCTGTCTTAGAAGTGCACATATCGACCCAGCATTCAACGACGAATGCGTCTGCTATCCGTTTTTGGAAACAGCAGGGAATGGACCGTGTCGTATTAGCTAGAGAGTGTACGTTGGAACAAATCAAAGAAACGTGTGCCCATGCGTGCTTGCCAGTGGAAGTATTTATTCACGGAGGAATGTGCATTTCGTTTTCAGGACGTTGTGTCTTATCAAACCATATGACTAATCGGGATGCAAATCGCGGCGGATGTGCTCAAAGCTGTCGTTGGAAATACGAAGTATATGAAGGAGAAAAAGCGATCCATGATCCGCAGGACCTGTTTTCTATGTCCAGCAAAGATCTGCAAGCCGTCCGATTTATTCCTGCTTTGATCGAAGCAAACGTAGCTAGTTTGAAGATCGAAGGACGAATGAAAAGTGCTTATTATATAGCAACGGTCGTACACGCCTATCGCATGTTGATCGATGAATATATGGAGACACGTTCATTGAGCGAAGAACGGATCGCATTTTATGAAGAAGAAATCGCTAAGGCGGAAAATCGACCCACAGGGCCAGGTTTTTATCTGGGCATGCCGAAAGCACAAGATCAGCTGTATGGCGTTAATGGTGCAGGAGTCACACAGGAATATATCGCTGATGTGATTGCTTATGATGCCCAGGCGAAGACAGCATTATTACAAGTTCGTAATCACTTCTATCCACATATCGATGCAGAAGTGTTTGGACCTCATACAGCATCTACGCGTTTTCGCATTGAAGAAGTGTATGATCTGGATGGAACAGCACTTGAGGTGTTGAATCAACCGATGCAATTGGTAAACGTACCATGTGAGATACCTTTAGAACCGCAAGCAATGATACGGAAGATGTATGATCGTACGAAACGAAATGTTTATTAGTGAGGGAGAGAAGAAGATGAAGTTAAACCATAGTTTCTTTTATACGATGCGTGAAGACGCAAAGGATGAAGACAGCCGAAGCGGAAACTTGCTCGTACGTGCAGGGATGATCAAAAAAACGAGCAGTGGTATTTATATGATCATGCCGATGGGAAAACGGGTATTGGCGAAGATTGAAAATATCGTCCGTGAAGAAATGGATCGTTCTGGAGCACAGGAATTGTTGATGCCTGCAATGATCTTAGAAGATGTATATGAGAAAAGCGGCCGCAGGGAAGCATTTGGTTCCAATATGTTTGCTTTGAAAGACCGTTATCAAAAAAATTATGTACTGGGTCCTACACATGAAGAGCTGTTTGCAGTAGCAGCTTCAATGAAAGGGAAGTCATATAAGGATTTTCCTTATAATTTATATCAGATCCAAACAAAATATCGTGATGAAACACGTCCTCGCTATGGCTTGATCCGGGTACGTGAATTTATCATGAAAGATGCTTATTCGTTTGATGTTGATCTGGAAGGTTTAGATGTTTCTTATCAGAAGATGTATGAAGCATATTGCAACTCTTTCAATCGCATGGATATCCGTTATAAGATCGTAAAAGCAGATACAGGTGCAATGGGTGGATTGTTATCAGAGGAATTCCAGGCCATTACAAATATCGGAGAAGATATCGTTGTCGGCTGTGAACATTGTGATTTTTCCAGCAACTTAGAAATTACTGAAGTAGTGGAAACAAATGAAGATTCTGCTGAAGAAATGAAACCGTATGAAATGGTAGAAACACCAAATGCAAAAACGATTGAAGAGGTCGCAGCTTTCTTTGATCGTCAAGTCAGCGATTTTGTTAAAACGCTCGTATACCGTGTGGATGGGAAGACCGTTGCTTTCATGCTGCGCGGAGATCGGGAACTGAATGAGACAAAGGCATTAAAACTGCTTGGAGCCAACGAGATGGAAATGGCAGATTTTGCAGAGGTAGAGCGTGTTACGCATGCCCGCGTTGGATTTGCCGGACCGATTGGAATCGATTGCCCAGTGATCATGGATCGTGAGATTACACATATGCGCAATTTTATCGTAGGTGCAAATAAAAGCGATCATCACTATGTCAATGTGAATATCAATGATTTTGAGCCAGAAAAGATCGGCGATATTGCTCAGGTCCACGATGGGGATCGTTGTCCGATCTGTGGCGGAAAACTGAAGTTCGAGCATGGAATTGAAGTAGGAAATCTGTTTAAGCTTGGTACGAAGTATGCAACGACGATGGGATTGCAGTATTTGGATAAAAACAATCAATTACAGCCAGTTGTAATGGGATCATATGGTATTGGTTTAGAACGATGCATGGCGGCAATCGTCGAGCAGCATAATGATGAACATGGTATCATTTGGCCATTGTCTGTAGCACCTTATGCGGTTAGTATCGTCATTGTATCTATGAAAGACGAATTGCAAAAGGAAATGGCAGAAAAGCTGTACCAAGAACTCGAATCAAGCGGCATTGAGGTACTTTTAGATGATCGTGATGAACGAGTAGGCGTTAAATTCAAAGATATGGAGCTGATTGGTATTCCTTATCGTGTGACAGTTGGCCGAGGGATCAGCGAAGGCAAAGTGGAATTTGTGGAACGTGTTTCTGGAGAAAAACAAGAAGTAAGCTTACAAGAATGCGTGGATCTGTTGAAAAAAATAATCTTACAATAGCTGCTTCATCTGCAAAGGAATTTATTAAAGTGGATCTTTATGTTTGAATGGCAAACAGATAAGATTCACTTTTTTGATTTATCGAAGAGAACAGATTTATGTGCTTATAAAAAAAGCCATCGTCGCCATGATGGCGAGCGATGACTTAAGGAAAAACAAAAAGTGTTTTCTTCTATTTGATCCACATTGAACATAGAACTGCTCTTGTGTTTCATCAAGCGGCCTTTTGCTTGAGATGGTTAGAAAGCTGGCTGCTTAAATGTTCGATTGTTTGCTGATTCAGGGAACAAAGCATAGAGATACAGCATTCATGAGCATCATATTTATTGAGACCAAGCGTCTGAGCATAAAAAGCATAGTACTGATCATAGTGATGCAAAGAATCGGCGATGATCTTTAGCCCCTGCTGAGATAATTGATAGCTATGCTCTTTTTGAACGACCAATCCTTCTTTTGTAAATTCAAACAGCATTCTGCTGACACTTGCGCGAGAAACACCTAATTTTACTGCAAGATCGATGGGGCGAAAAGGGGCTGCAGGCGCTGCGTTTAACAAAGCAATCGTCAATAAGTATTTTTTCTTTGTATCAGTTAATGGCATAAGATTCCTTTCTAATGTTCTTGTGTCGGCATTCGGTTGCCTTAAGCTAACTCTTTTAATCGTAGTGTACGCTATTTTACCTTTTCTGTCAATTTGCAAAGAAATAAAAGAAAAAAAGGTGTTAGCTTTCTCTAACAAATATTGGAAAAAGCGATTTTTATCGTGCGAAATGATCAAAAAATGAGGAAATATAAGAGAAAAAAGCAATGAAAACACTTACAGAGAATGAAAATTTTTTTCTTAGTGTTTTGTTTTTTGATTAAATCATGTATAATAACCGTATCGTGCAAAACAGAAGGAGGAGTACTATGAAAGAATCAATTTATTTGAATGATGATCTTGCGATTATAAATTTTAACAAGGCGTATCCAAAAAACGGAGATGATTTTCTGACATCATCCACATTTGCTAATTTCGTGCGGATGTATATCGAATATCTGAAGACCTTCGATGAGGACTTGTATCTATATGCTCTTCAAGGAAGAAGTGCCCGCGAGGCGGCTTTTGAAATCATCAAACTGTTTCGTATGATGAGGATCTTTCGCTGTGAAGAGATTGAATCGATCTATTTGAATGATAAAGCGAAACTGTTGGAATTTGTAGATGAACTCTATAACTTCTGGAAAAAGCATCAACGTTTTTCAGTCGTTTCAAGTGGAACGGCACAGTCATTAGGTGCAGAGAGCTTCGTAATGCTGGATTCAAACTTCAACAATCTGAACCTTGCTTTGTATCGTATGATGGAAGAACGTGTCATGGGAAGAAAAAATCGTGTATACCGTCAGATGCAGGCTGGAACTAATGCAGCTGTAAGCGTACGATTAAATCAAACGGAATTAAGTGAAAAGTATGATCGTCTGCAGGAGATTCCATTTATTGATACTGTTATGCTGCGTACCCCAATGATCTTGCATCCAAAATCAAATAAGCGTACAGGTATGTTTACAGAAAGAAAAGATAACCCGATCAATGATTTTACTGGCGATGGTGATACATGGTTCTGTTATCCTTGTAAGATTGGCTCTTTGTTGGCGTTTATTTACTTCCATCGTGATTTCTTTGCTTCAGCCGTTTCATTAGGAAACCTGTTTGAATTAGCAAATAAAGATGAATGCGAGCAAAAACCAGATTTGATCTGCTTGTTTGGTAATGAAGATGGCAAAGATGAAACAACTTTCTATCATGATGAGCAAGAAGATATCTGGGTAGGCTGTGTCAGCTACAATCAGCGCATCGAATACTTTGGCTATCTGAAAAAGATGTCCTTGACGCTTCATAACTTAGCTATGATGAAAAAAGGCTGGCTGCCGATCCATGGTGCATTTGTTAATATCACATTGAAAAACGGAAAGAAAAAGGGCATCATGCTGATGGGCGATTCTGGTGCAGGAAAATCAGAATCGATTGAAGCATTGAAAGCATTAGGAAATGAAAAGATCAAATCGATCGAAGTTGTATTTGATGATATGGGTACGATTCACATCGAAGATGGCGTACCTTATGGACAGGGCACAGAAATTGGTGCTTTTATCCGCTTGGATGATTTGGATCCGGGAACACCATATCGAGATATGGATCGCAGTGTCTTTATGTCGCCTGAATCGAAAAATGCTCGAGTAATCACGCCTGCTGCGCCATATGATGTCGTATCGACCAATCATCGGATCGATCTGTTTGCCTATGCGAATAACTATGATAACAAAATGGGCCTGCATCGTTTCCAAGATATGGAAGATGCCAAAGCTGTTTGTAAGTTAGGCAAGCGCATGGCGTTAGGTACTACACAAGAAGTTGGTATTTCAACCACTTATTTTGCAAATCCTTTCGGTCCTATGCAGAAGCAGGAAATTTGTGAACCATTGATCGATGAAGTATTCCAGTGTTTAAAAGATAACAACGTATTTGTCGGTGAAATTTATACTCATCTGGGATTCAACAAAGAGGAACGTGAAGGCTTGGAAGTTGCAGCGCAAGAGCTGTTGGACTTCATTGAAAAATATTAGTTTTCAGGTGTTTGCCAGATGCTTTAACAGGTGTATACAACATTTTGTATGCACCTGTTTTCTGTAGGTAAACACATAAGAAAAAGCATGAGAAAAATAGGGAAAAACGTAATTTAATTGCTGCTTACATATTGCATATTTGATCGATGCATTGTATCATATATTGTGTACGAAGGAGGAATTTTGACATGTCAATTATTGTTGATGTTTATGCAAGAGAAGTGCTTGACTCCAGAGGTAATCCAACAATCGAAGTTGAAGTAACAACAGAGAGCGGAGCTTATGGACGCGCTATCGTACCAAGCGGTGCAAGCACAGGTGAAAGAGAAGCGTTAGAGTTGCGTGATGGTGACAAAAATCGCTTCATGGGTAAAGGTGTTCAGCAGGCGGTGAAGAACGTTAATGAGATCATCGCACCAAAAGTGATTGGTAAGAGCTGCCTTGACCAAAATGCAATCGACAAGCTGATGCTGGAACTGGATGGCACTCCATTCAAAAAGAATTTGGGTGCAAACGCTACTTTAGGTGTTTCTATGGCATGTGCGTTAGCAGCTGCAGATTTCTATGGTATGCCATTATATAAGTATTTTGGCGGATTCAACGGGAAAGTATTACCTGTTCCTATGATGAACGTATTGAACGGTGGATCTCATGCAGATTCTACTGTTGACTTCCAGGAGTTCATGATCATGCCTGTTGGCGCTAAGGATGAAAAAGAAGCAATCCGTATGGGTAGCGAAACATTCCATAACCTGCGCAAGGTATTAAAAGCTCGCGGATACAACACAAATGTTGGTGATGAAGGTGGTTTTGCTCCTTCTTGTGAAAAAGGTAATGAGGAACCATTGGAACTGATCGTTGAAGCTATCAAAGCTGCTGGTTATGTTCCAGGTGAAGACATTTGCATCGCAATGGACGTTGCTGCATCTGAATTCCATAACCATGAAACAGGTATGTATGAACTGAGCAAATCAGGTCAAGGAACAAAAACAACAGATGAAATGATCGATATGTATGCTGAATGGGTTGAAAAATATCCGATCGTATCCATCGAAGACGGTTTAGGAGAACGTGACTGGGATGGATGGAAGAAACTGACTGATCGTTTAGGCGATAAGATTCAGTTGGTTGGTGATGACCTGTTCGTTACGAATCCTTCAATCTTAAAAGAAGGAATTGAAAAAGGTATTGCAAATGCAATCCTGATCAAAGTTAACCAGATTGGTACTTTGACTGAAACATTCGATGCAATCGAAATGGCTAAAGAAGCAGGATATACTTGTGTAGTATCTCACCGTAGCGGTGAAAGCGAAGATACAACAATCGCTGATATCGCTGTTGGTTTGAATGCTGGACAGATCAAAACTGGTTCTATGTCAAGAACAGACCGTATCGCTAAGTACAACCGTTTGATCCGTATCGAAGATGAATTGAACGAGCGTGGCGCAAACAATATTGCACAGTACTTAGGAAAGAACGCTTTCTACAACATCAAAAAGTAGAAACATAATGATGCCGTGGCAATGCCGCGGCTTTTTTTATTCTCGCATAGATAAGAAAAACAGATTTCAATGGTGAAATTGACAGAAAGTGTTACAATAAGGATAAGAGGAGGTGTTCATATGATCGATCAACTAAGTGATGATATGAAAAAACTTGTACTTTTAGGGATTGGTGCCGTGGCATTGACTGCTGAAAAGTCGAAAAAGCTGGTAGATGAACTGGTAAAAAAAGGTGAGTTAAGTGTTGAGCAGGGAAGAGTGCTGAACGAAGAACTCAAACATCATGTAAAAGAAAAAGTAGAAGGTGCTAAGGAGGCGTGTGCGAAACAACGAATGGAGCGGCTGCAGGAACAGGTAAAGACACTTTCGAAAGAAGAGCTGGAACAATTGAAAGCAGCGATCCTGGCGCAGGAGAATATTGCTTCGGATGAAGAATAAGTCGTTAACAAGCAAACGCCGTCTAGCGCAGATCATTTCCATTTTGCATAAACATCAGATTACAAAAGGAATTGATCCTGTTAAGCTCAGAGAAATCATTGAGGATCTAGGACCGACTTTCGTCAAGATCGGACAATTGATGTCTTCTCGCCAAGATATGTTTTCTAAACGTTATTGTGATGAATTGATGAAATTACGCACACAGGTCAAGCCGATGGAGATAGAGGTTGTCTATGACATATTAGAAGAAGAATATGGCTGCAGCGTGAATGAATTGTTCGAATCTTTTGATAAACGGGCATTAGGCTCTGCATCTATTGCCCAAGTGCATCGTGCTGTTCTGCATGGCGGGGAAGAAGTAGTCGTAAAAATTCAGCGGCCGTTTATTTATGAACGCATGGAACGGGATATTTCTTTATTAAGAAGAGCGAGCAAGCTATTGCATTTGTCAGAAGTTTTTAGTTCGGTCATCGATGTGAACATCGTGTTAGATGAGTTTTGGGAAACAGCGAAACAAGAAATGGATTTTATCAATGAAGCAAATTTCATGCAGCGATTTGCTGTGCTCAATAAGGATGTTCGTTACATTACGCTGCCTTTTGTTCGAAAAGATCTTTCGACATCGAAAGTCTTGATCATGGAGTATATTGATGGACTCGCCATCGATGATGTTGAACGGCTTCAAGAAGATGGGTATGACCGCAAAGAAATTGCCGCAAAATTAGCTGATAATTATATGAGACAGATCATTCATGACGGCTTTTTCCATGCAGATCCGCATGTGGGCAATTTACGCATACGTGATGGAAAGATCGTGTGGCTTGATTTCGGTATGATGGGTGTTTTAAATGATCGTGATCGCGAACAGATTCGCAGAGCGTTTAGTGCAATGGCCAGAAATGATATCAGTGAGCTCACGGAAGTGATCTTAGCATTAGGCATTCACGATGGACAATATGATTATAATCGCCTCTATGATGATATGGAAAAACTGATGGGGGCGTATATGACAAAAGATCTTCAGGAAATTGATCTAGGTGTGGCTGTACAGGAGATCTTTACAGTGGCCCATCGACATCGTATATCGATGCCGAAAGGAATTTCTATGCTGGCCAGAGGATTGGTGAGTGCAGAAAGCACGATTGCATTGATCGATCCTACTACAAATATCATAACGACGGCAGCTAACTATATGGGGAGCTCATTGCTGGATAAAGAACAGTGGCACGAAATGACGAAATCGTTATCTCGCCATGCCATCGATTCTATGCAGAAAGGGTTGCGATTGCCATCTCAGCTTTCCCAAACGCTTCAGATGATCAATAAAGGACGTTTGAAAGTAAATTTGGAAGTGATGGATAGTTATCAGCCGATTTATTTGATCGATAAGATCGTAAATAAGATGATTATGTGTATCGTGGCTGCTGCCTTGCTGATCGGTTCTTCATTGATCTGTACGACTAATATGACGCCGCAGATTCTAGGCATTCCTGCTCTTGGCTTTGTGGGCTATATTTCTGCTGTGATGATTGGTGTCTGGATGTTGTTCCACACACATGTCAAACGCTAATAACGATCAATTCCCGATATTTTCAAGAAGTGTGTGAAAATATCGGGAATCCTTTACTTTTTGGCAAACTTCATTATAATGAAAGCATGATTCTTTGGTGATGGGAGGCAGATGCCATGGATTATAAAAAGATGGCTGCAGCATTTGCGGCCGGAGGTGCTGTATTGGCAGCTGGTGCTGCTTATACAATGAAACAGAAAAATAATAACAGGCAGCCGAATGTTCATTTTTCAAGCAGCGGCGGTAGGAAAGTTTATCTTTCAGATACTTCGCTTGCTTCCTTAGCGGTTGCTGCCTATTTGATACGAGATTACAATTTTGATGGAGAAAACATTCATATCTTCCAAAAAGAAAATTTCATGGGCGGCGGTTGTTCTTTAGGTGTTGAAGAGGGTGTCTTACTAAGCAGTGATCTTTTTCTTCATGAACAAGGATGCCCAGATTTTTTCGAATTGTTCCGAAGCATTCCTGCTTTATCTGCGGGCGGTGTATCGGTAAAAAAAGAAATTGTTCAGTTTCATCAAGCTCATCCAATAAAACCAATGCTGATTTTACACGCATCTGATAGGACAGAACGAGCATTGAGCAAAAAGGACCGCCGATTATTGGAACGTTTGATTTTGACATCGGAGAATAAATTAGAGAAAGTATCGATTTGTCAATGGTTTGATGAAAATACAAATTTTTTCCAAAGTGATTTTTGGATGAGACTGCGTACATTGTTTGGTTTAAAGGAGAGTTCATCGGCCGCATCATTACGACAGATCTTGCTGTGGCGCAATGAAGAGCTGAAATCTTTATCAACGATGGAAGGGTGGATGTCGTTGCCGGCACATCCTGCGTATTCCTTGATCAAACCGCTGTATAGCTATTTAAAAGGGTATGGTGTGCATTTTCACAAGGGAGCAGAGATCGAAGATGTTCTTTTCAGTGATACGTATAATCTGCGTGCAAGGATGCTGGAAGTCAATGATGGGAAAAAGCGTAGACAGATCGAACTGAATGGGGATGATCTATGCGTATGTGTATTAGGGTCACCTTTCAGCGATGCTTGTTTTGGTTCTTTGAATAAACCGTGCGGCGAATGTTCGAAACAAGAAGGTCTATGGAATCGACTAGCTTCTCATCGCAGGGAGTTAAATGTGCCTGGACAGCTGCTAGAACCAAAAAATGGTGCGGAAGGAAGCTTTGTCTTTACTTTCAAAGAAGGTATCTTGTACCAATATTTGTCTGAATATATGGGAAATCTGAATGAGAAGGAAGGCCTGATTTGTCTGGCAGATACGAATTGGGGAATTACGCTTGATATTCATTCTTCTTTCCCTGGCCAAGCCGGTGGTGTCATGAGCGGAAGGATCGTATACCCATACGAACAAGGAGATCATATACGAAAAACGTTTGATTCTTGCAGCGGGGAAGAAATCCTTGAAGAAATACTTCAGCATCTTGGATGTACAGAATTGAAAACGGCGATTCAAAAGGATTGCATCAAGGCCACTAGCTGCTTGATGCCAAACGCCCATGCTGCAAAATTAGCAGAAAATGAAGCAGTATTACATTCACCAAAGCTGAATGACAGCAACTTTGCAGTTCTTTCTCCATACCGGAAAACAAAGAGCTGCTGCTGGTTGGAACATCAGGTCACACAGGCACGAACGGTTGTTACAAGTTTGATGCAAACTGCTCAAGAGGATAGAGTGCAGAAAGCAAAAAATTTAAAACAGCAAACTGTTGCTTTGCGTTTTTTACGGCAAGTCAGCTAAGGCAGGTATTTTGCATCGATATAAAAAGTATGTTATACTATCACTAGATTTTTAAAGATTGGAGTTGATCTTATGTACGAACAAAATTATCAAAGCGGATATTCTATTGAAGAAGGAATGCGTAAACACGCTATGCGTACATTTGGCTGGATGGGCATTGGGCTGCTCGTTACAGCAATCAGTGCAGCTTTCTTCTATTTTTCAGGTATTTATTTACAAGTGCTGTTAATGAGCAGGTGGTCAATCATGCTCATGGCAATCGTCCAGATCGGCGTGGTAATCGCTTTTAGTTCACGTTTGATGGAGCGTTCTGTTGCATCGACACGAATGTTATTTCTAGTTTATGCCTTGATCACGGGTTTCACTTTCTCAGTCATCGGATTTGTGTATGATGCTGAGGCGATCATGGTTGCTTTTGGTATTACTGCGATTTATTTTGGTTCCCTAGCAGTCATTGGTTACACGACAAAGATCAATTTGATGAAATTTGGTCCATTGCTGTATATCTCTTTGATCGTTTTGGTCATCGCAGAAATCATCTTAGCATTCACAGGTGCGAGCGGAAGCATGATGCTGCTTACGACGATTGGCTTATTGATCTTTACTGGATTGACAGCTTACGATGTTCAAAAGATGAAGGTGCTTTATCTGCAATGCAATGATGAAGGGATGCGCGAACGTTTATCTGTCTATTCGGCATTTGAGCTCTACTTGGATTTTATCAATATTTTCCTGTATATCCTGCAATTTGTAGGAAATCGCGATTAAGCGGAGGGATCATTAAACATGCTGGTTCTGGATTGAACCGGCTTTTTTAATATACCAGGAGAATATCCATCAGCTAGCAGGACGCTCATGAAGAAAAAAATCTGTTCACTTTAAGCAAACAGATCAAGTTCATTATTTATAATTTGCAATATTGGCATCTGCACGAATCTCAGGAACCAAGGTTGTTTCATCACCGCTCATGATGATGGTTACTCCTGGACCATGTCCGCTTGTAAACGAATCTGAATGAACAATAACACCAATGCTGCGAGCGCCTTTGCGATAATGAGGACCATGGCAATTATCATGATCTTCGATCATTACCAGATCACCAAATCGAAGCTGATTGATTCCATAGCGTTCATTCGCATCTTCATCTTGTGTCATGATGTCATAGTCTCCATTCATCATCGATGTGCTACCAAGTCCGCTTCCCATCAGAAAAGCTGGGATGCTCGTAACAACAGGAACATATAATGCTTGGTTTACTTCTTTGATGTCCATGCGATTCAGCAATGTTGGATCGATGTTCATTACTTGAACGGTTGGATGGTCTAACAGCTTCAGACCTTGTCCGCATGCTTTGATCAAAATGTGTTCATCTCCATTCATCTGTTCTAACACATTTTTGGGGAAGTAAACCATGACATGATCGATTCCGCCATGCTTCCCTGTAACATATCCGATGCTGCCTTGAGCAGGACCGTTTGTGATCTTTGCTTCATTACCGATGCAGGCAAAAGACATCAAAGCCTTGTTTTGTTTGTCGCCAGGGTTTTTAATCGAAACACCCGGTTCAATGTGATCACCGGCAATCCCCATGCAGTGATCTAATAATGCATAATTATAAACGATACCGCCAACGGACATAGCAATCCTGCCATATCCATCATAACCGACCCAATGACCATCTCCTGACAATGTAGGATGATCGACATTTCCGATCACGCTCATGATGGGTAATTGATTGATATTTGTTTTCATCAACAATTCACGCTCCTTTAATTCTTGCTTTGCTTCATTATACACCATGTTTAAAAAGTATGCTATAATGAGACCATGCGTCCACAGGAGGTGATCGTATGTTCATCCATCGTGCGAAGATTCAAAGTACCCGTGCACATCCAATTTCCGAAAAAGAGTATATGGAAAAGAGCAGATATTTAAAAAACTTTCAAACACCGTTAACGAAAATGCCTTCTTATGAGATGCTTTGTGATTCCAGCCATCCTTTTTCAATGACAAAACTGGCAGATGCTTTTGACTTGCCTTTGACCAGAAATCTTTTTGGCCTATATGAGATCGATGTGTGGATCGAGGATGTGAAATGCCGGTTTTTAATTGATACCGGTGCACAGATCAGCGGAATACGCAAGCAAAAGGCAGAACAGCTGAAACTGAGTGTGCCGGCAGGAACATTAGAAATTGGCAGTGTGGGTGCTACCAAAATGAAGCTGTCGACGGTTTTGGTAAATCAATTGCGGCTAGGGATGATTAGCTGGCAGCATGTGCCATTGGTTTTGCTGGATCAGCAGCGTTTTTCGCTTCCGCTGTTTCAGATCGATCTGCTGCGCTTTGATGGGATCTTAGGATGGGATCTCTTGTCGATGCTCGATTTTGAGCTGGATACGATCAGCAAGCGGTTTAAAGTGGTTAAAAACCATTTTCGTTTTGATCGGCCGAATTTGATTCCATGCAGTTTTCCAACCTTGATCGTTCGTGAAGAGGGCGGAGGAACTGCATTGTTTGGAGTTGATACCGGAGCAAAACAAAGCTGGTTAGGGACTGCATATGTCCAACAGCGTTCTTTGCGGGTGATCAGTGAAGCGAAAGTCGTTGGTTTTGGTGTTCACGGTAAGGAAGAAATGATGACCCCGATCATCGATTCGCTGCAGTTATATGTTGATCGTGCAGATATACGCCTTCATGGCTGTATAACCGCATTTGTTGAGATTTTTGAAGGACATCCTTTTGATGGAGTGTTCGGAAATGAGATTTTTGCAGGAAGACGTATTCGTTTTGTCAACAGTAAACAGATGTTGCTGTTGACCTGATCATTAAAGGAGGAAATAACAATGATTACAGGAAAAATTGTCATGGCAAACAAAGAAGTGATACCTTTTGAATTGTATGAAGAAGACGCGCCGATCACGGTTGCAAATTTTGTTAAACTGATAAAAGAAGGGTATTACAATGGAAAAACATTTCACCGTGTCATTCCAGGGTTTGTTTCGCAAGGCGGCTGTCCATATGGAAATGGAACAGGAGATTTAGGCTATACGATCCCTTGTGAAACAAAAGGAAACCCGCATCGTCATGTAGAAGGTGCCATGTCGATGGCACATCGTGGCAAAGATACAGGCTGCTGTCAGTTTTTTATCGTACATGAACCACAACCGCATTTGGATGGTGTCCATACTGTTTTTGGTCAAGTTACCGGAAACATGGAAGCAGTTAAATCGATGCATAATGGTGATGTGATGGAAAGCGTCACAGTGAATGAGTAAATGATGAGTGATATCAAGCGGTTAGGAACCCCGTTGCTTGTGCTGATCATTGCAGCTTTGATTACACGGCTGATGAACGCCTATATGAACATTCCCTATCAATGGATGATCTTATTGATCGTTGAGGTAGTTTCCTTATTCCTGTTTGGAATGTTTTTGAATAAAAGCCATAATAAGCGCAATGGATCTGTTTTTAAGAAGGTATTTGCTATCGTTTTTACGATACTGTTTTTAAGCTTACAGTTAGGTTTCTTTTCTTTTCCGTGGTTAAACCAGTTTCTAGAACTGATTGGTGGCAGCAATGTCTTTTATATCAAAATGATGTATATATACTGCGGCTATCTTTTTGGTGATTAAAAGACAGCCTTTCGATTCGAGTAGAGGTAGATGACATGGAGAGAAAAATGATTTTTTTTGACATAGACGGAACACTTACCAGTGCAAAGCAATTTGGCTACGTTTATGAAAGTACTAGAGAAGCACTGCGGCTTTTGCAGGAAAATGGCCATTTTGTTGCTTTAGCTACAGGACGTGCAGCATTTCGGGCAAGAGAATTTCAAAAGCAGATAAAGATTCCGAATATGGTTTGTGAAGGCGGGAATCAATTAGTGATGAATGATGAAACGATTTCTTATGAATTGCCGGATCAACCAGTTTTTCATCAATTGTATGCATTAGCAATGCAAAAAAACATAGGGGTTGCTGTGTCTTTGGAAGACAGCCGGGTACGAATTTCACCTAATGAATTATTTCGGCTCAATGCCGGGGATTTTTCGGCATTTATGGAAGTTCAGGAAGAGCACTCTTTTGCATTGTGCAGCGAGCACAAGATCAGGCGCATGTTCTTGGCGGGTGACACAGCGTATATCCATGCATTAGTAGCACCTTATATCGAAAAAAAGGGGATTGGCATCATGCATTATCGAAATGATTGTTTCATCATCTTGGAACCTGATGATAAATATAAAGGCATTCGAAATATGGCCCGATTACTGCATGCGGATGAAAAGCAGATTGTGGTATTCGGTGATGGATTGAATGATCGACAGATGTTTCGTGATGCTCCCTTTGCAATTGCGATGGGAAATGCAATACCTGAATTAAAGGAGCTGGCTAACTATGTATGTCCTAGCGCCGATGATGATGGAATTTATAAAGCTTGTAAACATTTTGGATGGATATAAAATACGAGGGCAGAAATACTACCCTCGTTGTTTTTGTCTTAAGATTTCAAAAGAGAGAATGGCTGCAGCACTTACAGCATTTAATGCATTTCGTACCTCACGCCCATAAGGAATATAAACATTTTGCTTGCTTGCTTCTTTGACCGCTTTGCTGAGTCCGCGCATTTCGCCGCCAATGGCCATGCAGATGCGAGAAGGAAAATGAACATCATATAGATTCACCGCATTTTTTCTTTCTGCACAATATAGCTCAATCTTGCGTGTTTGTAATTCTCGCAGGATCTCAGAGCTGTCTTCATAGCAGATCTGAGGTAAGTATTCACTGGCGCCGGCGCTTCCTTTTACGATGATGCTGGTTGCATTCTGCCAATCACGCTTTGGATAAATGACGCCGTCACAGCCGCTGGCATAAAGCGTACGAAGAACGGAGCCAAAATTAAAAGGATCCTCAACCCCTTCGATCAAAGCAAAAAAACAAGATTCTCCATGATCGCATTGAGCAAGCGTCTGGTATCTTCGCTCTGTGCATATACATAGAATCCCTCCGTGCGTATGACCTTGCGCCATGGCGTTGATTTCTTCACGCGGGCGAAGACGAATCGGAATATGACGCTCCTTTGCCCGATATAAGATCCAAGCAGTATCACGATCTTTTTTGTTTTTATCAACGATGATCTCTTGAATATCACGGACACCGCCTAAAATAGCTGCTTTTACAGATATATTACCTTCTAATATAAAATTTTCCATCTTAACCTCACGTTTCTTGTTTATTATAGGAAAATCTGTTCATGTTGACAAGAGCAAACCAGTTTTCTACGCTTATTTTGATGAATCGATCATTTGCGGAGCAACAGAAATCGATATGATCGATCAGGGAGACAGAGCCCTTTTCTTGACAAATGATTTCATTCTATGTATATGATATGAAAAAAGACGGGTGATTGAGATGAATTATGCATTAGTTTCGATGGCGGTACAGCAAGGAAACTGTGATGAAAATTTTAAAAAGATGAAAGCTCATATTCAAGGAGCAAAAGAAAAAGGAATAGATCTGATCGTTTTTCCGCAAAATGCACTGAGTGGTTATGCACTTGGTGATTTATGGTTAGATGAAGATTTTTGTTCCTATTGTGATCAGTATAACGATCAGATCCGCATGTTGGCAGATTCTATAGCAGTTGTATGGGGGAATGTCCGCTATCGGGGAGGCCGTTTATTCAATACAGCTTTTTTTGCTTATCAAGATCAGTTTGAATTGCGGGTGAAAGGTCAATGCGGCGCATTGTGCAATGATGCTCGATATTTTTCACAGATGGATACGGGCGATTTGATTGCGTATAAGGGCGAATGGATCGCTTTGAATTTTCATGATGATCTGCAGTTGGCAACATTGAATATCACATTAGACGCCAGTGAAGAAGCTGTCATGCCGAAAGGGGCATCGCAGATATATGTGAATGCCGGTGGCATTTGTTTTGATGAGCGCGGCGTACATCAGTTAAATGGTCGCTGTTATGCGACAAAAAACAAACAGTTTCTTCATTTCAGCGAATATGTTCAAGGTTGTTTTTACGTTGAAGAACATCAAACGTCTACGCCTGTGCATGTCAATGCACATGAGCGTTTTGAACTGCTGTTAGAGGAGTTGGAGAAACATCGAGGCCGTTTCACGTTATCAAAGCAAGATTGGCTCGCACAGCGGATCAGCGATCGATTTGATCGTCCGTGGCTCTTGCAAGAAGGAACAAACGCTTATCGAGCGAGTCTGAAAGGAGAAACTCCGTCACTATTATGCAGTTTCACGCCAGAACAGCTCCTTAATGCACATGTGATCGATGACATGGATGAATTATCTGTCGATGAGATCTTGATTGCCTATTATGAAAAGACACATCGCTTAAAAGCTGTCTGTTACCACGCTTGTCGTGATTTTCTAGGAAGCAGACAGATTGCGTCATTGTTGAAAAGCGGGCTGTTCGTAGAACGATTATTAAGCTGTATGAAGACCTATTATTCACTCAAATATGGATATCAGATGGATGAGCAGGAACATGAAAAATTGCAGAGAGTGTTGCAGGAATTCATAGAAGAGAAACGCAAAGGATTCTTACAAAATTGATATGCAAAATGATATTCTTTTTCATTTGGATGATATATAATAGATAACGTAGGAGGTAGCTAAGCTATGAACTTAAAAGGAACAAAAACAGAAAAAAATTTGATGGAAGCGTTCGCCGGAGAAAGCCAGGCGCGCAACAAGTACACGTATTATGCTTCAAAAGCAAAAAAAGATGGCTATGTACAGATTGCTAATATCTTTGAACAAACGGCTAATAATGAAAAAGAACATGCAAAACTGTGGTTTAAATACCTGCATGGCGGCGCAGTTCCTTCAACGGTAGAAAACTTAAAAGATGCTGCTGCTGGTGAAAACTATGAATGGACAGATATGTATGCTCGTATGGCAAAGGAAGCAAAAGAAGAGGGCTTCGATGAAATTGCTGCAGCTATGGAAGGCGTTTTGGAAATTGAAAAAGCACATGAAGCACGTTATAACGCACTCTTGAGCAATATTGAAGATGGAACTGTATTTGATAAGAGTGAAGAAACGGTTTGGGAATGCTTGAACTGCGGACATCTTCATAAAGGTAAGAGTGCTCCGGAAGTATGCCCGGTATGCAATCATGCCCGCGCTTACTTTGAAGTTCGTAAAGAAAATTATTAAAAGAAAAGGATACGGAGTGAATTGCCGTATCTTTTCTTTTTTTTCTGCATAGACTGAAGAGGAGGCAAATCATGGATGTGCATCGAATCGTTGTAGGTGAACAATATTTTTTGCAAATCTCTTTTGATCATTTTCCTATCTGCTGTGTGATGAATGAGAAGATGATCTTGGTAAATCAGCACATTGCTCCCCTTGTGGGAAAAGAAGGGATCGTTCTTTGCGTCTATCAACCAGAAAAAACAAAGGATCTGTTAACATTACCGATCATGGAAGCAAGTGAAAATGCAAAACAAAGGGGTGTTTGGATTGGGATGGAGGCGAAAGAAGCGATACTTCTCTTGCAGAAAGAAAAAAATGAAACGTAAAATATATATCGGGGCTACTTTTTTTGTTATCTTGTCTTTTTTTCTCGTTCAGGCTTTCAATCGTTGGATCGAACCGCAACTGCAAGTGATTGCTCGTCAACAGAGCAGCATTGCGATGAATAATATTGTAACGAAGATTTTACAGTCAATGGATTATGAAAGCTCTTCTTTGGTCGTCATTGAAAAGGATGATCAGGGATATATCACCAATCTGCAAATGGATACTCAATCTTTGAATCGGCTGCTGTATGATATGCTGCATACAATAGATTCTTCTTTAGAAGCTGCACAAGAGGGTGAATTGGACCCTACGTTAGATCAAACCTTATATGAGAATGGGGTGATCTACCAGCTTCCCATTGGTTATCTGACCCGCTTACCGTTTTTAAGCAGTTTGGGTCCTAAGATGGATATCCGCTTTCGCATGCTGAATGATGTCAGCGGTCATTTTCAATTGTCTTGTGAGCCATATGGGATGAATAATTCATTGATCAAACTTGATTTGGTCATCGAGCTGAAAGCAGAGGTATTGACCGTTCTTTCGATCACGCAATATACGCATACGATGGAGCTGCCGATCATTGTTGAAATCATTCATGGACAGTTGCCAGAATTCTATCAAAATTGGAAATCTCCGAGCGTCCAGGCAGGGGAAATAGAAGAATATTCATAAATCGACTGAAGTGAAAAGTTTATTTCCACTTTAAAAGGCCAAAAAAGAAAAGTGGCAATTACTCTTACAAAACAAGAGGATTGTCGCTTTTTTGTGTTTTTTAAATGGAATTTAGTGTTACAATAAATATAGAAACAACAGGAGC
>CASFOT010000110.1 GCA_949296305.1 uncultured Erysipelotrichaceae bacterium
AACCAACAAACTGCATGAATTATTTGGTTTTCATACGGACACACAAATTATCAAAAAGTCAAAAATGAGAAATATCATTCATCAAACAAAACAAATAAAATAATATTACTATATATCATTACATAAAGAAAACTCAAGAATTCCCTTTATTTAAAGAACATTCTTGAGTTTCTTAATCTTTTAGGTGTCAAACTTGGGATTATATCATATTTCTTTATTTTTCTTTTAGTTCCTTCCTGATAAAATTTACTTTCTAAAACAGTTATATGGTAAAAGTTTGACCATGTTTTCGTTCTTCATCACCATGATAATTCGATGAATATTTTGTTTCTAAAACGTTTTTATCCTTCATGTATGCTATAATGTTACTGCTTGAAGTGATGAATGGAGTGATGCTATGAAACAATCACTTAGTTATACAAAGCAGCCAAATCGATTTGATTTTGGTTTCTTAGCTATTTTGATCGGTCTGATGCTCATCAGTTTTGTGTCCATTTACAGTGCTTTTAATTTAATGACACAAAATGGAACAGCTATTTTGATTCAACAGATCGTTTGGTATAGTTTAGGATTTATTGTCATGGGTATCATCATGTTTTTTGGCAATGATACGATCATGCAAAATATTAAACGAATCTATTTTATTTTGATCGGTTGTTTAATCTATCTTCTTCTTTCAAAATTTATCTATGCGATCTTTGGTAAACCGCTGCCTTTGGCAAGTCCTGTTAATGGAGCTTTTTCTTGGTTTCAATTTCCTTTTGGCAGTTTTCAGCCAAGTGAATTTATGAAGATCGTCTTGATCATTATCAGTGCAGATATCATCAATGAACACAATTCAAATCGTGCCATGGTCACTTATATCAGTGACATTGATTTATTTAAAAAAATTTTGCAATGGGCAGCACCTGCATTGCTGTTGATCTTTCTTCAACCAGATACAGGGATCTGTCTCATTATCGGAATCTCTTTAGTTGTGATGTTGATGTGCAGCGGTATCAAAAAACAATGGATCTTGATTGGCGGTGGATTGCTGCTCTTTGTATTGATCATCTTTTTCTACCTGTTTTTCTTCCAATATGAATTGTTGACAAAATTTATTGCTTCCTATAAATTATCTAGAATTACTGCTTGGTTCTTTCCTGAAGATGATTTAACTGGAAACGGCATGCAGCTTTATACATCCTTGCTATCTTTAGGATCTGGCGGTTTATCAGGATTTGGTCTCCAGCCCGACGTTCAATCAATTCCTGAAGCACAAACGGATTTCATCTTTGCGGCCATTGGACAATCTTTTGGATTTATCGGAACGACGATCGTCGTAATCATCTGCTTAGTATTAGATCTTTATATCTTGCGCATTGCGATCCATACTTCTAATATGACAGAGAAATACATCATAAGCGGTGTTTTAGGTATTCTGATTTATCAACAAATTCAAAATTTAGGAATGGTAACCGGATTATTGCCAATCACCGGAATCACACTTCCACTCATATCTTACGGAGGTTCTTCCATTCTCTCTTACTTTATCTGTTTTGGCATGATCATGAACATCAGCTCTCATGCAAAGAAATTTTCGGATTTTACATACAACTAATCATTTATATAAAAAATCGTTACACCGAAGCAAAAGCCTTGTAACGATTTTTTCTGCTTATACAAAATACTGTTTCTTTTTTGATCGTATCTTATTACCCGCTTTGTCCATAGTAATTCACTATTAAAAAAGTCAGAATATCTGACTTAGTGTCCTAATGGTTTATTTTCGATCTTTTCTTTTTCTAAATAAAGATCTGCATAAAGCAAACGTACTAGAATATAGATAAATGGAATCAAGGTCAGCCAAATCGCTTTTCCTAGAAACAAATGACAAAAAGAAGCACCAATCATTGCTCCAAATATGAAGCAGCATAACATCTTTGAATGCTGGAATAATTTCTCACGATGCTTTTTATTTGAAGAATGACGATGATGAACTTCCTTTGCCAGCCCCACACCGATCTGTCGTATATGATTTGTTGCAAATGTCGTAGCCATTGGCATTCCTTCTGCTTGGCGAAATGTATTATATTGCATAGAAGCAATAAAATTTATCGCTATCTGTGAAATCTGTACCGGAGCAGATTCTGGTAAGAATCCTAATATGATTACGACGATAATTTCAATAATGATCAACACGGTATCCCAACGAATAGATAAAGCATGTTTGATCGGATTAGGTAAAATTTCCGAAATGAACGCACCTAATAAATAAGCGGAGATGGGAATCAAATAATATATTCCTTCCCCATATTTACCTGATCCAAATGCTATACCCATCAATACGATATTTCCTGTTTGTGCATTACAAAAGATATTTCCCCGCAACACATATGTATAGGCACCAAAATAACCAGCAATACAAATTAAAATATAAAAGATCCATTTCCTTTCACAAGTTAAAAATTGATCAGATGTATGCTTTTCTTCTTTTAACAATGTGATCTCCTCTTTTCCGTAATCCTCTTGCTCTTCCTTCTATTGATGTATGTTTAATATAACGTCCAAAATCATTTTAGTTTTTTTTCTAAAATTGTCAAATATTGATGATCCTAATAACAAAAAGTATGGCCTTTCTACCATACTCAAGTATTTTTTTATCATGCGCCTAATATAAATTTTTTAATCGCTTCAAATAGCTGTATTCACGATAACGTGCAAAATGAACATATTTATCTGAAAATTGAACTTTAACTTCTTTTGCATCATTTAATGCTGTGGCAAAATGATCATAACATAACATAGCAGTGCTGAAATCATCACTTACCATGCGCACATGGCGATTCTCCATCATGATATACGGGTTGCCCAAGGAACGATGCTTCGAATGCTGAATAGGTGTAATTTCTGCAAGCTGCATTACAGATAGACCGCTATCGATCACTGCTCCTTTCAAGGAACGATTATATGCAGTTGAACCTGCTTGCGTACTTAAACATATTCCTGAACCTCTACATTTTTCAAAAAATTCTCCATCAATATAAACATTCATATTTTGTGATTTTATAACATTTTCAATTCTCATCTCATTTAAAGCATAAACCGGATCTTCCCATTGATCCACCTCAATTTTTAATAATGGAGCTTTGTTGATCTTTGGTGAACGAGTTAAAAGATGATGCAAACAAGTATCTAATTCATCCTGCGTATAATCTGTTAAAAAACCTAAAGTACCAGTATGAATTCCTAAAAACATTAGATCATTGATGTTTTTGATATATTGATGAACTCCATACAATATGGTACCATCTCCACCGATGCATATCACCAATTCTGGATGCTCATCATCATGAATCCAGTTATTTTGACTTAATTGATCAATGACTTTGCCAGCAACTTTTTTTGAATTCTCATCCAGTTTCTGCACAATGGCATATCTCATTTACATCACTCCTTGTGCTTAAGTTTATCATAGTTTTACATATATGGCTAGAAGAGAAGATTCTGTATTCTTTTCATTTAAAATGTTACAATAGGAAATGAGGTGTCAATAATTATGAATCAGCATATCGAAAAAGAATATAAAATGTTATTAACAAAAGAACAATATGAATTGCTTCTTCAACAAATACAACCCGATCCTCCTGTGAAACAAGTCAATTTTTATTTTGATACAGATGATCATCAAATTCAAAAAAGAAAAGGAGTTTTGCGTATTCGTGAACGTGAAGGAGTTTTTCTTTTCACTTTAAAACTACATAAAGAAGATGATACACTTTATGAATTTGAAAAAATACTTCCATCATGTAATCAAAGTGCATTGTTGGATCCAGAAATCCAATCGTTATTACAAACGCATTCAATTTCAGGATCATTGCAATTGATTGGTGAATTAGTAACTTGGCGTTCCATGCGAATCACAGATGATGCGGAAATTTGTTTAGATAAAAATATATATCGAGATGTGATTGATTATGAGATCGAATATGAATATATAAGAGAACATGATGGTCTTTCTATCTTTCAATCTATTTTAGATTTTGTACACTTGCAATACAAAGAAAATTGCAGATCTAAAATTGCCAGAACACTTCATCTCGATCATTTTAAGAAGGAATCATGATATCATGGTGAAGATTTTTGTTTATGGCACACTTTTGGAAGGCTGTCGAAATTATGAGCGTTTTTTAAAGGGACATGTATTTTCTATACAACCTGCTTTTGTCAAAGGTTCGCTTTATTCAATCAAATATCAAGACTATCCTGCTTTGATTGATGGAGATCAAATGATTCATGGAGAAATTATGGAAATTGATGAACACTTACTTCCTGTTCTCGATCAGTTAGAAGGTTATTATGGAAAGAACGACCCCATGAATGAATATAATAAAAAAATCGTACCTATTTATGATAAAAATGAATGTAAGATGGATTGTCTTCCCGTTTATTTTTATAATTTGGATCACCCAAATCAAAGTGATTCACTAGAAGCAATCATTACTTCTAATGATTATCGCAAATGGATCCATTCTTCGCATACATCGTAAATATATGTATGGTATACGTACGTATTTGATACATTTCGTTATTTATTATTGTAAAAAACATCACTTTAAAACAAGTGATGTTTTTGTTACCTTAAACTAACTTATTG
Source organism: uncultured Erysipelotrichaceae bacterium (assembly GCA_949296305.1). Taxonomy (GTDB): domain Bacteria; phylum Bacillota_I; class Bacilli_A; order Erysipelotrichales; family Erysipelotrichaceae; genus Merdibacter. Next base: position 4,637 of record CASFOT010000110.1, read on the forward strand.
ATCCATGCGCTTTCTTCCCTCAAAAGCTTTTAACAATGTCAGTTCATCTGCATAGTCCAAATGACCACCCATCGGCAATCCATGCGCTATTCGCGTTACTGGCACATTTTTTTCTTCTAAAAGTTTTGATAGATATAAAGCAGTTGTTTCTCCTTCTACTGTTGGATTTGTTGCAATGATTACTTCTTCTGTTTGATCATCTATTCGCTCTAATAATGTATCAATATTTAAATCTTGCGGCATGATTCCCTTTGTTGTATTGATGACACCATGCAGCACATGATACATGCCATGGTATTCATTCATTTTTTCCATTGCTATTACATCTTTTGCGCTTTGTACTACACAAATCAAATGATGATTTCTTGAGGAATCTTTACAGATGATGCATTCATCTTCTTCACTAAGATTTCCGCATATTTTACAATTTTTTAAACCATCTTGAATGCCTTGTAGAGCTTGAATAAACATGCTTAATGTTTCTTCATCCCATTCTAAGGCTGTAAATGCATAACGTTCTGCTGTTTTCACCCCAACACCAGGCAGATGACGAAAAGCTGTAATCAAATCTTCAAATTTTTGCGGATACATTTAAAACACTCCTGGTATTGACATTCCTGCAGTCATTGATTTCATTTCTTGTTCTTTATCTTTTTTTGCTTGATCCAATGCTTGATTTATACAACTAATCAATAGATCTTGTAAGTCTTCTTTATTCTCTTGCTTCATTAAATCATCATCAATTTCGATTGATTCGATTTCCATCGAACCTTTTACACATACTCGTAAAGCCCCGCCGCCCATGCTCATTTCATATTTCTTCTCATTTAATTCTGCTTGTGTATCTGATAAGTTTTGTTGAAGCTTCATAGCTTCACTGAATAATTTTTCCATATCCATATTCCTATTCCTCCATTATTACAATCTCATCCCCAAATAAATCTGTCAATTTTTCATCAATTGTCTTTGGCTTCTCTATCTTTTTTTTATTTCTTTTTATTTCAATTTGAACTGGTTCTGGCAATTTACCTTGAATCATTAGTTCTTTAAATTTAACAATTACTCTTTTTCGCTGTTCTGTATCAATCGCAAACACTTTTTTTGATATACCTAATAATTGATCCATAAAAGGAATAAAACTTTCTTCATATTCTATGTGATTGATTTCTTTTGCTTCAATCGTACTATCTACGGACAAAACAATGTAATTCTTTCCACTGGCTACAATTTCTGTGTCTTTCAATAAATTTGCATATTTTATCCATGCTAATTCATCCATATATTCATGTAGATTTCTAAATTTCTCATCATCCAACTGTCTTTCTTGTTTATTTGCACCTGCTAATAAACGTAAGATATATAAATCATCGATAAGCAAAGATGGTTCATCATTTGTTTTTTTATTTTCTTTTATGTTTATTTCTTTTTTAGTTTCTTCTATTTCAAATAAAGATATCTTTTCTTGTTCTGTATCTTTTGTTTCTGTCTTAGCATCTGATGTTTCACGTGAAACACCAGATGAAATGTTTGTTTCTTCATTAGGGGCCATATTTATTTCTTTATGTGGCTCATGATCGTCAGAAATGGATAACGTTTCTTGTTTTGGAAAATCATTTTTTTCTGTCTGCTGTTCAATATCAAAATCATTTTTAGTAATTAGATCAACCGTTTCTTTTTTAGGAGTAAATAATTTTAATATTGCAACTTCAAAATAGGAAGAAACATCGGAAGCACTTCGATATTTTTCAAATGTGTCCATCAACGTATCTAACATATCAAAACGATTTTTTACAGCAATCGGCTCCAAGGTGTTTTTTATCACCATTACATTTGCTGTTGAAACAAGTGTTTGGTCTTTCGTATACGTATATACGATACTTTCTTTTAATAGATCAATTAAATCTGCAGTTAATCTACGTATGTCAATTCCCTTTTCATTTAACGTCTCAATTTGATCTATTGCATCTAAATATTGATTATTTTTGATACACTCTAGTAACTTTCCTTTTTCTTCTACAGTAGTAATCCCATATATAGCATTGATATCTTCTACTTTGATGTCATTTTGTGCATACGCAATGCACTGGTCTAAGATAGACAATGCATCACGCATACCACCATCAGCTAAAACAGCAATTGTTTTTACCGCTTCTTCCTCTACTTGAATCTGTTCTTGTGCCAGAACATAATTTAAACGTTCCATCATATCTTTTAAGCTGACTTTGTTAAAATCATAACGTTGGCAACGAGAAATAATGGTAGGCAAAACTTTATGTGGTTCCGTAGTTGCAAATATAAAAATAACATGAGCCGGAGGTTCTTCAATAGTCTTTAACAAAGCATTAAAAGCCCCTGTGGACATCATATGAACTTCATCAATGATATAAATCTTGTATTTACCTTCAATTGGAGCATATTTTACTTTTTCAATCAAATTTCTGACTTCATCGACCCCATTGTTGCTTGCTGCATCTATCTCAATAATGTCTGGATGTGTCCCTTTCTGCATATCAATACAATTTTTACATTTGCCGCATGGAGCATGATCATGGTCTTCACAATTTAACATTTTAGCAAAGATCTTTGCAATAGAAGTCTTACCTGTACCTCTTGGACCACAAAACAAATATGCATGTGCAATTTTATTTTGTTTAACTGCATTTTTTAACGTTTGTACGATTGCTTTTTGTCCAGCAACTCCATCAAAATTATCTGGTCTATATTTTCGATATAAAGCTTGATAAGCCATACGTCACCTGCTTTCAATTATCTGTAGCTTCTACAATTATACCATACTCCAATGTCTATTTTGAGATACATTTTTTGTTCGATGATCATACATATAAATTGATTGATACATAGTTATACGGTAATTTAATTCTCTTAGTTCAACTGATGATTTTTTAATACATTCTTATTTTATATAATCTATATCCATGTATAGTATAAAAAAACACAGATAAAGAAAGCATTCTATTCTCTCTCATCTGCATCTGTGAAATTGACTAAAAATATGGTTACTTATTTTCTTTATTTTTTTTACGTCTCTCTTTAAAAAAAGAGGTCAAAAGTGAACTGCATTCTTGCTCTAAAATCCCGGAAACGATTTTCGGATAATGATTAAACCCTTTTACTTCATACATCTTCATACAGCTTTCAATACATCCGCCTTTTGGATCTTTAGCTCCATAAATAACATTCTCTATTCTTGATTGTAAAATGGCACCGGAACACATTGGACAAGGTTCCAATGTCACATAAAGTTCACATCCTTCTAATCGCCAAGAACCTAATCGTTTACATGCTTTCTCAATAGCAATTATTTCAGCATGAGTTGTTGATATCTGTGTAGTCTCTCTCTTATTGTACCCTCGAGCAATGATTCGATCATCTTTAACAATTACACACCCAATAGGAACTTCCTCTTTAGCATATGCTTTTTTTGCTTGTTTAAGTGCTTCTTTCATATAATATTCATAGCGATCCATGCAGTTTCCCTCCATAATGTTTCACGTGAAACATATAAGAAAAGCTACCGCACATGATAGAGCTTCCTTAAGGCTGCTTCGTTCCCGACCTGACCTGATTCGTAAGATACCATTGCAGTAGCTATATAATTATAGCAATTGAATCAAAAACTGTCAAATAAAAGTGATCATTAAATAAAAATGTCATCAGGCAGATTCAAGTCAATACGATCAGTTTGATCCATCAAATTTTGTAATGTAAAATTTGAGTCAAACGATTGAAATAAAACAGATAAACCAAGTACACGACTGTGATATTGTTTGGAAGTTAATATAAGTGGAACGATGCGCCAATCTGAATGTTTTATATAGAAAGAAAGTTTAGATGATTCGCAAGTAAATAAAGAAAAATAAATATTATCTTGTTTAGCAAAATGCTGCTCAATATACCTTAATAATTTAGAACCATATCCGTGACGTTGATAAAGCGGATCAATACAAAAACAAGACACTGAAGCAAATGTTTTATGATAGACATCTGAATACAGTATGACATATCCTGCATAACCAATGAGTATTTTCTCATCCACGTACATACGTACTGATTGAAAATCAAGCATTTTTGAATGAATCGGTCTGATGATTTTTTCTTGAAAGCAATGACAAACAAACGAGTCAATCACTTTTCTTTCCATCATTGGCAATTGATGATACGCATCTATTTTGAAATAAATGTTCTGATCCATATGAATTATTTCCTTTCAAGATCATCATACAATATAAAAGAAACAAAAAACAGATGAAATAACTTGATAACTATAAAGTAGAGAGATAATTTTTGCATATGATAAGCAATTAAAAAGTGTGAAAATAAAAGAATATTCCTATAAATATAGGAATATTCTATGTTTATTGCAAAAATTTAATAAACCTTTAAATCAAACAAATATGCATAGTATAAAAATTTAATTTGATATTTTTAATCAAAATATATACACGTGTTTATTTTTTAGGAATTAACTTTTCTTGACCACCCATATACGGACGAAGCACTTCCGGAATATTGACTGTTCCATCTACATTTAAATTATTCTCTAAAAATGCAATTAACATACGAGGAGGAGCTACTACCGTATTATTTAATGTATGAGCAAAATATTTTCCGTCTTTACCTTTAACACGGATCTTTAAACGACGTGCCTGTGCATCAGTCAAATTTGAACAGCTGCCAACTTCAAAATATTTTTTCTGTCGAGGAGACCAAGCTTCTACATCAACAGATTTACATTTTAAATCTGCCAGATCACCTGAACAGCATTCCAATGCACGAACCGGAATATCCATGCTTCTAAACAGATCAACCGTATTCATATACAATTTCACAAACCAATCAGCACTTTCTTCTGGTTTACAAACAACGATCATTTCTTGTTTTTCAAATTGATGAATACGATAAACACCGCGTTCTTCAATACCATGTGCACCTTTTTCTTTTCGGAAGCATGGTGAATAGCTAGTATATGTATAAGGAAGATTTTCTTCATCTAAGATCGTATCAATAAATTTTCCAATCATAGAATGTTCACTGGTTCCAATCAAGTAAAGATCTTCACCTTCAATCTTATACATCATTCCTTCCATTTCAGCAAAACTCATAACTCCAGTTACTACATTGCTTCGAATCATGAAAGGAGGCACAACATAAGTGAATCCGCGATTGATCATGAAATCGCGTGCATATGAAATTACTGCACTATGCAGGCGGGCAATATCACCCATCAAATAATAGAAACCATTACCTGCAACTTTTCTCGCACTGTCTAAATCAATACCGTTAAAAGATTCCATAATATCAGTATGATACGGAATCTCAAAATCAGGAACAATAGGTTCACCAAATTTTCTTAATTCAACATTTTCGCTGTCATCTTTACCAATAGGTACAGATGGATCGATCATGTTAGGAATCTGCATCATGATACTGGTTACTTCTTCTCTTACGATAGCTTCTTTCTCTTCAATTTCTTTTAATTCATCTGCCATTGAAGAAACTTCTTTTTTTACAGCTTCAGCCTCTTCTTTCTTTCCTTCTTTCATTAAGCCGCCAATTTTTTTGCTCAATGAATTTCGATTAGCGCGCAAATCATCTACACGCTGTTTCATGCTGCGAAGTTCCTTATCTTTAGCAATAACTTCGTCAACAAGATCTACTTTGTGATCCTGAAACTTCTTTCGGATATTTTCTTTTACTGCTTCTGGATTTTCTCTGACAAATTTAATGTCTAACATATTTTTCCTCCTAATAAAAAAAGAAGCATTGCCCAAAAGGGACGAATGCCTCGTGTTGCCACCCTTCTTATTTCCAAAAAAAAGGAAATCACTCAAAGCGATAACGGGACTACCGAAAATAGCTACTTCATTCACTATTTCACTTGAAGGTGCTTTTCATCAGTTATCTTCAATTGGCTTACACCAACCGCCAACTCTCTATGTAAAGATAAGAAACTACTTTTCCTTCTCAACGTTTTCTTCTATTTTATATCATCTCAATCTATCAAAGTCAATAATGAAGAAACAATTAAGCAATTTTTAAAAAGAGATTGTATTCTTCCCGCCCTCTGTAAGCAGGATGATTCAGATATTTGTTCCAGTTGACTCCTTCCATCACTTCAAGAAAACTGTACACCGTATCAAAAGAATCGATTTTTTTTCACAATCCAGTGGTAAAATCATCTAAAATGCGTTATTATTCCTATTGCTTGGATAGGAATGATTTAGCTCTAACACTTCGATGTTTTTCATAGCTAAATTATACCAAAAAATGCATCCTTTCTCTTTTGAGATTAGATGCATTTTTTATTTTTGGCTATTCCTAATTCTTTACAGCCTCTTATAAAGTGAACTTAATTCTCGGCATGATCGATTTCTTTTTCAGTTTCTTCATTTTCATTGTTCATATCCACAATTGCAATTTTAGAAACCGTTTCATTTTCATTGACGTTGATCAATTTAACACCTTGTGTGTTTCGACCATATACACCAACATTTTCCAAAGAAATACGAATAATGATGCCGTCATCAGTAACGATCATTGCATCTTCGTCTCCATTGACAGCACGGACATTGACCAATGATCCAGTTTTTGTCGTAACATTCATCGTTTTCACACCTTTGGTGCCGCGATTAGTTTTACGATAATCACCGATTTCGCTCTTTTTCCCATAACCATTTTCTGATACAGAAAGAATGTATTTTCCTTCATCGCTGGTAGCTACACCAACTACGGCTGAACCATCTGTATTAAATCCGCGAACACCGCTGGCCGTTCTACCCATGACACGTACTTCTGATTCATCAAAACGAATTGCCTTTCCATTCGAGCCTGCAATGATAATTTCATCTTCACCGCTAGTGGCTTTGACATTAAATAATTCATCATCATCTTTTAATGTAATTGCAATCTTCCCATTATTTCGAATAGAATCAAATTCTTGTGTTTTTACACGTTTCACAAGACCTTTTTTCGTAACAAAGAAGAGATATTCTGCCTTAGAGTCCCTTTGCATTGGAACTAATTCAGTCACTAATTCTTCTTTTTCTAATTTAAGAAGATTAACAACAGGAATCCCTTTTGCCGTACGGGAAGCATTCGGTACATTATATCCTTTTAATCGATAAACTTTACCTCTATTTGTAAACATCAACAGATAATCATGAGTTGACATAGTGATCAATTTATCAATAACATCATCTTCATTTAATGTCATACCTTTGACACCGCGGCCGCCTCTATGCTGCGTACGATATGTATCTACCGGTGCTCGTTTGATATATCCGCTGGTCGACATGGTGATGACGATATCTTCGACAGGAATGAGATCTTCATCTTCCATATCATAACCACCTTCCATGATATCCGTACGACGAGCATCACCATATTTTTCTTTTACTTCATTCAGCTCTGTACGAATGATATCATGCAGACGTGATTCATTAGCTAAGATATCTTTTAAATCAGCAATCGTAGCTAATAATTCCTGATATTCATTCTCAATCTTATCACGTTCCAAACCAGTTAAACGGCGTAGCTGCATTTGCAATATTGCTTTTGCCTGAATCTCACTTAAAGCAAATTTTTCCATCAAGCCATTCGTAGCTTCTTCATCCGTACGGGATGCTCGAATCAAAGCAATGATCTCATCAATATGATCTAAAGCAATACGGAATCCTTCTAAGATATGCGCACGGTCTTCTGCTTTTTTCAAATCAAAACGTGTACGCCGTGTCGTTACTTCAATTTGATGTTCAACATAGTGCTGCAGCATTTCTTTGATGCCCATCAAAATTGGTTTATCTTTATGCAATGCAAGCATATTGATGCCAAATGAAGTCTGTAATGGTGTCAACCGATACAATTGATTTAAGATCACATCTTCTTGTACATCTTTGCGTAATTCAATAACGATGCGAACTCCATCTCGATTAGATTCATCGTTTAGATAAGTAATTCCATCAATAATTTTTTCTCTTACCAATGAAGCGATTTTCTCAATTAACGTGGCTTTGTTCACCTGATATGGAATTTCATAAACAACGATTCGTTTTTTACCATTTTCCATATCTTCGATACGAACTTTTGATCGTATCTGAATGCTGCCATGACCAGTTTCATATGCTTGGCGAATACCGCTTCTTCCTAAGATCATGCCGCCAGTAGGAAAATCAGGACCTTTGATATAATTATCCATCAGATCGGTAACGGTGATCATTGAATCATCCATGATGGCTAATGTCGCATCAATCGCTTCACAAAGGTTATGAGGCGGAATATTGGTTGCCATACCAACAGCAATACCAACAGATCCGTTTACTAGCAGATTAGGAAAACGAGAAGGTAAAACAACAGGTTCTTGTTCTTCACCATCATAGTTGTCACGGAAATCAACAGTATCTTTCTGAATATCTTTCATCATTTCCATGGCAATTTTTGACATGCGCGCTTCAGTATAACGCATAGCCGCAGCACCATCACCATCCATGGAACCAAAGTTTCCATGTCCGTCAACCAATGGATATCGGTATGAAAAATCCTGTGCCATACGAACCATTGCATCATATACAGCCGTATCACCATGCGGATGATATTTACCAATGACTTCACCAACGATACGTGCTGATTTTTTATGTGCTACATTCGCTGTTATTCCAAGAGTATTCATCGAATGCAAGATACGACGATGTACCGGTTTTAAACCATCTCGAGCATCCGGCAAAGCACGCTGTACAATAACAGACATGGAATAGTCGAGGAAGGATGTACGCATCTCACTAGAAATATCAACCTGTTCAAGCTTGTCATAGTTTGTATCCATGAATGCATACCTCCTAAATATCTAAATTTGCATATTGCGCATTTTCCGTAATAAAATTACGTCTTGGTTCCACTTCTTCACCCATCAGCATTTCAAAAACAGCATCTGCTTCCATTGCATCATTGATGGTAACTTGTTTGAGTGTTCGATGTTCTGGATCCATCGTAGTTTCCCACAACTGTTCAGCGTCCATTTCCCCTAGACCTTTATAACGTTGAATTTTAAAGTTATCTTTAAATTCTTCTTTTAATGGACCCATTTCTTCTTCTTTATAAGCATAAGCAATCTTTTTTCCCTTTTGGATCTTATATAGCGGAGGCTGCGCAATATAAACATAACCGCCTTCAATGATCGGACGTAAGAAACGATAGAAGAATGTCAGCATCAATGTACAGATATGTGCACCATCGACATCAGCATCGGTCATAATGATGATCTTATGATAGCGCAGTTTGCTTAAATCAATTTCATCCTGAATACCGCACCCAAAAGCAGTGATCATGGAGCGAATCTCTGCATTTTCAAAAATACGATGCATTCTTGCTTTTTCTACGTTTAATATCTTACCACGTAAAGGCAGGATCGCCTGCGTGCGGGAATTTCTTCCTTGTTTTGCACTTCCCCCGGCAGAATCACCCTCGACAATGTAAATTTCACATTCCTCCGCATTGCGTGAACTGCAATCGCTTAGTTTTCCTGGTAAAGACGAAATACCGTCCAATGCACTTTTTCTGCGTGTCAATTCACGCGCTTTTTTTGCAGCCAGGCGGGCTTTGCTAGCAACGATAGCCTTATCTACGATGATCTTTGCAACATCTGGATTTTCCATAAAGAAACGTTCCAGCTGTTCTCCTAAAATATTTGATACAATTTTTCTTACTTCTGAATTACCTAATTTTGTTTTAGTCTGTCCTTCATATTGCGGATCCGGATGTTTGATGGAAATGATTGCCGTCAATCCTTCACGAACATCATCACCTGCAAGCGTCTCATCTTTCTTCAATAAATTATTATTTTTAGCATAATTATTGATAACACGCGTTAAAGCCAAACGGAAACCATCTTCATGCGTGCCGCCTTCTTGTGTATTGATATTATTACAGAAAGAATAAATATTTGCCGTATATCCATCATTGTACTGCATCGCAATCTCAGCTAAGATACCTTGCTGCAAACCTTCTACATAAACTACTTCATCGTGCAGAGGTGTTTTATTTTTATTCAAAAATTTTACATACTCGATAATTCCACCTTCATACATATATGAATTTGTAACTACCTTTTCTTCTCTTTCATCACGTAAAATTAAACGAATCTTACGATTCAAAAACGCTAATTGACGCATACGTGAATTTAAAATTTCATAATCATAAGAAGTCGTTTCTGTAAAGATTGCAGGATCTGCCTTAAAACGAACAACTGATCCATGCTGATCACTATTCCCAATCACTTTTAATGGAGCAACTGGATGTCCGCCATTTTCAAAACGAATAAAATATTTTTTCCCATCCTGATGAACCGTCACTTCCAACCATTCAGAAAGTGCATTTACGACACTCGCACCAACGCCGTGGAGTCCGCCAGATACCTTATATGCACCGCCGCCGAATTTGCCACCGGCATGAAGGACGGTCATGATCGTTTCTACTGCAGAAATACCAGTTTTTTCATGAATACCTACCGGCATTCCTCGACCATTATCTTTGACACGAATGACATCACCTTTTTCAATCGTAACATCAACTTCATCAGCAAATCCAGCTAAAGCTTCATCAATACCGTTATCTACGATTTCCCATACCAGATGATGTAGTCCTCTCCCACTCGTACTTCCGATATACATGCCTGGACGCTTACGTACTGCTTCTAATCCTTCCAATACTTGAATATCATCAGCTGTATAAGAATGATCCACATGAATATTTTCCATTTCTAGTATTTCCTGTGATTTTTCTTCATTCATTGAGAAACCCTCCTTTGTAGTGTACCGTTCTCTACTTCAAAGATCGTGATATCGCGTCTTTGAAATTGATTCGACGGAATTTTTTCAGCAGAAGAGATAAAAATTTGCATTTCCTTTGGCAATATTTCTATCAGCTGCCGACGTCGAAATTCGTCTAACTCTGAAAAAACATCATCTAATAGAAGAATTGGATATTCTCCTATTTTTTCTTTGATCATTGCTGTTATTGCAATTTTCATGGACAATAACAATGTTCGTTTTTGCCCTTGACTGGCAAAACTATTTATATTCTTTCCATCAATCGTAAAAATAACGTCATCTTTATGAATTCCGATCGTTGTCTGTCCGCTGATTCGATCTCTTTCCATACTTTTCTCATACTTTTGCAACAAATATGATTGATCATCCAAATGATCGACATCTAATGGACATTCATATTCAAATCCGATTCTTGTATCATCATTAGCAAAATGAGAATAAAATGTTTGACAGTAGGTAAACAATTCATTTAAAAATGCAAAACGCTGCTGCATGATGATCATTTCATACCCGCACATTTTTTCAGTCAATACTTGCAAGTAGATCGAATCTACTTTCTTTTGTTTCAACAATGCATTACGTTCTTTCAACAACCGTTGAAAAGTTGTTAAAGTCTGCGTATATCTCTTTGAAAGTTTGCTGATTTCAATATCAATAAAACGTCTTCTCACTTTTGGAGAAGAAGTAAAGAGATGCATATCATCTGGGCAAAATAAAACCGCATTCACTTCACCGATAAAATCAGAGACTTTTAGGATTGGATTCCGATGAATAAATAAATTTTTACCTTTCTCATTCACACAGACTCGAAGCTGTTCCTTCTGTCTTCCTCGCTGTAAAGAGAGATCAATCAGAAAAGAAGCCTCCTCTTTTTGAATCAAATTCTGATCGGTCAGCGTTCGATGAGAACGCATCGTTGAACAATAATAGATCGCTTCTAAAAGATTCGTCTTCCCTTGTGCATTTTTACCGCTAATCAGCTGAATACCATCTCCAAATACAACTGTTACGTCCGTATAATTACGAAAATGCACTAATCTCAACTGACCAATTTTCATTTTAAATAGATAGTTGTGTCTTCAATGACAACGACATCACCAGCAAATAATTTTCTGCCGCGGCGATCCTCTTTTTCGTCATTTACATGGATATCCAGTTCTTTGACAGCGAATTTAGCCTGTGCACCACTGGAGATGAAATCACAAGCTTTCAGCAATTGCCCAAGCGTTATATATCCATTTTTTACCTTATATTCCATAGCTAAAAGCCTCTCTTCACATCTATATCATTATACCATATTTAAGGAGTGAATGGTTAGTTTTCATAGAAAATAACCGATTTATCCTATAAAAAACAGTTAAAATAAAGAAAAACTACAAACGATGAAAATAAAGAAAATCACAAGAAAAGATAGTATCAAAAACTATAAAAATTAAATAAAAAAGAACCCACTTCTATACGATACAGAAATTGGTTCTCAGCATAATTTTAATTTAACTAATTCAGTTTTGTTTTTGATCACGCATATGTTCGTAAAGGAACCACAAGCATCATGATGCTGTCATCACCGTCCGTATGGATCGTAAATGGTTTCATTTCACCGCATAAACGGAAGACAATTTCACCCGAATTCAAAGCTTTTAAAGCTTCAAATACATAACGTCCATTACAGCTCACATTTAAATGATCGCCTTCAAAAGTGGCATTTGATAATACTTCCATAGAAGAACCTACTTCTGCTGAACTAGAAGATAAGATGCATTCATTTTTATCTAATGAGAATTTGATGATATATACACCATCGTTTTTGATGAAGCTCGCACGGTCAATTGCACTTAACAGTTCTTTTGAATCAATACGAAGCTCATAATGAAAATTATTAGGAATCAAACGATTTGTTTCTGGATAGGCTCCATCGATCAAACGCGTCTGAATGATCGTATGATCAATTAAGAATTGAACTTTTTTATTATCTACATAGAATATGATCGTTTCTTCTTCGCCGATGCTTTTTAATACTTCCTGTAAACTTTTTGATGGAATCGTAATATTGAAATCTAGAGAATCTTCGATTTTTACAATTTTCTTAGCTAAACGATAAGAATCGGTAGCAACACATTGCAAGGTTTGATCCTGACAAGAGAAATTTACACCTGTTAATACTGGTTTGGTTTCCCGATCACTTGTCGCAAAACATGTTTGAGTGATAATTTCTTTTAAAACAGATGAAGAGATCGAAAAAGATTCTTTTGGTTGAGAAAAATCAATTGCTGGATAATCAGCAGATCGCATGCCATTGATTTTAAATTGAGCATTTGTTCCAGAAATTTGTGTCAATGTATCATCGATGACTTCAATTTCAATATCTTCTCCTTCTATTTTACGAACAATTTCCAGGATGTATTTCGCTTCGATTACGATATTTCCTGTATCATTGATTTTTAATTGATTTTCTTCATTCGGTTTGATCGAAGAGCGAATAGAAATGTCTGAATCACTTCCGGTTAAAATAATTTCACTTGGATTGACTTCAATTTTTACTCCAGAAAAAGCAGGTAATGGTGAAAATACTGAAATAGCTCGTGAAACGATCGACAGTTTTTCATAAAAATAACGTTTGTTAATTGTAAAATTCATGATAAGATCCTCCTGTTTTTTATTTATATAATAAGATAACAACAATAATAAGTGTGTGGAAAGCTGTGGAAAAGTGAAAAATAAACGATAAATAAAGATTGATTTATCTATTTTTTACTGTGGAAAGTATGTTGATAAATTGTGGAAAGCTGTGGAAAACTAACGAATTCCTAATTTTGCTTCAATTTGTTCAACTGCTGTTTTAAATAATGGATCTTGAGCAATCATTTTTTTTGCTTTTTCATAAGATGACATGATCGTTGAATGATCTCGATTTCCGAATGAGAAGCCAATCTTGACAAATGGCACTTGCAAATGTTTACGGCAAATGTAAACTGCGATGTGCCGTGCATTTGATATTTGTTTTGTTCTGGATTTAGATTCAATTTGACTTTTGGTTAATCCATAATACTCACAAACACAAGCTTTTATTTTTCCAATGCTGAGATCTTCTTCGACTACAATGATTGGTTCATCAGAAAATACGGCTTGGGCAAAAGATAAATCGATGATGCCAGGATTTTCTAATATGGCTTTAAAGAAAAGTTCATTTAACGATCCTTCTAGTTTTCGTACATCACTTGAAAATTTAGTAGCAATGAAATCAAGCACTTCATCTTCGATCATGATCGATTCATTTCTTCCTTCAATTTTCTTTTTTAATATGGCTTTAGCTGTTTCGAATTCTGGTGATCCGACTCTTACTTTTAAACCACTTAAAAAACGAGAAATCAAACGGTTTTCAATACCTTTTAATTCACTAGGATGAATATCGCTCGTGATAATGATTTGTTTGTTTTCTGCGATCAATTTGTTATAAAGGTTAAAAAAGATCTCTTGTGAAGCAGATTGTTTCATCCGTTGAATATCGTCGATCAGTAAAAAATCGCATTCCATGAAACGTGCTTTGATATCTTCAACACTATTTCCGTGCACATCTTTATTTTTCATAGCTTCAATCAAAAGCGTAACGATATCCTCACTATAAATATAGATAACCTTGGATTCTGGTCGATTTTCTTTTAAATAATTTCCAATCGCATGCAATAAATGTGTCTTTCCTAGACCAGAATTTCCATAGATCATCAATGGATTATTAAATTGTCCAGGATAGTTGCAGCAAGCAATGGAAGCGGCATAGGCTTCTCGGTTGCTTTTTCCAACGACAAAATTATCAAAAGTATATAATTTATTAAACCGATCTTCAAATAGAGAATCACTTTGTTTTTTTAACATCGGCGCAGGCATCATTTTTTCAACGTCTTTATGCAGAATCAACTGTAAAGTATATTCATTTCCTGCTGCTTGTGCAAAACATTGTTTCCATTGATCAAGATTTCCTGAAATGATCGAATTGGATACGTTATTAGGCACTGTAATTAAAGCGACGTTTCCATTGATACGAAATAATTTTGTTGGCTCAATGTAAGTTGTATAAATAGCATCATCATAAAGCTTGCTTTCTTTGATTTTTTCTAAGACTGCATTCCATAATTCCTGATACTTTTTTTCTTCGTTGCTATTCATGACAACCTCCTCTCTCTATTTACAACATTCTACTATAAATATAGTTAAAATACTATTCAAACTTTTGTGCAAAAAAAGAAAATAAATGCTTATAAACACTGTTTTCCACATAAATTGTGGAAAAAAAGACGATAAATATAAATAATTTCAAAGTTTTCCACATTATCCACATCGTTAATTTGTGGAAAACGAAGTTGTGGATAACCAAAAATGTGGAAAAGTGGAAAAATAACATCGATCAACAACAGAAAAGTGGAAAACTGTGGATAAGTATACGTGATAACTATCATATATTTTAAAGTTTTCCACATTATCCACATGATGTGGAAATGCGGAAAAAACAACATGTGGAAAAGATGTGGAAAATAAAAATTGCGGTGAATGATCAAGGATCGGTCCATTTGATGTTTCATCAAAATTTATTGACTTTTAAATATAGATTATGTATAATTTGTTAGCAATGCTCAAAATGTGTATAAATAGAAAGAATCGGAGGTGTCTAATTGTATGAAAAGAACATATCAGCCGAGCAAAAGAAAACACCAGAAGACACATGGGTTTAGAGCCCGTATGGCTACCGTAGGAGGGCGCAGGGTTTTAGCACGTCGCCGTAAAAAAGGTAGAAAAGTGTTATCAGCTTAAAAATCACCTACGGGTGATTTTTTTGTAAATGCGATTAAAGAGGTGGACGTATGAAAAAAAAATATCGCGTCTGTAAAAACTATGAATTTAGTTCAATAATGAATGAAAAGCACTATTATGCATGTCCTTCTTTTGTTATTTATGTAAAGCCAAGAATTCTTGATCATGCGAGAGTAGGAATTTCGGTTGGAAAAAAAATGGGAAAAGCAATCATAAGAAACAAAATAAAAAGACAAGTGCGTATGATGGTTGATGAAATCTATGATTTTACAGAGGATTTCGACACAATTATTATTGTTCGTCCAAAATACCATGAAGAAAACTATGGAAACAATAAAAAAAGCTTGGAAAGATTAAAGAAAAAAGTTAAAATAGTATAGTATATGAATGTGCGATTTTAGCGTAAAAAAACAGTAAGGAGAATGTAAATGAAGAATTTTTTCAAAAATAAAAAGAAACTGTTGTTTATCGCTTTGTTGGTGATGGTTTCTTTGACCGCTTGTTCTTCACCACGTGGATCAGATGGAAAAACGAAGGTAAATGAAATTATTGCATCTGAAACTTTTGAAGTTCAGAAAAAAAATGTAAATATTTCTGAAATTCCAGAAGAATTAAAAAGCGAATATGAAAAGTTAAGCGATGATGATTACATTACAGTGGAAACAACTTCATTTGGGGATGCAATGGGTACAGGTTGGTTTAATGGTTTGATCGTTTGGCCGATTGCACAGTTGATCAACTGGATTGCAGGAAAGACAGATGCTGGTTTTGGTATCATCGGAGCAACCTGCTTGATTCAGTTATTAGTATTTGCCTTTACAGTGAAATCTCAAGTATCTTCACAGCGAATGCAGATGTTACAGCCTGAATTACAGAAAATTCAAAATAAATACGCAGGCAAAACAGATGACCGTTCAAAAATGATGCAGGCACAAGAAATGCAGAGTTTATATAAGAAAAACAATATTTCACCGATTGGATCTATTTTGGTTATGTTTATTCAGCTGCCAATCTTGTTTGGAATGTATTATGCAACCATGCGTGCAAGCTCGATCGTAGTCGGATCTTTCGGAAATATTGATCTTTCAGTAACACCGATGGTTGGTTTACAAGACGGAAAAATCTCTTATATTATCATTTTTGTACTGATGGTAATCTTTAACTTTTTATCATATAAGATTCCGCAGTGGCTGCAAAAATATGAAAAGAAGAAACATCATGTGAAAGAAAAGAAATATGCACAGCCAAAACAGAGCGGTGGCATGATGAATAACATGAACATGATGATGTATATGAGTACAGCTATGATCGCTATTTTGGCATTCTCTTGGCCATTAGCCATGTCTTTCTATTGGTTGGTATCTTCTATCTTCCGTGTATGTCAAAACTTAGTAGTACATAAATTCTTTATTTCTAAAAGTGCAGCGTAAGGGAGGAATACTAGAATGACGATTCAAGTTTATACTGGTAAGAATCTAGAAGAATTATTAAAAAGTGTTGCAGCAGAAAAAGGTGTATCCGTTGAAGATCTGACTTATACCATAAAAGAAGAAAAAGCCGGATTTTTAGGTATTGGTGGGAAAATTGAAGCTGAAATTTACTGCAGTAAAGATATTGAATCATTTTTGAAAAATTATTTGAAGACATTCTTCACAAATATCGAAATGAGCGCGGATGTTGTTGTTGAAAATGATGAAGGATTTTACCGCATCAATGTCGATGCTGAAAATAATGCCGTACTGATTGGGAAAAACGGACGTGCTTTACAATCATTAAATACCATTGTAAAAGCAGCAGCTTCTTCAGAATTTAAAAAGAGAATCGGTGTATTGATCGATATCAATGGATATAAACAGGAAAAATATAAGAAAGTATGTTCTTTGGCAATGCGTGTTGCTAAAGATGTAAGACGCACGAAAACAGATGCAATCTTAGATCCGATGCCAGCAGATGAACGTAAAGCAATTCATAATCATTTAGCTGGAATGGAAAATATTTCTACTGTCAGTGAAGGTGAAGGTAATAATCGTCGATTGAAAATCATATATACACCGGAAAAGTAATTTTAATGGTCATGATCCCATCCATACAGATGGGATTTTTTAATAGAAAAACTCAATCAGAAAAAGCTGATTGAGCAATATGTTCGTTTAGTGATCATTCTTTAATATTGTTTTGATTGGTCAGTTTATAATAATGAATGAAATAATTTAAAAATATTGCATCGGAATAATTTTTAATGATATCGATATGAAATAATTCATTTAGTTTATTTAAATGAGATAAGACCGTATTTCTATGTAAATTCAGTAATCGAGAAGTTTCATTTAGATTGCCATATGATGATAGATATACTTCAAAGGTGTGGATATAGTTTGAAAAATTACGAATTTTGATATTTGATTTATAAAGATCAAAAATGGTATATAATTCTTTGAAGTCGATGAAATTTTTAAAATACTGATCTACATGATCACTGAAAAAAAGAATTTTACTTTTTATTTCATTATTTTGTAGAAGCCAGCTGATCTGGTAAGTAGATTCTTTATATAAAGAAGGTCTTTTTTGAGGCAGACCAAAAACAGCGCAATGAATAGAAGAAGAAATGGTCGTGTTGTTCAAAATAGCAGAAAACCATTGAAGACATTCCTCTTTATAATTAGCTGCTTCTGTTTTTGTCAATGCTTTTAATATCAGTATGGAGTTATTCTTATACTGCAATGAAATATCTTGATAATTGATGTATTTTTGATGTTGCAATTCCATTAGTAAATATTTATTGCTTTTGACCTGTGATGAAATTTCAATCAAACAAGGAATTCGAATGATATTGCTATCATAATTTAATTGTTCCAGATGAACTTTTAAATTTGAGTTAGAAAGCTTTGTATCAAAAAGAAGATTAAAGATTCGTTGACTAAGTTCAACATTATGCATTTTCTCATCCTTTAAGTTTTCTAATTCAATCATAGATTCTATCGTTATCTTTAAGATACCGGCAAAAGGTAAAACTTCTTTTGGATTGCCACGAATCCCCAGCACACCAACAACTTCTTCTTTATCAGTCAAAAGTATATTTACACCTGAACAAGTACCAATAAAAGAATCGTCATCTACAACAGCTATTTCTTTTTTTTTCTTTATGATTTCATGAGCAATTTCATGATATTCTCCAATCCTGCTTACATCAGTACTGGCAATAATGTAACCTTTGCAATTCATTATGTTGATATCATATTTTGTATTTGAAGATATTTTTTTGATGAATTGTTTTGCTAAGGTTGCAGTCAGCATTATACGATCCCTCTTTCTATGCTTTTTAAGAAATGGATGATTCCATCTTCATCATTCGTTACAGTAGTATAAGATGCAATCTCTTTAGTTTGTTGATCTGCATTTCCCATCGCTACACTATTTGGAAAATTTGAAAGCATTTCATGGTCATTCATGCTGTCTCCAAATACAACTACTTGAGAATCTTTGAGATTTAATTTCTTATAAAGCTCTGTAAGTGCATTTGCCTTGCTGACATTAAAATGATTCACTTCAACGCTGCTTTTTGTTAAACGATATAAATTATACAAGTCGGTTTCTTTTAATCGTTTTATGAATTGATCAACATTCTTAGGTTTCCCTCTTATAATGAATTTATTGACACTCGTGGTCAAATATTCTAGGATGTCATTTACATCTACAGCAGTTCTGGACATATAAAGAAAATTTGTCACTCTTACATGAGGAAAATATTTTCTTAATAAAGCATCGTGTTTTCTAGCAAATTTTCGTTTTAATTGCACCCATTTATTGCTTTCTACGATATACTGATTCTGATATTCAGCGATGATATACAAATGATATTCTCTTGCAAGTGTCACGATATAATGGATTTCTTCTTGTTTTAGAGGATCAAAAGAAATATTTTTATTATCTTCACAACAGATAATGCCTGCACCATTGCCATAAACAATATATCCTTTATATTGATCTAATTGCAATTCTTGTATAAAAGACTTCGTTTCAAAGGGTGCACGGCCTGTACATAAAGCAATTCTTTTCCCCTTCTTCTGCATCTCAATCAGCGATTGTTTTGTTAGATCTGAAATTTGTCTTTTTGAATTCAGAAGTGTTCCATCAATATCTGTAGCTATTAGTTTTATTGATTCATAATTAAGGTGATCCATGCAACTTTACCCCCTATATCTAAGTAAAGTTATAGTATCACAAGAATTTATGGAAAATATGACTATGCAGACAATCTGAAAAAATATTCAAAAATAGTGAAAATTAATCAGTTTCCAGTTCTTTTAAATATAAGATATACTGAAGAAATAACATTTCTGCGATAATAAAAAACATTCCGCCAGGTGCAAAGGTCATTTTGCCAATTGGAATTCTGGAAAATGAGGTAAGAAAGAAAAGAGGAGCATCCGCTAAACGAGAAAGCGAATTTTCTTTTAAATTTGTTAAAGAAATGATTTTATAGTTTTTCTTTTTACATTCTAATGCAAAGTCAACGATAACTTTAGATTCTCCACCATAGGAAAATAAAAATATGATATCGTTTTCTTGTACATTTTGGAGCATATTTTCTCTTTCGCTTGAACCATAAACCAGATTGATGAAAATTCCAGTCTTATAGAACATGTTTTTTAGATGCATGATTGCCAGCTGCTGCATCTCTCCGCTGCCAAAAGCGAAAATGTGGTTGGCATTGTGAATCAGCTTGCAAGCTTCTTTCATATTTTGGGAATTAGTATAATCCATAGATTTCATATAATCATTACACACATCTGATATGATGTGTTCATTTAAATTACTATTGCTTACTTGTTCGTTTCGCAGATGGAATTTTAATTCACTAAACCCTTCTAATGAGATCTTTTGTGTAAAACGAAGAATACTTGTTCTAGAAACATTGCATTCGTTTGCCAGCTCAGTAATCGACATGTGACAACATTTTTCTGAATGATTACTGATAAATCGCCAAATATGAAGATCATTTGAATTAAGATCATCATAATGTTCATTAACTAGTTCCATTAATTTCATAAAAAGGCTCCTTTATCAATTTGTGCAAGAAAAAAGACTTAAAAACCAATCAACTATAAATATAGCAGAAATAGATGGATCAACCAATTATATTATTAAGATGATCGGATGAAAAAATAGGTGAACAGTCTTATAAATGAAACAATATAGAAAGATTTATTCAAATATTTGTACATTTATATAAAAAATATTTTATTTATGTACGATATTTGTTTATTCTATTTTAACATTAAAATAATAAAAAATAAAATTTTAATTAGTAAATTTGCATATAAAATTATAAAAAAAATGTGCAAAATAAACAAATTTAACAAAAAGGAAAAAGTTTCAATTTCTGGGAATGATTCCTATTTTGGGAAACAATGACAAATCTTTTAATAAAAATTGAAAGCGATTACTTTCAATGATATTATTTCTGTGTCAAGAGTAAAGCAAAAGGCTTTATAAAAAAGGAAAGGAAAGGAGAAAGATAATTATGATGCAGAAAATTCAAAAATTTGGCGGTGCGATGTTTACTCCGGTATTACTATTCGCATTTTCAGGTATTGTAGTTGGTATCTGTACAGTTCTAACAAGTGAAGTAATTGTTGGCGGTATTGCAAAAACAGATACGATGTGGTATCAAGTTTGGTGGACAATTAAGGAAGGGGCTTGGACGTTATTCCGTCAGGTTCCGTTGCTCTTTGTTATTTCTTTGCCTATTGGTTTAGCTAAGAAACAACAAGGGCGTGCTTGTATGGAAGCTCTCGTGCTTTACTTGACATTTAACTATTTTATTGCAGCTATGCTGACAAATTGGGGACCAACATTTGGTATTGATTATACTTTAGAGGCAACTAGTGGTACAGGTCTTGCTTCAATCGCAAGTATTAAAACTTTGGATACTTCAATGGTTGGTGCATTAGTTATCTCTGGTGTAGTCGTTTGGCTGCATAATCGTTACTTTGATACAAAACTTCCTGAATGGTTAGGTGTATTCAAAGGTTCATCTTTTGTTTGTGCAATTGGTTTCTTTGTAATGGGTATCTTAGCAGTGATTTTCTGCTTTGTATGGCCACAAGTTCAGAACGTGATCAAAGCTATGCAAGGATTCTTCATGGGTAGCGGTGCAATTGGTGTTTGGGTTTACACATTCTGTGAACGTATTTTGATTCCTACCGGTCTTCATCACTTTGTTTACATGCCATTCTCCTATGAGTCATTGGCAGTTGAAGGTGGATTCAAAGCAGCTTGGGCTTTGAATTTAAGTGAATATGCAGCTAGCAGCGAATCATTAGCTACATTGTTCCCTGCTGGACGTTTCGCATTATATGGACATTCTAAGATCTTCGCTGCTCCAGGTATTGCATTAGCATTCTATGTAACAGCAAAGAAAAACAAAAAACAAGAAGTTGCAGCTTTGATGATTCCAGTTGCATTAACAGCAATTATGTGTGGTATTACAGAACCAATCGAATTTACTTTCTTGTTTGCAGCACCATTCTTATGGCCAATTCACTCATTCTTAGCAGCAACATTAGCTACGATTGAATACTTCGTCGTTGGTATTTCCGGTGATTACTCTTCAGGTATCATTAACTGGTTAGCATTAGACTGGATCCCAATGGCAAAAAATCATATGGGCCAGATCGTTATGCAAGTCATTGTTGGTTTGATCTTTACAGCTATTTGGTTCTTCGTATTCAGTTTCTTGATCAAGAAATTCGATCTGAAGACTCCTGGTCGCGAAGATGATGATGAAGAAGCTAAATTGATGACTAAGAAAGATTATAAAGCAGCAAAAGAAGCTGAAAAATTTGGTGAAGATGCAAGCAACGATCCAACTGCAAATATAGAAGTACAAGGTGGCGATGCTGGTAAAGCAGCTGCATTCCTTCGTTTAGTTGGTGGTAAAGACAATGTTGCAGATGTTACAAACTGTGCGACTCGTCTGCGTTTGACATTAAAAGATGACAGTGTATTAGCACCATTGAGTGACTTTAAGAAGGCTGGAGCACATGGTCTTGTTCATAAAGGAAAAGCAGTTCAGATCATCGTTGGTCTAAGCGTTCCAAGTGTACGTGAAGAATTTGAAAAATTACTATAAAACAAATTTCTAGTGCGAAGTAGAAAAAATACGTGTATAATCTAATAGGATAGTTAAAAACAGTAAAGGGTGTTTGAAATGAAAGCAAAGAGAATTCCGCAAGATGTACAAAATAAAATAAATAAAGTATCAAAAATCATGATTTATGCTATAGTCTTCTGTTGTGCATCACCGTTCTTATACATGTTTTTGCTTCAAATCTGGGCAGCTCCAAAGGGAATGGATATCATGACTTATGTTGAGCAAGATCCGTTTGCTTTAGTCAATATGCTCGCATCCTTTATCAATCCGTTTGCTGGATTAGCATTAAACTATATCAGGAAGAGAATGTTGGAATACGGACCTGCTGATGTGATTTACCGAGGAATTATTCTTTTATTGATTGGCGAATTGTGCATGATGAATACGTTGTATATATTCATAATGATTTATTTGCTATATCGTGTACGTGGTATTTATAAAGAAAAATATCGAATTGCATGGAGAGCTTCAAGTGTAAAAGAATTCTTTACATCCGCAAGCGCAAGTATTACAGTTTTAATCCTATATGTTTTTGTTGCAATATTAACGATACGTGTTATGTACTTTGTATAAAAAGCAAATTGAGGCTCATGGAATCATCTATGAGCCTTTTTAAAAAAGAGGTCGATGTGATATGTCAATGGATGGAATCATCCAGCAAATGATCATATTATTTATTTTGATGTTTGTTGGATTTTTAATAAGTAAAGCAAAAGTAATAACAGCTGAAGCAAACCAATATATTTGTAAAATGGTGGTAACGATCGGTGTTCCAGGTTTACTGTTGTCTTCTGTGGCGGATGGAAGTCCTTTTCATGATCAGGTGGAATTGTTAGAAGTAATTGGTGTGTGTACTTTGATCAATGTTGCGGTTGTTTTGATTTCATGGCTGGTCGTGAAGGTATTGAGGATCCAGAACAGCAAAAATGTTTATAAATTTATGACGATATTTCCAAATGCCGGCTTTATCGGATTTCCGGTCATCAATGCTATTTTTGGAAGTGAAGCATTGATTTATGCAGCTATTTTTCAGCTTCCTCATAACCTGTTGATGTATACATATGGTATTTATCTTATGAGTGGCGGCAGCAAAGATGAAATTGATTTAAAAAAATTGATAAATCCATGCGTTGTTGCTGCACTTGCTGCTATTCTGTTCTGTGTTTTTGATATCAAGCTTTCATATATACCTGAACAAGTTTGTAATTATTTAGGTCAGATCACGACACCATTAGGAATGGTTATCATCGGCAGCTCATTAGCTGGCGTAGATATAAAGCAAATCATTAAAAATGTGACAATCATTCCTTTTACATTGATCAAATTGTTCGTTTTGCCAATTGTTGTATATTATATTGCTCATTTTGTAGGAGCAAGCGATATCATTTCAGCAGTAGTTGCAATTACTATGGGCATGCCATGTGCAACCAATACAGTTATTTTTGCAAATATATATAATCAGAAGATCGATGTTGCAAGTACAACTGTCTTTTTTACGACGGTTGTGTCCATCGTTAGTATCCCTATCGTATGTTTACTGCTGTTTTAAACAGATGAGCTATATAAAACCATATAAAGAATAAATTGAGATCTGATGCTTTTATATCCATTATAGAAAGCATCTTTTTTGATTGATGCATAAAAAAACTTTGCTCATCAACAAGCAAAGTAAGAAAAACATTATGCATTCTTCATTTCTAAAGAAGTAATTTCATTTTTATATATTTGATATTTTATATAGAAGATTTCTACTAAGATGAACATCATGGTCGTCGATTGGAATTGGCGGCCATTTTCTCCAGGTAACTTTAAATTGGAGTTAGAGAAATAAATTGATTCGTCGCTTAAACTTGCTAATCGGTTGTTTTGCAATTTAGTGATCGATATGATTTTTACATTTTTCATATTAAGCTGCTTAGCTAAATTGACGACATGTTCTGACTCACCATTGAGTGAGATAATGATCATAATATCGTTTTCACAAAGATTGTATAAAATATCCGTTATATCAAATTTGTTTTCGAAGTAATAAAAATAATCTCCACCATTAAAAAAGAGTCGATAGATTTCTTTACATACATTTACTTGAACGGAACCAGATCCATATAAAAATACACGCTTTGCATGATATAGGATATTGAAGACCGAATCCATGTTTCGTTCTTGGAGCTCCTTGATGGCATGTATATAGCCATTACATAAGATATCAAGCTGATCCTGTCCGGAAGATGTTAATGAGGATGTATCCATCTTCATATAAACTTTTAATTCACTAAAACCAGATAAAGAAATTTTTTTTGCAAATCGGATAATACTTGCTTTTGATACTGCACAATGTGCAGCTAACTCTTCAATCGTCATTGTACTGCATTGTTTTTTATGAGAAGAAATATAATTCCAAATATAAAGATCATTCTCATTCAAATTTTCATAATATTTATTTACAAGTTCGTCAATGGTCATGTTGAAATGGTATCGGTATATGGTGAAATCTACCGAATATCCTCAATGCCCCTTTCTATAAGTGTTGTTTCTATTATAACATAGTTTGAAAAATGAATGTGAATTTCAAAAAAAATACAAATTCTTAACGTAAAAAAACTCGAAAAAAAATTCAATTTTTGGGAAAAATCACAGGAAAAGCAGGTTTATTACTAAAGGTTCTTAGAATATTGTAAACGCTTAAATGAGATGGTAATCTAATAAACGTAGAGGAAATAGCTGTTAAAAGCTAAAGGAGGAAGATAATTATGAGAGAAAAATCCGCTATTTGTATTGCTGGGGGAGGTAGTACATTTACTCCAGGAATCGTATTAATGCTTTTAGAGAATCAAGATCGTTTCCCTATTTCAAGAATCACATTATACGATAACAATAAAGAACGTCAAGATAAGCTTGCAGAAGCTTGTGCAATTATGATGAAAGAAAAGGCTCCTGAAATTGAATTTAACTGGACAACAGATCCAGTAACTGCATTTACAGGAATCGACTTTGTATTTGCTCACATCCGCGTAGGATTGTATGCAATGCGTGAACTCGATGAAAAGATCCCGCTGAAATATGGCGTTGTAGGTCAGGAAACTTGCGGTCCAGGTGGAATGGCATATGGTATGCGTTCAATCGGTCCAGTTATCGAAATTGCTGATTACATGGAAAAATATTCACCTCAAGCTTGGCTGCTGAACTATTCAAACCCAGCTGCTATCGTTGCAGAAGCTACTCGTCGTCTGCGTCCAGGTAAAAATATCATCAATATTTGCGATATGCCAGTTGGTTTGGAAACAACAATGGCTGCAATCTTAACACAGAATACAGGTAAGACATATACTCGTAAAGATATGGATATCCGCTACTATGGTTTGAATCATTTCGGTTGGTGGACAAGCATCAAAGATAAAGATGGAAATGACTTGATGCCAGAATTGAAGAAACATATTAAAGAATATGGTTATGCTGTAAATACACCTGATTTCCAGCATAAAGATCCAAGCTGGCAGGAAACCTATACAAAAGCAAAAGACATCTATGCTTTGGATACAAACACAATTCCAAATACGTATTTGAAGTACTATCTATATCCAGATTATGTAGTAAAACATAGTGATCCAAACTATACTCGTGCAAATGAAGTTATGAATGGCCGTGAAAAGAAAGTATTTGGACAAGCTGAAGCAATCGTTAAAAATGGAACATGTGAAGGAAATGAGTTTGAAGTTGGTGTACATGCAAGCTTCATCGTTGACTTAGCATGTGCAATCAAATTCAATACAAAAGAACGCATGCTGCTGATCGTTCCAAATAACGGTTCAATTTCTAACTTCGATCCAACAGCAATGGTTGAGATTCCTTGCTTAGTTGGCAGTGAAGGACCAGAACCATTAGCAATGGGTGAGATTCCTACATTCCAGAGAGGATTGATGAGCGAGCAAGTATGTGTAGAAAAACTGGTTGTTGAAGCTTGGATCGAACACAGCTACAACAAGATGTGGCAAGCAATTACACTGAGCAAAACAGTACCTAGTGCTTCAGTAGCTAAACAGATCTTGGATGACCTGATTGAAGCAAATAAAGATTTCTGGCCTGAATTACACTAAATTACACTAATATAAAGCATGCAAAAAGACAATTCGTTGTCTTTTTGCATATCTAAAGAAAACATAGGTGATATAGTGGAAAAAATAAATGTACTTGTTGTATCTCCTTTTGAAGAAAAACATCAGAAACGTTTGGATAGTGATCCTCGATTGGAGGTCATATATCGCGATCGTAAACAATGTGAAAATGAGGCAGTAACAAAAGCAGATATCATTATTGGCAATCCAGTTAAAGAACAGATGAAATATGCAAAGAATCTAAAAGTGCTTCAGCTAGGAAGTGCTGGAAGCGATGGTTTTACAGAGGAAGGTGTATTACCAAGCGGATGCATTTTATGTAATGCATCTGGTGCTTATGGATTAGCATTATCAGAGCATATGGTCGCAATGACATTGATGTTAATGAAAAAATATCCATATTACCTGAAAAAACAAATGCAGCATCAATGGGCAAAGGGAAGCAAGATCAAATCAATTTATGGATCTGTATTCCTCATTGTTGGATTAGGCGACATTAGCAGTGAATTTGCAAAGCGTGTGAAGGCCATGGGTGCGTATACGATCGGTATTCGCCGTCATGTAAGTAATCAATTGCCAGATTATCTGGATGAGCTTCATCCGATGTCTGATCTGAAGCAATTGCTCAAACGAGCAGATGTTGTCACCTTAAGCTTGCCGAGCACAGCTGAAACTGTACATATGTTTGATTGGGAATGTTTCCAAAGCATGAAAAAAGAAGCATATTTGATAAATGTCGGCCGCGGTGATGTAATGAAAGGCCAAGATTTATTGAAAGCACTGGAAGAAAATGAAATTGCAGGTGCAGCAATCGATGTTTACGAAAAAGAACCAATGCCTGAAGAAGATGCGTTATGGGATCAAGATAATTTGATCATCACGCCACACATCGCGGGCGGATATTGGCTGTCAGAAACATTTGATCGATTTGTTGAGATTGCATTGGACAATATCGATCGTTATGCGCAAGGTAAGGAATTGCGCAATGTGGTAGATTTTAAAAGTGGTTATCGAAAGTATTCTAAAGAAGGATAAGAATAATTATAAAAGCATTGATGAGAAAGGAAATAATAAAAATGAAAAGATATAATGTAGTTATTGTTGGTGGCGGTAGTCATCGTAACCCTGATTTGATGGCTATGCTGGCTGAAAACAAAGATCGTTTCCCAATCCGTCGAATCTGCTTGTATGATATTGAAGAAGAAAGACAAAATCTGATGGGACAATATGGAGAAATCTTGATGCGCGAATATTATCCAGAATTGGAAGAATTTGCGTATACAACAGATCCAGATGTAGCATTTAAAGATGTAGACTTCGCTTTGATGCAAATTCGTGCAGGACGTTTGCAAATGCGTGAAAAGGATGAAAAAATTCCTTTGAGTCATGGATGTGTAGGCCAGGAAACATGCGGCGCTGGCGGATTTGCATATGGATTGCGCAGCGTGCCTGATATTATCGAATTGGTAAAGATCATTCGTAAACATTCTCCTAACGCATGGATCTTGAACTATTCAAATCCAGCTGCTATCGTTGCAGAAGCTACAAAACGTGTGTTCCCAGATGACAAACGAATCCTGAATATCTGTGATATGCCGATCGCAATTATGGATCAATATGCAGCAATCTTGAAATGCAGCAGAAAAGATTTTGAACCTCGTTACTTTGGTTTAAATCACTTTGGCTGGTTTACACATCTGTATGATGCAAAAACTGGTGAAGACTTAATGCCAAAATTGAAAGAAATGATGCTGAATGTAGATGGAGACGATCTCTTCAAATTAACTGGTACAGATGAGCACACGATGGAACCAAGCTGGATCGAAACCTATAAGTTCATCATCAATATCTTGAAAGATTATCCTGAATATCTTCCAAATACGTATCTGAAATATTATCTGTATCCAAACCATGTAGTTGAAACTTCAAATCCAAATTATACGCGTGCAAACGAAGTTATGGATGGTAAGGAAAAACGTACATATGAAATGCTGAGAAAAGTTGTAGAACTTGGTAAGTTAAAAGGCACAGAATATGAGATCCAACCAGGCAGAGGTGTTCATGCAAGCTATATCGTTGATTTGGCATGTGCATTGATCAATAATACGAATGAAATTTTCTTGATCATCACAAAGAATAATGGCGTAATTCCAAATGTCGATGAAAACATGATGGTTGAAGTTGCCTGCCGTGTAGGAAGCAACGGTGTAGAACCATTAGCATTAGAAGCAATTCCTACATTCTATAAAGGAATGATGGAAAATCAATATGCTTATGAAAAATTAACAGTAGACGGTTTGTTTGAAAGAAATAAAAACAAACTGCTGCAAGCTCTTGCTTTGAACAGAACAGTTAATGATACAGAAAAAGCAAAAGTAATCTTAGATGAACTGATTGAAGCAAATAAAGATTACTGGGGTAAATATTTCCTATAAAAATTAACAGCTTCAAACAACAACATTGATCATAATCTAAAACAATAAAAGATAACTTTTATTAGATTGCATCGAAACAGTCCAAGTTAATATAAATCATCTAATAAGTTATCTTTTATTTCTATTTCTTATAGGATGAAGAGGAGCATAGAATATGAAAAAATTTAATGTATGTATCGTTGGTGGAGGAAGTACATTCACGCTTGGATTCTTAAAATCATTTGTACGTTTAAAAGAAGAATTCCCATTGAACAAACTGGTATTATTCGATATTGATGG
>CASFOT010000111.1 GCA_949296305.1 uncultured Erysipelotrichaceae bacterium
ATGTTCTTTTGCCATTCTTTTCATCGTCGTTAACGCTTGTGTCGTATTCATTTCATACTTTTCACTTAAAATGCGAACATTTTCTTCCATTGCTTGCTGGACCTCTGCATAGGAAGGTGATACGGTAGCCTGTAAAAAATGTTCGCTCATCACATAACCATTCTTTTGTTTTTGTTCAAATACTTGCAGCGAATGATCGCCCATGGAAATCGTAAAACCAAAATCGTTTTTTAATAAAGTATTAGATAATATAGCTTGTGCACCACATACAGCTTGCTGCTGATCATCAATTATGCAACAAAAACTATTTTTATATCCTTGATCAACCATAACCAAATAATGCACTTGTTCATATGCAACTAATGCAATGATCAATGAACTAGCTGCAAATAAATTCCATTCACGTTTACACGTATAATATTTTTGCGCGATATTCTCGGCAAACTGAGAGAAAGAAACAGATTGCTGTTGATAAGACTGTAGCTGCCCCATGATCCAGGCTGTGCTAAACAAAATTCCTTCTTTTCTTTGATTTGTAGAAAACAATTTTTCAATTTTCTTGCATAGGAAATCACGTTCTGTGTCACTGACTCCTTTTTCACGATATCCGCCAACAAGCAGACCTTCGCCGCTGTCTAGCATATACGTGCTTATTTCTTTTATTTCTATCATGTGTTTGCTCCTTTGCATCATTGTTGTTTAGTGTAACATGTTCTTTTTTTTCATTCAACCTGCGAATATAAATTCCTTAATATTCATTGCTTCTAGCAGCTTTTTTATCTTAAAAAAAGTCAGTACAAGCATAAAGAACAAATGCGCTCCTAAAGCTGTTTGCCCATGCACTTCATGTTTTATCTCATAATGTAGAAAGAAAGGAGTGAGCATTCATGGCAAAGATTATCGTTTATAACGTGAGCACACAAGCGCTAGAAATCTTTTATCGCGGAGAAAATGAAGTTATGCCATATGTATATGGTTCTACGATGAAAGTGAAAGAATTTCGTGGATCCAGCGGGTCCAGTGTATTATGGACTACAAACGCCGCCATGGAAAGCTGGAATTCAACCAGGCGGACCTTTGATGCGCCAATTCCTTTTCGTTATGCATTCAAACGAATATGGGAGGGCGGACATGGTCAGCAATCACAGCATTATGCCGGTGTTGCTTTTGATTGCGGACAAGCATTATCAAGTAGTGAACGGAATCGTCTTTGGCGTACAGCAAACAATTTAGGCGTTTGGTCATATGTTGAACCTCAAAACCTTACACCGACCTGGGTTCATATGGATAAACGATATGGCACTCCAGCTTGCAGTGCAGGATATCCTACTTTACGAAGTGGCAGTCGAGGTGTTTATGTTCTCGTCTTGCAAGATGCACTGAACGCACTGGGATATTCAACAAAGACATTGGATGGCGCTTTCGGTACAAACACAAGAAATGCTTTGCTGTCATTTCAGCGTAACAACGGATTGACAGCAGATGGAATCTGCGGATGCTGCAGTTGGCGGAGGATTGTCTCTGAAACAGTCGGCATTGGAAAAACACCTACTGTTATAGACCCTTAGTTCCATTGACAATCGCTTGTCTTTCTGCTATTGTCAAAAAAGGGTTGGTATGATTCGTTGGTCATATGATGGATAACTTTAGAAGAAAAGGAAACTCTCTTTTCTTCTTTTCTTTGCCTTTAAGAGAAAATGATCAAAATGCCGTACGTCTTCCAAGTGATTTGACCTGTCAACGATCATTACAGAAATTTTCAAATCGTGAATCAACTGTCATCAACGTATTCAACAACGAATCCTGCATTTTTACACAAAGCAGCAAATGATACAGGAAGATAAGCATGGCCTTAACACAAAAGGAAAAGCGCAGTACCTTTTGAAACCAAAGATGCTTTGACTGATCGATATGCAAAACATTTGCAGTTATATCAGCTTGCTGCCTCTATCACTACATGATCGTCTAATTCACAATTTAAAATATCAGAATATTACTCGACGAAATGCTTGCTTCTAAAACTATGCTAATTGAACATTAACTTGTTCTTTTCAATTATAACGCCTTCATATCTCTCTAGCGATATGAACGATCATTTTGAAAACCATCTGTTTTATATACATTGATTTGTTTTTTTAGATTCAATGCATAGGATCCAGATTATTGAATGCTTAACCATATTCCTATATATTATTTAGATTTGTGCATCAAATCTTATCACACACAAAACATCTGTTTTTTCAAACATGCCATCATATATTTTATATGCATACCTGACCCTAGATCGACCCATCAACATTCGCAGCCAACACAGAGAATCCTGCACAGTTGTAAATAGACATTCACTTCATTTTAGACAACATGCTATTTTTTTCCACTGTCCGTTTTGTTTTCATCTGTATATGCGTTTAGTTCAATAAAATAGTCTGTAATCTAAAGAAAACTACATCTTGAAAAAATCTTTCACCAAATAATCAAAACAAATAAAAAATATTTTGATATTTTACAATTTTAAAAAAAATCTCTATCGAATCCATTTCATATGCCATGAACTACAGAACTTGATCTTTTTGTTTGCACGAGAACATTGAAAATTTAAATACGCAAATAAATCCTCAGTTCTTCTTTATTATTTTCACATCTCATCGTTTTGATAAAAATAGCATAATTTGCAATAGATACACTTTTTCCTGTTTTTAATGCTATTTTCTAGGGTATCGTTTCACTTTGCGCGTATAGAAACGATCGAGGAGGAAATAGAATGATTTTATATTTAAACTACGAATGGAATAATAGTCGAATCTGCATAAACACTGACCAAGGAAAAGAATATCGCAGCAGCCGTTCAATCAGTGCTTTTTTAAATAAGCGCTGCATTCAAGAAGGTTCTACCCTTGAAGGTCGACGGGAAGCTTTTGCCCAGATCATGACGGCACGCAAACACATTCCGATATTGACCTCAATCCGCCGGCCTGAATTATTCATGCCTTTTGGTCTTTGTTCTAGTCCTGACACAATTTGGATCAATTTAGCCGCAATCAAAGATTTCCGTCAGAAAGAGAATGAAACCTGTATTTATTTCATAAATGGTGAATCTTTGACTATTCCTTTTCGCTATAGTGTGGTAAAAAGGCAGATCATTCGAAGCCAACATTATATTGATTATTTAAATTGATCATACACCATGCATTTTATTACATGGGCATCCTGCAGTTTACATAACTTACATGAACATATTACCCAATTAGTTGCAGACTAATTGGGTTTTTAGTTCTGATGCTTCACTTGAAAAAAGAAACAATGCTTCCAAACTATGAAAAAATGGATACATCCTCATTGTGATCGCATCCATTTTAAGAGTAATATCAAATAAAATTCTATTTTATAATGCTTTTACCGTAACACAAGTTCCATCAGGTCCCGGCGTATTATTCAAATAATCAGCTATTTCTTGACGACGCTCTGGTTTACAAGGGCGGCAACAAACGGTTTCGATCTCACCTGATACCAGTGCTTCTGCTAACCCGCTGCATCCTGCATATCCACAGCCGCCACAATTATAATTCGGCAGCATCTCACTTACTTTTTCAACTCGCTCGTCTACCTCTACTTTTAAGTATTTGTCCGCAATTCCTAGACCCAATCCTAAAACAGCCCCTAGCACTAACATCATAATGATTGCAGTTACCATAAGATCCTTCCTTTCTAACGATGATATTCTGGATGATTGATGCAATGTTTATCATGACATCCTTTACATTGTGCTTTCAGATCTTCACATCCTGGCGGTTTTGGTGTTTTGTGATTCAAAACATACGTTACTGCATATATGCTTCCAAGGATTGCAAAGAAAACAACAGCTACAATGATTGTCTTAGGCTCCATTATACCAAACCTGCCAATCCGCCAAAAGCCAAGGCCATGATTGCTGCAACGATCAATGCGATCGGATTATCTTTAAATGCCTTAGGTACATCACATGCGTCCAGACGTTCACGAATGGTAGAAAAGATATACAAAACAAGTGCGAATCCCAATGGTGTACCGATGGAATATACGAGCATATGAACAAAATCAAACTGCTGTTCAATATTTTGAAGACAGACATTCAGTACAACACAATTGGTCGTGATCAAAGGGAGATATACACCAAGTGATTTATATAAAGCTGGACTTGTTTTCTTAATAAACATTTCTGTCAGCTGTACCAAAGAAGCAATCACAAGGATGAATGTAATCAGATCCATGAATGCAATTTCTAACGGCAGCAATACTGCATAATACAATCCATAGGTAACGATACTAGCAGCAACAATAACAAAGACAACTGCAATTCCCATCCCTATTGCACTGCTCGCTTTTTTTGATACGCCCATGAATGGACAGATACCTAAAAATTGATTAAGCACAACGTTATTGATCAATACGCTGGTAATCAGCAATGTAAATAATTCACCCATCTTACTTTGCCTCCTTCTCTAGACGTTCCTGTTTTTTTGCTTGATGATCTTTATAAGCAACAAGCGCAGCAGCTAAACAAGCAAAAGTACAGAAGGCTCCAAATGGCTGAGAGAAAACTGAAATGACAAAATCATCCGGAATCAAACGAATTTCAAAAATCACTTGTGCAGCATCAAATGGATTTGTAAAATGAATCATGCCTGTAGCCAAAATTTCTCGGATCAAAGACATGACGATAATCGAACATGTATAACCAAGTCCCATGCCTAAGCCATCCAGAGCAGAATCCAGTACCCCGTTTTTTGAAGCAAATGCTTCTGCACGACCTAAAATAATACAGTTAACAACGATCAAAGGAATAAATGTTCCTAAAGAAGTATATAACGATTGTGCGTACGCTTGGATCAACATTTGAATAACCTTTACTAATGATGCAATGATCACGATATAAACAGGTATACGAATTTCATTCGGTGTAATTTTCCGCATCAAGGAGATGATTACATTAGAAAGGATCAAAACGGCGATAACAGCCACTCCCATACCAATTGCATTATTCAAGGAAGTGGTGATTGCCAATGTTGAACAGCAACCTAAATACAATGAGAAAACTGGGTTTTCACGAAGGAAACCGGCAGTAAAATTCTTTTTTCGATCCATAACGTTTCCTCCTATTCTGCTAATTGCTCGCAAACAGCTGCGGCCTCATTGATACCGTTGACAACCGGCTGACTTGAGCGGGTTGCTCCAGAAATCGTATCGAGCTGACTTGATGCATCATGACCGATCAAGCCTTCAATAAAACCTTTGTCATCTAATACCCGGCTACCCAAGCCGCTCGTGTCTCCATTTGACATACCTTTATATGCCTCTACTAAACCTTCCGAATTGATGGATACTAGATAGGTCGTACCTTCACTATAACCGCTAACTGACATACTGAAGACATATGCCTGCTCTTTGTATCGATAGATTTTTTGAATCGTTTTTGAATCACCACCATACTTCACCTCAGTGAAATCTTCAACTGAAGAACCAGGATATAATTCCAACAGACTTGCTTTTTCAGTAGCTTCTTCGTTCGCAGCAATGATCGGCGCAGTCAATTGATTCGCATAAGCCAAAGCACCACCCGCAATTGCAGAAACGATGGCTAAAAACAAGGTTAAATGAATAATTTTTTTCATAGCTCATCGCCTCCTATTGAATCTTGCACCATCACATTTGCTGTTTGCAGCACCTCATTTTGATCTGCGGCTGTTGCTGCAGAAGCTGAGTCCTCCATAACAGGTTCAACGACACTTGCTGCCAGTAAGACAAATGCCATTCCTACAGCAGCTAAGCCAATAAACGCTTTTCGTGCTCTTGATCGAACGACCAGCTGTTTTCCATCCATCGCTGATTCAATCAATGGTGTCAACATATTCATGATCAAAATAGAATATAAACATCCTTCCGGCAGATTTGCTTTTAGACGAATCAATACCGTGATGATTGCCGCACCTAAGGCAAACAATACACGTCCTTGTGCGCTTGTTGGTGAAGTTACAGGATCAGTCAGCATAAATACTGCACCAAAAACAACACCACCGCTGAACAGATGCACACATGGATACCAAATAAATCCTGGGATGCCTTGATAGCTCCCAATGCCGCATAACAAAGCCACAGCAGCTGTTAACACAAAGATTGCTCCCAAATAAATGGTTGGGACGCGCCAATCAATGACCTGGCGGTACGCTAAGACTGCGCCGACGAGCAAGATCAACAAAGCACTTGTCTCTCCGATCGCACCTGGATACCAACCAGTGAATAATGCCGTCAAACCTCCAATGGTATCCATCATCGACGTAATTGCTGCCTCACTGCCAGGCATCCAATCATAGGTCGTTCCCAACACGGTCAAAGGTGTTGCAGATGTAACCACATTTGTCGTTGCTGCCATAAACGCATTAAAGATCACCGCACGGCCAAATGCCGCAGGATTAAAAATGTTATTGCCAAATCCGCCAAACAGCAATTTGCCAAAAAAGATACTAAAGAAAGTTGCTACGCCCAAGGCATAAGGCGTGATGTCGATCTTGCACATCAATGTTAAGATGATTGCTGTGATCCACCCAAAAGAGCTGCTCAAGTACTGTTTCACATTCTTTTTTAAAACAATCGCAAACACACTCTCTGTAGCCAATGCCACAACCAATGCAGTTACAAGCAGCAAAACTGCCTGCATCGCATAAGTACTTCCATATTCGGTGAAATAATAAATTAAAGCAAATACATATACTGCAGCCAAACCAAGCAACAATTCGAACATGATCTGTTTTGTACTTTGTCGTTGACGAAGGTTTGGCGAAACATGAAACGTAAACTTCATACAGTCTGACCTCCCCCTATTTTCTAGCTGTCATCAATGTCCGTTTTGCTTTACGGACATTTTCTGTTACATCTAAACGTGAAGGACACACATATGTACATAAACCACATTCGATGCAATCTAAAGCAGCACGTTTTTTCATAGCTTCTTTATCTCCCAGTTTTACAGCTTGAGCAATTCGGACAGGCTGTAATCCTGCAGGGCAATGGTCACTGCAACGTCCACAGCGCAAACAAGCAACTGAATCGAATTCTTTTGTCGCTAATACCGTAATCGCATTCGTTGCACGGTCAACAACCCATTGATCGTTGACGATCGTTTTTCCCATCATTGGCCCACCAGCAATCAGCTTTACTTCTTGTGCTGTATATCCACCGCAAGCTTCAATGATCTCATGTACCGGAGTACCAACAGCCACATGTACATTCACCGGATTTTTAACACCATCTCCAGAGACAGTTACCACTTTGTCAATGATCGGCTGTCCTTTCGTAAGTGCTCTAGCAAAAGCAATTGCTGTGGTTGCATTATTCACGACAGCTCCTACCTCTGCTGGCAGTTTCTCATACTCTTTATGCATCAGTTCACGAACTAAGACACGCTCCCATCCCATCGGATAGACATCTGGTACCGCAACAACGTGAATATCTTTCTCATTTTCGCATGCCTTTTCAGCAATAGAAATAAGCTCCGGATGCGATTTTTTAATAGCAATCAATGCTTCTTTTGCATCCGCCATCTTTTTCATCGCTTTTACTCCTAATACCATCTCTGCCGCATTCGCTTCAATCATCTTATAATCAGCAGTTATGAAAGGTTCACATTCAACTGCATTGATAATCAATTTTTCAATGTTTTTTACATTTCGATATTTCATGTACGTAGGAAAACATGCACCTCCACAGCCGACAATGCTCGCATTCATCATGAAAGCAACTAATTCTTCTCGTGATGTGCGCTCATAGTCCAATGGTTCAAAAGAAACAACCGATGTCTGTTTTCCATCTGGTTCAATGACCACATGTGCAATCGGTTTTAAAGAGGAGTGCATGACCTTTCGAACTTCTTTCACAACTCCTGAAACACTCGAATAAATCGGTACAGTCATTCGATCTTCGCAAATTGCCAGTTTAGTTCCTACAAAAACAGGATCTCCTTCCTTCACTAAAAGATTAAAATTCTGTGAGTGATTGGCAAAAAGAGGAATCAACACATTTTTTCCAGGTTTCACCTCAATGACGTCCTTATGTTCGGACAACTCCTTGAAACCGGGGATATGCTGGCGCATTTGCCCCAATAACAATGACATTGTATTCACCATTCCTTTCTTTCACTTTTTTTGTGTAGAATCAATTCTAATTATAACACTACCCTTTGAAATAAAAAGAGAAAAATTGTTTTTTTCCTCTATCTTCCTACGATCGACACAAAACTCTGTTATAATAGAAAACTGGTGATATCATGAAGAAAAAAAGCATAACGCAGGTGTATTCCTGGTTAGTACTTTCTCTTTGTTTTTTAGTTTTGATCGTCAGCATCTATGTAGTTTTGCAACGCCGTTCCCAATCTCATACGAGCATTCGTCAATACAGCGAGACCTTGACTGATGTAGGTTTTGATACGTTTGTGACATATACTGAAACAACAGATGAAGAAACATTTCAGACTCATTTAGACTATATCAAACAGCAATTCTCGCATTACAATGAATTATTCGATTACTATCATACTTACGATGATCTGAATAATTTAAAAAGCATCAACGATGCAGCTGGAAAAAACGCTGTTCAAGTAGAAAAGCCATTACTGGAATGTATCCAATATGCATATTCGTTTTATGAGCATAGTGATCATTTTGATGTAACACAAGGAAGTTTATTGCAAGTATGGCATACCTACCGAGATGAAGGAATCAAG
>CASFOT010000112.1 GCA_949296305.1 uncultured Erysipelotrichaceae bacterium
ATCATGCAGATGCAAAAACGTTTGAACAGCCAACTCACTGCTCTATTCAAACGCATGGCTTCATTAGAAGCACACAACCATCTCCATGTACGGGCACAGGAACAGCCGTTTACTTATACGCTGTCCTTAGATGATGCACATTTATGCATGCATGGCGTGATCGACCGTATTGATGCAAGCAATCATATGGCCGTCATCTTAGATTACAAAAGCAGCAAAAAAACACTCAGCGAGACAAAAGTGTTCAGCGGCCTTCAGCTGCAGCTGTTGACTTATGCCATCGTCCTGGAAAACGGGTTCATTGACGGTTTTGAAGAAATCAAAGAAGTGCTGGGTGCCTTCTATGTTTCGATCAAGCCTGAAAGCATCCTGCAGCCGGCGATGAAGATCAACCGGCAAAAGAAAGAATGCCGTTTGCTTTCCAAAGAAGACATCTTAGAAGAACAAAATAAAAAACAGCGGCTCAATGGCTGGATCTTTTCTGAAAACATCGACCTATTTGATGATGATGCCACCCATGTAGCCAACTTGAAATACAGCAACGGCAAAGTGGTCGGAAGAGATAAAAATGCCATTCGTTCATTAAAACTGTTAGCGGCCGGCATGGAAACGATATTGCGTTTTATCGGAAATTCCATCTTGCAAGGCAATATCTCTTGCGAACCTGCCGATGGAGCTTGCAGCTATTGTGATTTCCACTGCATCTGCCGATTCCACGGACAGCCTTATCCAAAACAAGCGATCATCGATGAAAACATGAATGCATGCATCAACGAAAAGGAGGCGAAGCACGATGCCGAAATGGAATGAACAACAGCGCCGCGCAGTTGAGCTCCGTGACCAAAATATCCTGGTTTCTGCTTCAGCCGGAAGCGGAAAAACGACGGTCTTGGTCGGCAGGCTCATGGATCTTGTGCTCAAAGACGGGAAACGAGTCGATGAAATCTTAGCGATGACCTTTACAGAAGCAGCCGCAAATGAAATGAAAAAGCGTTTATCCGCTTCTCTGCGCAAAGAAAGCGAAACCTGCACAGAGGAAGCTACACGTGCGTTTTTGATGGAACAGCTGACTTTATTGCAAAATGCACAGATCTCTACGATCCATTCTTTCTGTTTGTCGATCGTGCAGTCGTATTACTACATCATCGGCTGCAGTGCCCAGCAAGTCAACAAGATCACAGATAATGCCAGCATGGAACGCTTTCGCGCCATGGCGATGGAAACAACGCTCTCCCTGCATCAAGGAGATACATTATCTGCTTTAGCCAATATATTTTCTCCGCGGGTCGAAGAAAAAACAGACCTCAAAAAAGCAATCGTCGATTTGGCCGCACTGGCATCGAGCACGCCTGACCCAGAAGGCTGGCTGAAAAATTGTTTGCTTCCATATCAGGCAGATTCTTTGAACGAATTACCGCAGAACATACAAGATGCCTTTTATGATTACCTTTCATTGAAACAAACGCAGATCAATGAAGCTCTCACACGATTAGCGGCTTTCTTGCTTGAAGACTATGGAGATAAGCAGACCGTGATCGATAAGATCCTGCAAAAAAAAGAGCTGTATGAAGCCGCCGCCCAGCGATTATCTGCACATGATTATGAAGGTTACCGCCATGCCTTCATCACCTGCAGTGCACTGCCTTTCCCTCGTACACCAAACAAAGAAGATCCGCGTTTTGCCCATGAAAAAGCAGAAGTGACCGATAGTGAAGATGCACTTGCTGCAATCCTCTATGATGAACGCACGCTTCTTCAAGACATGAAAGATTCATATCCATTTGTTCATCAGCTGATCGAATGCACACGCACATATCTAAAAGAATATCAGCGGCTGAAACATGAAGCAATGATGATCGACTTTGATGATATGGAGCATTTCGCTTTAGCAATCTTACAGGCGGATGACAAAGCGATCGCTAAAGAATACCAAGATCGTTTTTCCATCATCATGGTTGACGAATTTCAAGATACCAATGACATCCAAGATGCGATCATCTCTTTGATTGCAAGAGAAAACAATGTCTTTCGTGTCGGTGACATCAAACAATCTATCTATGGTTTCCGGCATGCGCGGCCACAGATCATGCAATCTTATATCGATCATCCCAAACAGCAAGATGCAATCATCTATCTTTCTAACAACTATCGCTCCAGTGAAACACTAGTCGAATTTAATAATGTCTTCTATGAAAAACTGATGAACCTGTCTTGCTTCTCCAGTGCATACCGTGAAGCAGACCATGTATCCATCGGCGGTCCTTGGCAGCAAGAAGTACAAGTTCCCGTTCAATTCCATGCGTTGCTGCTGGATGATCTAAAAATGGATGAAACATTCAAGAACATGGGGCGAAACCAGATCAAAGCTTTATGGATCGCCGCCCAGATCAAACAAATGCAGGCTGAACGCGGCATCCCTTGGAAAGATTTTGTCGTACTCGTCCGCAGCAACCACTCCAAAGATGATCTGCGCACAGCATTTGATCGACTGCAGCTGCCTTATTTCATCGAGATCAAACACGGTTTCTACCAATCCAGTGCTGTAGAGCTCATCTTATCGATGCTTCGTTTCCTGCGTGATCCTGCTGACGATCTCGCATGCAGCGCTGTGCTCTTGTCTCCTTTATTCGATGTCGATGAAAACACATTGGCACTCGCACAGATCAATCGAGAGAAATCAGAATCTTTCTATCAATATTTTTCCCGACAGCCATTCTTCGGTTTTCAGCAGATGCAGGAGCTGCTTGCCAATAAAGCTCTGCCTCTGCATGCATTATTGAATGCGATCTATGCTCAAAATGATTATTATGCCAATGCTACTTCATTACAAGAAAAGACCAACTTGGACTTGCTCTATCAACAAGCCGTACAGTTCGAGAACGAGCATAGCAGCGATCTGCATGCTTTCATCGACTATATCGACTCCATACAAGATGCTCAAAGTGCAGAAGCGAATCCGATCTCTCCGGATGAAGATGTCATCCGGGTCATGAGCATCCATCAATCCAAAGGTCTTCAGTTCCCGATCGTTTTCCTTTGGTCCACAGATTCTCAAGATGCCTTGGACTTCCGCTCTCCATTCTTATTCGATGCAGATATGGGCATCGGTATCCGCTATATGGACGAACAGCGCATTCAGCGTTCCACTTGCAGCCGTATCGCGATCCAACACAAAAAGGACAAAGAGCAGCTAGAAGAAGAGATGCGCATCCTTTATGTTGCGACGACCCGAGCTCAAAACGAAATGTACATCGTTGACTGTGTGCGCTCGCTCGACCGTTATCACTACCCATTATCCAGTGCAGCCGTATTTTCCCGCTGCGGTTATACAGGATGGCTGCTGCATGCCTTTGCCGGCACTGCATCACCATTGTTTCAAACGATCACTGTTCGTGAGCCGTTTGGCCTTACACCTTATCAAAGCAAGAAAACAGCGGTTCAGCCATGCAGACATTATCAAAAAAGCGCTCACTTTATCGATGCTGTAAGTGCTTCTGCCCGCAAACAAAAACCTGGCTTTCCTTCTTTCAGACCGACAG
This sequence comes from uncultured Erysipelotrichaceae bacterium, assembly GCA_949296305.1. Classification (GTDB taxonomy): domain Bacteria; phylum Bacillota_I; class Bacilli_A; order Erysipelotrichales; family Erysipelotrichaceae; genus Merdibacter. The sequence continues at coordinate 3,540 of CASFOT010000112.1, forward strand.
AAGACACGCAAGGAGCCAAACGAGGAACTTTGCTGCACGCGGTTGTTGCTTCGCTCACACCGCCATTTCAACCAGCAATGATCGAACAATGCTTTCAAAATGCAAAAGAAAAGATGCAGCCTTGGGATCTGCAGCAACTGCTCGCATTAGGAAATAATCCTCAATATCAACAATGGCATCATTATCCTCACGTGCATCATGAACTGCCATACAGCGTTTATGTGAAAGAACACTTGCTATATGGCTACATTGATTTTTTTGCCATGAATGAACAAGAAATCATCGTTCTCGACTACAAGAGCGATCGGGTCGATACACCTCATCAGCTGATCGACCAATATGCCTTGCAGCTGAGAACCTATGCGGAAGCAATGCAGACCCTTTATCCGAAGCATGTGATCCAAGCATGGATCTATTCCTTCTCTCTTGGACAGCTGATCCAGCTGCCACTATAAAAATGACCTTGCATCCTGGGATGCAAGGTTTTTTATGTCATGAAACGGAGCGAAGATTAAATTGATGAAATGCATTGGCAATCGTATAGATGACACTATTCAAAAGTCCTGCCTGTGCACTTTCGATCATCAGCTGGATCACATAATCCTGATTTCCTTCATCCAAGATCAAGATCAAAGCGACCAGCAGACGATTCTCATTGAGGAAAGCAAGATCTTCTGCAGGTTCCTGTTGGATCGTTTCATCAACATAACGGTTGTGTTTTAACCCTTCAACGACTTCTCTAGGCAGTGCAGCCCGCCCATTTTGATATACAATTTCATCTTGTGATTGATGAATGTTAAATCGATCACAAAAATCGAAGATGCGCACTTTCATCGAAAGACGCCAATCTTCAAAAGCATCCAGACGGCCGCTTCCATTGAGATCCTTGAAGCCATATCCATCTGCCTCCATGATCTGTACGCCTGCATTCGGCTGATAACCGATATTTTTCCCTCCTTCATTCACGATCGTACAATGATTTTTATTATGCTTGAGGGTCCATTTTGATTTCATTGTCATCATCCTTTCGATGTCTTCACTATAACACTGTGTCGAACGAAATTTGTCATCAGAGTATGTGAAATTTTGTTATGCTTCTTCTTTCTGCATTTCCTTTACGATTGCCGTTAAATAATTCACACATTGATCGACACCTACACGCGTCGTGTTCACCATCATCGAATAATTAGAGACAGCGCCCCATTTTCGATCTGTGTAAAATTCATAAAAATTTGCTCGCTTACGATCAAAACGCATCATGGTCTCTTCTACCTTATCCGGGCTCAGATGATATAATTCGATCCCGCGTTTCATCCGTTCAGGCTTTTCAGCATAAATAAACAAAGAAAGCACATTGTCATGATCTTTCAATACATAATCTGCACACCGGCCAACAATGACCGCGCTTTCTTTTTCAGCGATCTCCTTGATCAATTTCGCTGCCGTTTCATATACTTCGTTATTTACTGTTAACGAGGTTACTCTGGATAAAGCCGTATGTCCGCCCACTGCATAAAGACCGTTCTCTCCGCGATTTTCATCACGGAAAAAAGCACCCGATACTCCTAATTTTTTTGATATCTGTTCTAAGAACACTTTATCATAACATTGAATGCCTAAAGCTTTTGCGAGCTTCTCCCCAATCATCTTCCCTCCGCTTCCGTATTGTCGTGAAATCGTAATGATCACTTTTTTGCTCATAGCCAACACCTCTTCTTTGTTCAAGCAATGATCTTTCTTGAAAAACAGATTTATCTGATATCTTGATCGATCGATTATAAATTCATGTATGGTCGCGTCTAATAAAAACTTGTTTCTAAGTCAATTATATCAGAGCTGATTCGCTCTGTATAGAAAAGACTTCGTTTCGAAAATACATGAACTGTGCTATATTGATGAAAGAACCAGTTGGTAAAGGAGGAACCATCATGTTAACAGTTGCTACGATCGGTACGAATGTCATCGTAGATTCATTTTTAAGTGCCGTTAAAGCGAATGAAAAAATTCAGTGTATTGCCATGTATACACGCAAAAAAGAACATGCACTTGCTTTGGCGCAAAAATTTCATATACCATCCATTTATACAGATCTGGATGAGATGCTGGATGATCCGGCGATCGATATCGTTTATATCGCTTCTCC
>CASFOT010000113.1 GCA_949296305.1 uncultured Erysipelotrichaceae bacterium
TGCCCGGCACATTGCCCTTTATATGGCAAGTGAAGATGAGGCCGACCTTTCTTTTCTGTTACTGCCTTTGTTAAAAGAAAAGAATGTCTATGTGCCGGTATGCAGAGCAAATGGCGAAATGGATCTGTGCCGGTTATACGGTGACAGCCGCATGAAAGAAAATGCTTACGGCATCTTAGAACCAGAAGTTCATGAAATCGTCGATCCATCCTTGATCGAAGCGATCCTTGTGCCGATGGTCGCTTATGATGCAAAAGGCAATCGTTTAGGCCATGGCATGGGATATTATGACCGTTACTTGGCGAAGAGCAATGCCTTGCGGATCGGCATAGCATTTTCCTGTCAGAAAACAGATCCGATCGATGCACAGCCTCATGATCAAGCAATGGATCACATCGTCGATGAAAATCAAGTATATTCGTTTTGAAATCACGGCCCTCTTTATCGTATGGATAAAGAGGCTTTTTTATGAAAAAAAAGAAGAACTGTGTTACAATCGAGAACGTAAAAAAGAAAGGAAACTTTCCTGTAATGGTTTGCAGGAGGAATTGGTAATCAAACATGAAACAATTGAAACAAAGATCCGATATGATCTGGAAATGGTGTTTGGCGATCTTGCTTGTCTTTTCTTTGATGCCGACAACCGTTTTCGCAAAAGAAGAAACGATCGTGCTGGATCTGACACAAGGAAATATCGTTATCAAACAAGATGGCTATCAGATCGATGAAGGAAGCTTGCAGCCGTATGAAGGCGCATATACGATCATCGGTAATGCGGTATCGACGGATCATACGATCACGGTAGAAAGCAATGATGCCGAGATCACGCTGGACCAGGTGGTCATCAACAGTGACGGCAGATCCCCGTTGACGATCCGAAATGGCGCACATGCGACCATTCATTTATCGAATGTCAATCGATTGGGAACCGGATGGGACGGTGTGCATGCGACCAATATCGTCGTTGGTGATCAAGCATCATTGATCATTGAGGGAGATGGATCGCTTACATGCAACGAATCATTATTTTATCATAAGCTTTCGATCGGAAAAGAAAGCAGCGTATCTTTGAACGGCGGAACGATCGATCAGCGCGCTTCGTATGTATCGGTCGTAGACGGTGCCGGCACGCTGATCGTCGATGGAGCGGATGTACGTCTGCGCAGTGATCCATATGATGCATCCTCATCCGTGTCTATTTTTTCAAATGATTCGGTGATGATCCAAAGCGGAACAGTAGAGATCTATGAAAAAAATGTTACTTTTGGTAACAGTGATCTGTACATGACCGGCGGAACGCTATACTCTTCTCTTTCCGGTTTTCAGCTGAATGCAGATTCTTTGACGCTGGATGGCGGGCTGATCCAGTTAGATGGAACGATCAGTGGTGCACTGAAAGAGGACAGCGGTCAATGGAACGGATTGGTCTTTGAAGGAAAAGAAGGTAAGGTATACGGTTCTTATACTCTTGAACAAGACCTGAACGTTCCTTCTGGTAAAAATATCGAAGTTTCAACAGACAGTGAATTGATCGTAGCTGAAGAAGCAACGCTGCGGTTGAACGGGAATGTGCTGAATGAAGGAACGATCATCAATAACGGAACGGTCTATCTAGGTCTGTCTTCTGTTTATGAAGGCAGCAAACCAGAGAATCATCCGTTGAAATATGAAGGGAATTTTTCTTATATCGATGAACAAGGACAGATTAAGCAATGCCAAGATCCGATGGTCTTGTTTGGCGAAGACACGATCATCGACAGCGGCTGGTATCTGCTCAAAGGCGAACAAGTGATCGATCATCGTCTGGTGATCGATGGAGATGTTCATCTGATCCTGCAGGATGGATCCAATATCAACGTACAAGGCGGTATCGAAGCATCCCAAGGCAACCAGCTGAGCATTTATGCACAATCCAAGGGCGATGCGATGGGTGCTCTGCAAGTGAGCGATATGGCGCCTTACGATGCCGGCATCGGCGGCAGTTATCAACAAGGTGCTGGAACGATCGTGATCAGCGGTGGAACGATATATGCATATTCTGAATACGGTGCCGGGATCGGCAGCGGAAATGAAGGCATCGGCGGTCAGATCTTGATCAGCGGCGGATGGATCCACGCAGACAGTGTTTATGGTGCCGGTATCGGTGATGGCAGCGATGCTTCAAAAGCCCTGACACAGTTTGGGACAAGTGAAGATGGCGATGCCGTGATCTTTGCTTCTTCGATCAGCGATCAAAGTCAGAAAGAACAATGGCATGGCATCCTTTTTGAAGGACAAAGCGGTCAGGTCTATGGCGGACAGCTGACGAGCGGCACTTCATTTATCATTCCAAAAGATTATTTGTTAGAAGTAAAAGAAGGTACTGCATGGGAAGTGCCTGCATCCGTCATTATCCAAAACGAAGGCACGATCCATGTAGATCTCGGAGCACAATATACAGGTGCTCAGCCATACGGCAATCCGATCGATTATGAAATTGCCTGGGATACAGACGGGGATGGCAAAATCGATGAGCGTGAATACATTGCGTATGGAGAGATCCCTTCCCATGCAGATGGAGAAAAAGCATCGACATCAGAATATGTCTATGAATTTATCGGCTGGTCTCCGGTTGTTAATGCAGTACAGCAGTCCATGCTCTATACTGCTGACTTTGATCAGCAGGATCGCTGCTATGCGATCGATCACCGCCAAGGCGAGGGCTATACCCTGCACAGCGATGATGCATCCAAGCTGCGCTATGGCGAAGAATATCATTTTGATATCGAACTTTGGCCTGGCTACTCCAAACTGGACGCTTATGCCGTCTATGTCAATGGTGAAGAACTGCAAAGCCAAGCCGATGGAAGCTATGTCTTTACCGTACAAACAGATACGACGATCACGGTAAAAGGAATTGCAGATGTGAGCGCACCGATCATCACCGGCATCGAAGATGGAATGACCTATTATACGACACAGCATGTGACGATCCAAGAAGAAAACTTACAGGAAGTGACGGTCAACGGCATTCCCCGATCCGCTGATTTCTTATTAGAAGGTAACCAGGAAACTACCTATACGATCGTTGCGAAAGACCTTGCCGGAAATACGACGGTTTGCAGCATCACGATGAAACCGCTCGCTTCATTAAAAGCGCAATTAGGCGGGATCACGAAAGAAAATGTAACTTCGGCAGATCAAAGTTCTGTTGAATCGTATATCGAACAGGTAAACGATCTGGCAGCAGGCGCATTCAACACTTCATCAGAAAATGAAACGACCCAACAGATGATCGAGGAAGCACAGACATTGTTAACGCAGATCGAAGCTGCAAAACAAGCGATGAACAGTGAAACGATCATCAAGGTGCAGACGCTCGATGCAGAAAATGTGGCCTTGCAGGATCAAACAGACCTCCTCGCTGCAAAAGAAGCGATCGAAGCTGCTTTGGAAACCTATGGCAGCAACTATACCGCTGAAGAAACAAAAACATTAGAAGAACGCCTGCAGCAAGCGGCTGATCTGCTCGCTCAGATCGAAAAAGTGCAGACGGTCGAAGAAACGATCTTGCAGCTGCCATCATCCGTTTGGCCGGATGATCTTGATCGAGTGGAACAGATCGAACAGATCAAAGAAACCATCGATGCATGGAGCACGCATGAAAAAGAGATGCTTTCTGCACAGAGCCTGCAGAAGATCGAGGAACTTTATCAAAGCCTCGGTGATTATCAGATCATCCAAGGCGCAGACGCAACATGGCAAAAAGGCAGTACGCTCAACCTGACGATCACGGCGAATGGTGCCGCTCAGCGTTTGCAAGCCATTCAGGTCGATGGTGAGCTTCTCTTTGAAGAAGCTTATGAGATCGAAAGCGGCAGCACGATCTTAACTTTGCGAGCATCTTTTCTGCAGACACTGGAACCAGGCACTCATACGCTTACATTCGTTTATGATCATGGCAGCGCAGAGACGACCTTTACGATCCTTGCAGAACCAAACGATCCAGTGATCGATACAGGCACACAAAACCAAAGCACATTATGGATCGCTGTCCTAGTCGTTGCCTGTCTGGCTGTCGGCGGTATCCTGATCATGCGAAAGAGAAAAAAATAAACGGATTTCTTTTTCTATCAATATCAATTGAAGAGATTCTTTGAGCAAGGAT
>CASFOT010000114.1 GCA_949296305.1 uncultured Erysipelotrichaceae bacterium
TTTGTTCATTGATCAGATCCTTGATCTGTTGTGTCGAAATAAAAGATGTGTTCATGTCGAATTCCTCCTGATAAGATTGTTTATTCATCTTCATTCTTACCTGTTTTCAACTATTTACACATCTTTTTCTACATTCTCAAACCTTTCTTTGTATGATTTGTTTGGTTTTAAATCATCTAAAAGAAAGGAGCTTTTGCCTAGTGCCATTATATGATGTTATTCTCTAAATTGAAAGATTCTGATTTCATCATTCATCGTGATTTTTTCTCTCATGGTATTCATTTCATTGAGCTTTCTACCGTCAATCATGGGGTCCGTTGCCCTTCCTGCCATGCTTTCATAACCAAGGTAAAGGAATATCGTTTGAAACGAAAATTCTAAAACGATATATTTTAAATGTCAGTTTTGATTATTACTAATATAATTACTTTCATCATCTTTTATGATCAGTTCTGTTGGAATCACTTCACCATTTTCATCATATAAGGTGATTGGTTCCATCGTGCTATATTCTTTATCTAAATGATAAGCTTTTACAATGTAAGGATCCAGCTTTTGCAGATTGTTTGAATGTAAGATGACGCTATCTGTATCGGTAGACTTTACTTCTAATGTAAAAGAATCTGCGTTAATCAGCGTATTATCGATGAATAAAGTGATATAAACGTCATCGTTGTTTTTAAGATAATGTTGCGCATATGGTTTTTTAGTAACCTGACTGGTTTGAAATTGATAGGATTCGCCATCTTTAAAAAAAACAACCAGTTCATATTGATCATTATACCTGATCAATCTTACTTGTTGATCATCTGTTTCCGTCATGGCCAACTGTTCACCATTTGGATAGGACTCTTTGATATATTCATCAGGGTCAACTTTGTCAGTATTCGAACAACCAGATAGGATCAATAGAAAAAGAACAGAAAATATAAATATCTTATTTTTCATAAAAGTCACCTCTTATCAAAACAATAGAGAAGTTAAAGATCATCCATCATTGTTATTATAATGGTTGGTTGTGTGTATTTGAAACAAGGCATGAGGTCATGCTCATGCCGTGATACAAATGAAAGTAATGCACTTCCTTTTTCTTAATAATCGCTTCATTCTTGTCACCCACCTCGAATTATTGGAACTATATAGTAAACTGATATGCTATTTTCTAATTACATAATAATGTTAAATATCGTAAGTTGGCAATTACGATAAAGCAAGAGGGAAGAATTGGTAGATATTTTGGCAAATCATACTGGATAACATGGGATGTTGGAGCTTTAATGTTAGATCAAATAGAAAATACTTTTTAATGAATAAAAATTTTGATGCATGTATGTGGTAAAATAGAGAAAAGTTGATAATAAATAATTTTGCTTATAGGAATACATTCTTTTTATGAAATAGATTTACAGTTTTAAAGCAAATCAATAGATATTCCATTGTTTTAGAAGGTGATGAATGATATGGAAAAGGATATGACATTACAATATTATGATGATCATGCTGAGCAATTCGTGAATAGTACAGTAGATGTCGACTTTACAAAGATGCAAGATCATTTTTTATCTAAATTAAATGCAGGAGCATACATTTTAGATTTTGGTTGTGGTTCAGGCAGGGATTCAAAATATTTTTTAGAACATGGATTTACTGTAGAGGCGATTGATGGATCAAAAGAAATGTGCAAATGGGCAAGTGAGCTAACAGGCATCAACGTGAAGCATATGCTGTTTGACGAGCTCTCTGATAAAGATAAATATGATGCAATCTGGGCGTGTTCTTCCATCTTGCATCTTTCATATGATGCATTGTTGGATGTATTACGAAAAATGCTGGCAGCTTTAAAAGCAGATGGCTTGATCTATACTTCTTTTAAATATGGACGTTTTGAGGGAGTTCGCAACGGAAGATATTTTATTGACTTTGATGAAAGTAAGCTAGAACAGTTACAGACGGACTTACCATGTTTCTCTGTAGAGGATTTTTGGATCACAACGGATGTTAGACCAGGACGGGATGAAGAAAAATGGATGAATCTTATATTGAAAAAGAAATAGTATATTATCCAAACGGCGGAAGAAGCATTTTCTATGTAAAAGAAGGAACGGTAATCATCCTGGATGATGGGATTTGTGAGCTGGAAAGTGAAAATGAAATCTTTCCATATTCAATGATCACAGATAAGCAAAATAGTTATGTGCATCAATATCAACGAGTTTTCCGTTTTTTGATAGAGGATCAAGAGCAGATACAATCTTATTTAGGTCATCTGAATGATTGGAATGGATTTGAAATCAAACAATTAAAAGTGAACCGAGAAGACAGTGCAGAAGCATCACCATTAGAGTTTCTATTTGAAAAGTGTTTTGCGAACGTTTACGGAATAGGTGCACTGCAATATTTATTTAAAGAGTATGGAGTCAGTGATGATCAGGGAAATCATTATTTCCTAGATTATTATATTCAAAAAGCAGATGGAGGAGTAGCTGTAGAAGAAAACGGGATCTATTATCATCATCCTCAGATCATAGGAAAAGAACGGTACCGGCATCAATTAGATAAACAAAATGCTTGTGCTGCATGGGGAATAAAATTATATCGTTTTTCGACAGAGGATTGTCTTTACACTGACCGCATCGAAGATGATATACGGATGTATTTTGGTGATCATATTGATGATTTTTTAGGAAACGGATTATTAGTGGATCGTGAAGTAGCCCTTTATGAACATCAAAAACTGACGCTTGAAGATATCCAAGAGCAAAGAAGAAAAGGGATAAAAAGTTTTTTAGCTGTTTTTCCTACTGCAAGCGGTAAATCACGAATTGTTGAAGAAGATATGCGTATCTTTGCAAGAGAGAATCCATTCTTCAGAGCTTTGATCCTAGCACCAAATAGGAATATCATCAGCGATTGGGAGTCTCGCATCAAACAGTCTTTGCC
>CASFOT010000115.1 GCA_949296305.1 uncultured Erysipelotrichaceae bacterium
GAAGTATTGAAGTTCGGTGACTTCACATTAAAAAGTGGTCGAAAATCACCCTTTTTCATGAATGCAGGGGCTTATGTGACAGGAACACAGCTTCGCAAGCTTGGGGAATATTATGCAAAAGCAATCTATGATAACTATGGATTAGATTTTGATGTGTTGTTTGGACCAGCATATAAAGGAATTCCTTTGACCGTTGCAACGACGATGGCAATCAGCGAATTATATGGAAAAGATATTCGCTATTGTTCAAATCGTAAAGAAGTAAAGGATCACGGTGATACAGGCATCTTGCTTGGATCAAAGCTGAAAGATGGGGATCGTGTTGTGATCATTGAAGATGTAACAACTTCTGGAAAATCAATTGAAGAAACATATCCGATATTAAAAGCACAGGCAGATGTGGAAATAAAAGGTTTGATTGTTTCCTTGAACCGTAATGAAAAAGGAAAAGGCGGCGAGAAAACGGCATTAGCTGAGATTAAAGATCTGTATGGATTTGAGACAGCAGCGATTGTCAACATGCCTGAAGTAATCGAATGTCTATATAATCAACCATATAATGGAAAGATCATTATAGATGATGAATTGAAAACACGCATTGATGCGTATTATGCAGAATATGGAGTAAGATAAGAGCCTTTCGAAAGAAAGGCTTTTTGCAAGCAAACAGAGCATTGGAGGAAATCAGGATGAAAGAAATAATCACACAGCATGTAGAAAAACACTTAGATGAATATATGCGTCTGGTCAAAGAAATGTATGATCATCCAGAAATAGGAAATGAAGAGTTTCAGACGATGGATTTATTAAGTAAAGCATTAGATCAATTAGGATTTGATACAACAACTGCTTATATATGTCCTACGGGCTTTCAAGGAATTTATCGCTCCTCAAAGACAGGACCGGTGATTGCTTTTCTTTGTGAATATGATGCATTGCCGGAAGTTGGTCATGGATGCGGGCACAATTTGATTGCGGCTATCTCTATTGCGGCAGGAGCTGCGTTAAAAGAAGTGATTGATACATATGGCGGAGAAATTCGAGTGATTGGAACACCGGCTGAAGAAAATTTTGGCGGAAAAGTAACAATGGTAAAGGCACATGTTTTTGATGATGTTGATGTTGCTATGATGATTCATCCTTCTACTGAAGATCGTTTGGGTGGACGTACAGTGGCATTAAATCCATTGAAATTTGAATTTTTTGGAAAAAACGCCCATGGCTGCCAGCCACAAAATGGTCGTTCGGCATTAGATGCGGCAGTCCTCAGTTATACAAGCATCAGTTTGTTACGTCAGTATGCAAAGCCAAATACATATATCCACGGAATCATTCGAAATGGCGGAGAAGCTGCAAATGTCATTCCTGCATATGCATCAATGGAGTACTATTTCCGCGGCGAGACGATGAGTTATGTGAAAGAACTCTGCGAGCGCGCAAAAGAATGTGTAGCAGGGGCTTGCGCAGCAACAGGCTGCACGTATCAGATGAGTGTGTTCGAATGTCCATATGAAGATAATGTGATCAATTATACACTTTGTGATTTGTTGAAAGAAGCTTATCAACAAGCAGGACGAACTGATGTGCTTCCAGTAGATGAAGTTCCTTCTGGCTCTAGTGATATTGGTGCAGTGAGCTATGTATGTCCATCATTACATGGGTATATCAAGATTGCTGATCCATGTGTAAATGGTCATTCAAAAGAGATGGCAGATGCAACGATCTCAGCAGAAGGCAGGCAGGCGTTGCATGATGGCGGCATTGCGCTTGCTTTAGTTGCACTTCGCTTGTTAGAAGATCCTAAGCTGCTTGATCAAGCAAAAGAAGAACTGAAGCAGACGATCCTGCAGAATAAATAATGAGGAGCAATCCGATGGAAGTGATCGTTTTAATCTTGTTAGGAATCGGAATGGTGATCGGCTTTTTATTGTTGTTTTTTGAACTCCACCGCCGTTCGGTTCAAGAAGAAGCAACGTTGTCTCAAAAACAAAAAGAAATAGATCTGTTGCGGCAGCAACTCACGTTATCACAAAATACAGATCAAAATTTATTGATGAAATCACAACAAGCAGCAACTTCCATTGACGCGATCAATCACCAGTTTCAGCTTTTATTTCGTGAATTGACGCAATTGAATAAAGATACATCATCATCTGCAGCATCCATCAGCCAAATTCAAAAACAGGTATTTGCTATGAATCAGATCATGGTCAATAAAAAAACACGCGGAAATTGGGGCGAATATCAACTAGGTATGTTATTAGAACTTTATGCGGGTGATTGCAGGGAAGTCTATGAAAAACAGCATAAGCTGGATAACGGAATGATTGCTGATTATATTTTGCATGTTCCAGGAAGCGGACAGATCTTATGTATTGATTCAAAATTTCCGATGGAGAATTACCAGCAGATCATTGAAAAAGAAGGAGAAGCTGAATCATTGACACGATATGTTTCTTTGTTTAAGACAAGCATAAAAAAACACATCAACGATATTGCTCAAAAGTACATAACGGCACAGACGAGCGAACAAGCGGTGATGTTTGTTCCAAGTGAGGCAATTTATGCCTACATATGTGCAGATTGCAGTGATTTATTAGAATATGCATTTCAGCATCATGTGCTGATTACTTCGCCGACGACATTGATCGGTGTCGTGTTCACCATGGTATACGCGACAAAAGATGTACGAAGAAGCGAACATGCCAAAGAACTAGAAAATGAAGTGATCGCACTTTTAGCTGATGCAAAGCGATTGATCCAGCGGCTGGAAAAAAGTGCAAATTCTTTGAACCAATCTTTGACTGCAATGAATGAAGCACAGACATCTGCTCGTAAGATAGTGAAGCGCATTGAGCAGATCAGCGAAGGAGAAATGAAATCAGCAGTGGACTAAATAAAAGCCACTGCTGTTTTTTGTTTGCTTTGATCATAAGGAAAGAACAGTTTTGATTGTTTTGATCACACCATCTTCTTCATTTGTATCATTGGTTACATGAGCTGCTATCTGTTTGATTTCTGGAATTGCATTTTTCATAGCATAGCTATGTGATGCTTCCTGCAATAATTCATAATCATTCATAAAATCACCGAAAGCCATCGTTTCATCCTTACTGATGTTCAGCAGTTGCTGCAAGTGACGGACGCCTAAACCTTTATGGACATTCGGCATCATGATATCCATCCATTCAAACGCAGATACAGCTAAATTAAATTGCTGGCTGAATGAGGCAAAAGAAGGATAAACAAATTTTGCGGTCCCATGAATATTTAATATGGCAAGCTTTACGATGTCTTCTTGCAAGGAGGTTAGATCATTGATTCGCTGACGACTATGATAATAAGGGGCGATGTTTTGAAGAAGCATCGAGTCGTCTGACTCATAATATGCTTTTTCTGGTCCGCATGCAATTACATGGGTATCCGGTATTGAACGGGCCATTTGAATTAACTTATGTACGTCTTTAATCGGTAAGGGATGTGTCTTTAAGATCGTGTCTGTATTGCCGTCTGCAATGACCGAACCATTTTCAGCGATAAAATACATGTCAGCAGCATACGATTGAAAACTTTCTTTTAATGAAGCATACTGCCTTCCGCTTGCTGCAACAAAATGAATATTCCGCTCTCTTAATTGGTGGATCATGGAAAAGGTATCAATAGGCATTGACTTATCATCATGCAGCAATGTTCCGTCTAAATCAGTGATGATCATTCGAATCATAAACATCCTCCTTTTTTCTGCTACGATTGTATCATAGCTCTTCAAAAAAAGATAGCATTCCATGAAAGGAGCATTGTGAACAAAAACAATATTTGATACAATAAGTGCACAAAAAGATAAAAGGGAGATAATCAATGCAGCGTATAGCATTATTTGAAAAAGTATCAAAAAAGCAATTTCTTGCAGATTTGCAAGCAAATGGGTTTTCCGCAGACAAAGAGCTGTATGAAGATATCAGATTTCCAAAAAGAGCGACAAAAGGCTCTGCAGGCTATGATTTCTATTTGCCGATGGATCTGACATTAAGATTTGAAGAAAGCATTCGGATACCTAGCGGAATCCGCTGCAAGATGGAATCGGGATGGGTGCTGACTTTGTATCCGCGAAGCTCTTTAGGCACCAAATACCAATTACAGCTAGATAATACGGTAGGCGTGATCGATGCTGATTATTATCATGCAGAAAATGAAGGACACATCCTCATTCAGATCACCAATCACTCTTTAAAGAAAGAAACTGTTCAGTTAAAAAAAGGGACTGCTTTTATACAAGGAGTTTTTCTTCCTTTTGGTATTACGGAGGAAGATGAAACAGATAGGCGGCGCGTTGGCGGTTTTGGCAGTACAGGATGATTTTTTCGAAAATCATCTTTTTCTTTAGTATTTCTTTCGTTTTTATACAATCGTTTATTAAGTTCTTTTTGTTATGATCAAGCAAAAGGAGAAGAACGATGAAAGTATTATTGTATTTTGAAAATGAGAATTGGATCAGGCGTTCTGGTATTGGGCGGGCAATGAAACATCAGATTGCTGCCTTGCAGTCACAAGGTATTGATTATACATTATCTTTCCAAGATGATTTTGATATTGCTCATATCAATACGATCGGACCTAAAAGCAAAGCAATCGCAAAATGGGCCCATGCACATGGGAAAAAGGTGATCATGCATGCACACAGCACGAAAGAAGACTTTCAGCATTCGTTTCGCTTCAGCAATGCACTGGCGCCTTTGTTTTATCAAAGGATCTGCCAGATGTATCGCCTAGGAGACCATCTGATCACACCAAGCGAATATGCAAAAGGATTGTTGATGAGTTATGGATTAAAGCAACCGATTCATGTGGTCAGCAACGGAATCGATACAGAACAGTTTTGTCATGATGAAACAAAAGCGCAATTATTCCGTAAAACCTATCATTTATCTAAAGGAGATCAAGTAGTCATCAGTGTCGGTTTCCTTTTTGAAAGAAAAGGGATCTTTGATTTCGTGGAGACCGCAAAAGCAATGCCTAACGTCCATTTTATTTGGTTCGGAAGTGGTACAGGTATGCTAACACCAAGGAAAATCAGACAGCTTGTTCATCATCCTTTGCCGAATGTTACATTTCCCGGATATGTAGAAGGTGATTTGTTAAAAGGTGCTTTGTGTGGAAGCAATGCTTTCTATTTTCCAAGTCATGAAGAAACAGAAGGGATCGTTGTACTAGAAGCGTTGGCGAGCGGACAGCAAGTTTTTGTACGCGATATCGGTGTGTATCATCCGTGGCTGGTACACGGGGTTCATTGTTATAAAGGAAGCAATCAAAAGGAAATGATGCAGTTATTGCAATCATTTCTAGATGATCGTTTGCCTCATCTAGGACAAGCAGGGAGACGATGCGCAAAAGAACGAGATATCGTTGAAATTGGAAAACGTTTAAGGTCTGTATATGAACAGGTGCTTCAAGAATAAAAATTGGCAATGAGCTATCAAAAGATCTTGTTAAACGAATGAAGATAAATGAGTTCAAATGATGTAAAAAATGGCAAGCATCGGGTGCTGGCCATTTTCAGCATAAATATTTTAAATTATGCATGCAATTTTAGATTTTAAGAATAATTTAAAAACAACTAAAAAGATTTTTATCAGCTGAACTGCCGCTGTATGTAAGACAACAGTTTTTCTTTTGTGTTTTCCTGCGGGTATCGGATTGCATATTCATAAGCAGCATCTAGCGCTTCTTTGATTTGTTTGCCTTTTAGATTGCTGGCTAACAAATCATGGCCGTTAACAGCTAATTCTTTCATGGTTAACCGAACATGCGCTGCTTTCATCTGCTGCATCAGCTGCCAGACGATTTCAATGTTTTTATTTTTCTCGATTGCCTTTTCTGGATTTTTTGCACAATTGTCGGCATATTGAACAGATAAGATCTGCTCAGCAAGCGAATAATCGAAATTGATCTTGCTAAGAAAGATGCGAACATCGGTTGTTGTTGGTTCGACATAAGTATCATGATAGCGGATCAATGTAGTCACCGTTTCGACAGTCTTTTTATCATAACGTAGCACCGTCAGTTCTTTTTTGGCAATCTGAGCTGAAAGATCGGCATGTCCTTTGAAGTGAGCGATACCATCGTCATCAAATGTTTTTGCTAATGCTTTTCCGCAATCATGATAGATCAGTGCAAGCCGTTGCACGAGCGGTGCGTGCAGACTGTGATCTAAGGCGATATCAGTATGAGTAAACACGTCGAAAAGATGCCATGGGGTTTCCTGTTTTAAATGGATCAAAGGCAAAAGAGAGGGAAAAAGATAGGGGAGTAACTGAAGTTCTTGAAGAAATCGCAGTAAATGCGTCTGATCGCTTTCAAGGATTCGATTCACTTCGTCACGGATACGTTCTTTTGAAAGGAAATTTAATAAAGGCGCTAGTTCCTGTATTGCAGAAAAGAGCGCATGATCCAGAGAAAAACGAAGAGTTGCTGAGAAGCGGAGAGCCCGTAAAATGCGAAGAGCATCTTCTTCTAAACGTTCTTTTGGTTCTCCAACACAACGAATAACTTTTGCTTTTAGATCTGTCTGCCCTTGAAAAGGATCGATGATACCTAAAGAAGGATGCATTGCTATTGCATTGATTGTAAAATCACGACGGGATAGATCTAAGATCAGGTCATCGATGAATTCTATCTTGGTTGGTGTGCGATGATCAATATAGTCTTTTTCAATACGATAAGTTGTAACTTCAATGGGCAGGTCATCCATCCACAGAGTCAGCGTGCCATGTTTGATTCCGGTTGGAACGACCTTACACACATCATGGAAAAGCTCTTGTATTTGATGCGGCAGCGCATTGGTTGTGATATCATAATCGTGTGTCGGACGATCCATGAGAAAATCACGTACACAACCACCGACAAAAAAGGCATCGTAGTTATGTGCGTTGAGCCGTTCAATGACACGGATCGCTGCAGATGGAAAAGCTTGATCATCAGTAATTTTCATATCATCATTATATAATGAGGAAGAGAAAGAAGGAAGGGTGGAAAAATGAAAAAAGTGGTTGAAATTGCGCATGATATTTTAAAAAAGGTACAGCTAGAGGGAAGTGCTGCAGATTTTACTTTGGGCGGAGGCAATGATTGTGAACTTCTGATTTCTTTACCAAATATAAAGAAAGTATATGCTTTTGATATCCAGGAATCTGCAATTGAAGCTGCTAAGACATATTTGAAAAATAAACAGGGAGTTGAAAAAGTGATGTTCATATCTGCAGGACATGAACAAGCAAAGCAATATATCAAAGAACCAATCGTAATGGGAATCTTTAATTTTGGGTTCTATCCGAAAGGAGATCATGCCATCACGACGATGGTAGAGACGTCAAAACAGGCAGTTGAGGCAGCATTGGATCTTTTGAAAGCTGGAGGATTGCTGGTATTGGTATTATATCCAGGACATGAACAGGGAAGGAAAGAAAGTGATTATTTTGATGAATGGATCCAAACGCTGTCATCACATCAGTTTGATTGTGCCAGTATTCATATGAGCAATAAGCGGGAGTGCCCTTACATACAAATAATAGAAAAAAAGAGATAAAATTTTACATGGTCGGAAGATATACTTGCATTTCTCTGTCAAAGTGATAGAATAAATGTTGCATCGGGATGTAGCACAGCTTGGTAGTGCACTTCGTTCGGGACGAAGGGGTCGCAGGTTCAAATCCTGTCATCCCGACCAGCAATAGATAAAAATAATAAAAAGTATATGAGAGTTCATATGCTTTTTTTTTACGGTAGCGGTAGTGATGATTATTTCGATTGAAAAAGCTACAATAAATCAATATTTATTATAAATCCATATAGGGATAGGATGATTGGAAGAATAAACAGGTAATAATATCGAGCGTAAAAGAAGATTAGATAGCTATCATATTGAAGCAATACCCAGTTATTGAATTTTCTTGTTAAAAAAGGGAAAGGTTTTATTTTTTGAATCGTATATTATTAGATTATGGTTTGCATAATAATTGAAAATGAAATTGTAGAACTAAAGAAGGAGAGGAGTCTTCTTAAGAAAAATTAGCACTCGTGTGTTGACAGTGCTAAATACTGTGCTATAATACAGTTAGCAGTTGAGCGTAGAGAGTGCTAAAGGAGGAATCGTTATGAACTTTGAACAAATGTCTGAGAAGCTGCAGCAAGTGATTATGAAAGCAGTAGAAATCTGTAAATCGTATGGGCATGCGAACGTAGACACGATTCAAATGTTGAAAGCTATTTTTGAAGATGATGTATTAGATGGGTTGTTCAAACGATTAGATATAGATAAACGAAAAGCGCTTGCTATGATTGATGATGAAATGACACATGTAGCACGCGTATCGCAAAGCAATCCGCAATTAACACAGGAAGTAGCTCAAAGCTTCGAAAAAGCGGAGCAATGGGCAAAGGAACATGAAGAAACTTATCTAAGCGTTGCTTCGGTGTGGATTGCATTGATGTTCAATCATTCACACATTTCAAAATTACTGGTAAAAGCATTTCAATTGAAAGAAGAGTGTTGTAAGGAAGAAGAATTAAAACGGAGAGGTGGGATGAAGATGAATACACCAAATGCAGAAAATAATGTTGAAGCATTAAGCAAATATGGACGTGATCTGGTAGAAGATGTCAAGAATGGGAAAATTGATCCGATCATCGGACGTGATGATGAAATTCGCCGAGTTATCCAGATCTTATCACGAAAAACAAAAAATAATCCTGTTTTGATCGGAGAGCCTGGAGTTGGTAAAACCGCAGTTGTTGAAGGTATTGCTTGGCGGATCATGAAAGGCGATGTGCCTCAGTCTTTAAAGGAAAAGAAATTGATTGAATTAGATATGGGAGCTCTGATAGCAGGAGCAAAATATCGTGGAGAGTTTGAAGAGCGTTTAAAGGCAGTATTGGAAGAAGTGAAAAATGCAAATGGTGGTATTATCTTATTTATTGATGAGATCCACAATTTGGTCGGTGCCGGAAAAACAGAAGGTTCCATGGATGCCGCGAATCTCTTGAAACCAATGTTAGCACGTGGAGAGCTGCGTTGCATCGGAGCTACAACGTTTGATGAGTATCGTAAATATATAGAGAAGGATGCTGCTTTAGAGCGTCGTTTCCAACGAGTTATGGTGCAAGAGCCAACAGTTGAAGATACAATTTCAATTTTGCGTGGGTTAAAAGACCGCTTTGAATCATATCATGGCGTAAAGATTTTAGATGAGGCCATTATTGCGGCTGCAACTCTGTCAAATCGTTATATTACAGATCGCTTTTTGCCTGATAAGGCTATTGATCTTGTTGATGAAGCTTGTGCTACTTTGCGCGTAGAAATGGAATCTATGCCGCAAGAGTTGGATGAACTGCAACGGAAGATCATGCAACTGCAAATCGAAGAAACCGCTTTGAGACAAGAAGAAGATAAAAAAGCAATTGAGCGAAGAGAAGATATTCATCAGGAACTAGCTGAATTGCAGGCGCAAAAAGATGAACTTTATACAAAATGGGAAGATGAAAAAGCGCAGTTAGAAGAAAGCAAAGATGCAAAAGTTCGATTAGAAAAAGCCCGTCTAGAGTTGGAACAAGCACAAAATGAAGCTCGTTATGAGGAAGCAGCAAAATTACAATATGGTATCATCCCGCAATTAGAAGAGCAGATTCGCAAAGAAGCAGAAAAGCAAAAAGAAGATGCACTGATCCAAGAAACCGTTAATGAGGAAAGTATTGCTCGAATCGTTTCAAAATGGACAGGCATCGAAGTAACCCGTCTGGTTGAAAGCGAACGTCAAAAACTGCTACATTTGCAGGACGCACTGGCAAAACGCGTTATCGGACAAGATCAAGCATTGGAATTGGTCAGTGATGCAATCTTGCGTAGCAAAGCGCAAATTCAGGATGAAAACCGGCCGATTGGAAGTTTCTTGTTCTTAGGCCCTACCGGTGTAGGTAAAACAGAGGTTGCCAAAGCATTAGCAGAACAGCTGTTTGACAGCGAAACACATATCGTTCGTATCGATATGAGCGAATACATGGAGAAACATAGCGTGGCTCGATTGATCGGTGCTCCTCCTGGATATGTTGGTTATGATGAAGGTGGCCAATTGACCGAGGCGGTACGTCGTAATCCTTATTCGATTGTCCTTTTTGATGAGGTGGAAAAAGCACATCCAGATGTATTTAATGTGTTGCTGCAAATTTTAGATGATGGACGTATCACAGATTCAAAAGGAGTGACAGTAGATTTTAAAAATACATTATTGATCATGACCAGCAATTTAGGCAGTCAATATGCATTTGAAAAAGAGGATCGTGAAGGAAAGTACATGAGCGAGGTCAAACGATATTTTAAACCTGAGTTTATCAATCGTATTGATGAAATTATCGTGTTCAATGCATTGGATGATCATATGTTAGCAAAGATCGCGCATAAATTTATGATGGAATTAAGTGAGCGTTTGGCACATCGGGATATGAAGCTGAAAGTGAGTGATGCTGTTTATCAGATGATTGCAACGCAAGGAGTAGATCCATTATACGGAGCACGGCCGATGAAGCGTTATATCCAACGAAATATCGAAACTTTGATTGCTAAAAAGATCATCGAAGGTGGAGTCGGTAAGGATGATATGATTTGTGTGGATGCTGTTAATGGCGAATATGAAGTGCATATTGAACATGCCTAAAACGCTAAAAAGGAATTCAGCACGCTGAGTTCCTTTTCTTTTTTATCGATACAGCTAAATTCCGTGTAAAAGAATTGATTATTTTGTCAGCATATGCTAACATTTTTATGAAATGGGGAATGTGAATGAATACCTTAGATGAATTATTACCGGGAGAAACAGGAAAAATTATATCGGTTGGCGGCAGCGGCGCCTTGCGGCATCGGCTGTTGGATATGGGATTAACACCAAAAACGATTATAAAAGTTGAAAGAATGGCTCCTATGGGCGATCCGATGGAATTGTTTTTACGAGGGTATCGCTTAACGATACGTAAAGAAGACGCTCATAAGATCGAGGTGGAGAAACAATGAAAGATCTTTTGATAGCGTTAGCAGGAAATCAGAATTGCGGTAAAACGACACTGTTCAATGCTTTGACTGGTTCGAACCAGCATGTGGGTAATTTTCCAGGTGTAACCGTTGAAAAGAAAGAAGGCTATGTACGTAATGAAAAGCAGATGACTTTAGTTGATCTTCCAGGAATTTATTCGTTATCTCCCTACACAAATGAAGAGGTCGTTACACGTGATTTTATTTTAAATGAACATCCGAATGTCATCATCAACATTGTTGATGCAACTAATATTGAACGAAATCTTTATCTTACTTTACAGTTAATGGAACTTGAACGGCCAATGGTGATTGCTTTGAATATGATGGATGAAGTCAATCGAAGCGGAAACCATATTGATGTTAAAAAATTGTCTCAGCTTTTACAGCTGCCAATTATTCCGATCAGTGCTTCTCACCGCGATGGTTTGGATGATTTGTTAGATGCAGTAAAAAATGCGGCGATGGATCCTCATCCGGCAAATCTTGATTTTTGCAAAGGAGAAGTTCATCGTGCTATTCATTCCATCATGCATATTATTGAAGATCATACGCAGCTTCAAGATGTTCCAAAACGATTTGCTGCGAGCCGATTGGTCGAAGGAGATATATTAATTCGTCAACGTTTGGATATTCATGAAAGTGATTGGGAGATCATTGAACATATAGTAAAACAAATGGAAGATGGATTAGAAACAGATCGGGAAGCTGCAATGGCGGATATGCGTTATTCCTATATTGAAGAACTTGTTGCTCAATGTGTTTATAAACGTCAGGAAACGCGTGAACAACAGCGCAGTCAGCGGATCGATCATTGGCTCACTCATAGATATTTAGGTATTCCTATTTTTTTGATTATTATGTTTGTCATTTTTTATTTGACTTTCGTGCCGATCGGCGGAACATTGCAAACGCTGTTGGAAAGCTGGATCGATATGGGAATACAATGGTTAGATGGAACATTGATTCAGATGCAGGTATCCACATGGCTGCATGATTTATTGATCAATGGTGTTTGTGCTGGTGTTGGAAGCGTGCTTTCTTTTCTTCCATTGATCGTTACTTTGTTTTTCTTTCTCAGCTTATTAGAAGATAGCGGTTATATGGCCCGCGTTGCGTATATCATGGACAAAGCCTTACGTAGAATAGGTTTATCAGGAAAGAGTTTTGTTCCAATGCTGATAGGATTTGGATGCAGTGTGCCTGCAATCATGTCGACGCGTACTTTAAGCAGCGAACGTGATCGAAAGATGACCATCATTTTAACACCATTTATGTCATGTAGTGCAAAATTACCTATTTATGGAATGATCACAGCAGCTTTTTTTCCGCATTCTTCTGCACTTGTCATGCTTAGTGTCTACATGCTTGGAATCTTGGTTGCGATCATCTGTGGTGTGTTATTAAAGAAAACTTTATTTACTGGAAATCCAGTACCATTTGTAATGGAATTGCCAGCATATCGTATTCCTTCAGCACAGAGCGTAGCTTTGCATATGTGGGAAAAAGCAAAAGATTTTCTTCATCGAGCATTTACGATCATTTTTGCAGCAACGATCATTATCTGGTTCTTGCAAAGTTATGATTTTTCATTTCACGCTGTTCAAGATGCTTCGCAGTCGATGCTAGCGGTCATTGGCAATGCTTTGTCTGTTCTATTCAAACCGGTTGGGTTTGGCGACTGGCGTGCTTCCAGCGCTTTGATCACAGGAGTTACGGCAAAGGAAAGTGTCGTTTCTACTTTGACCATTTTGACCAATGCTTCTTCTGATGCAAATTTGAGCGCAGCTTTGATGACGATATTTACACCAGTATCTGCTTTTGCGTTCTTGTGTTTTACGGTGCTGTATATGCCTTGTGTAGCGGCTTTTGCCGCAACAAAAAGAGAGCTTGGTACTTGGAAACAGGCGCTTGCTGTTGTTCTTTTCCAAACGGGAGTGGCATATATTGTAGCACTCATCATTTTTCAGATTGGAAGTATG
Organism: uncultured Erysipelotrichaceae bacterium; assembly: GCA_949296305.1. Taxonomy (GTDB): domain Bacteria; phylum Bacillota_I; class Bacilli_A; order Erysipelotrichales; family Erysipelotrichaceae; genus Merdibacter. The sequence goes on from CASFOT010000115.1 coordinate 13,057, forward strand.
TGCTTATGATCGATGTTATTGTTGTTCTTGTTTTGTTGGCTGTTTTAGTGGTCATCTATCGTTTAACAAAGCCTTCGTCAAGGTGCAGCAACAACTGCAGCGGCAATTGCAGTATTTGTCATACAGATATATATAAACAATACCGAAAAGATCATCCCCGCTTATGAAAAAATCGATATCCTCTTTGCTGAAATCAGCTAAGAGGATATTTTTAACAAGCGTTCAATATTTGGCGCTCACAAGACGCTGCTTATGATTTTTACACTATGAAAAGCCAGATAAAATAGCTGGAAGATGATCGGAAAGGGATCCCTATCGATCACATTTTTTCTTGTCTTTTTGCTTGATTGTCTTTTTATTGGACACTTACAATTTGTGCTTTTTGATTGTCTTTTGGTATAATGTAAAAAAATGAGGTGGATGTATGGATTCAAAAACAGTTGAGCGGTTATTTGCATGGTTGATCCATCAAGTGGAAAAACAATATCAAGATGAGGTAAATATGGCAATGGATTGCTTCTTAGAAGAAACTTATACGAATGAAGAATTGGAACGTTTTCTTGAGTATGTATTAGACCGTGTAAATCCGCAAGCATATGATCGATCATTTGATCATATACAAAAAATGCTGTCGCATAAATAGAGGGAAGTATGAAAGAATATGATTTTTTAGTAAATGGTTATGAGGTACATGCTGTTTATCCAGCACATTTTATCAAAGAAGCGCATCAATTGATTCAGCAATGGCGCAATCTGGCGCAACGTCAGAAACAGCGAGTTGTTATTTTTCTGGCAGCTCCTCCAGGTGCAGGAAAATCTACCATGGCGTTGCTGTTTGAACAGTTGTCGCATGATCAAAACGGGCCTTCATTGCAAGCGTTGGGAATGGACGGATTTCATCATTATCAAAAGTATATTCTCACCCATGATGTGAATGTAAAGGGTGTTTTGCGTCCAATGAAGGAAGTAAAAGGATGTCCGGAAAGTTTTGATTTTGACCGTTTATTTTGTTATGTACAGCAGCTCAAAAAGAATGCAATATTGCAATGGCCCGTATATGATCGTCGTTTACATGATGTCGTAGATGATCAATTAGAAGTGTATGCTCCAATTGTGCTGCTAGAAGGAAACTACTTATTATTGGATGAGGATCCTTGGCGTAAATTAAAACCATTTTGCGATGATTCGATTTTTTTGTTAGCGGATGAGAAGCAAGTTCGTACGCGCTTGATTCAACGAAAGATGCTGGGAGGCATGATGCCCCATGAAGCTGCTGCCTTTTGTGAGCAAAGTGATCTTGTAAATGTTCGCCGCATCCTAGAACACCGATTATCAGCTGAAACCTTGATTTTGTTTAAAGAGGATACCTATTATATACAGAAAAAAAACAAATAAGGTCCATAAGCGACTTTATTTGTTTTTTTATTTATAAGAAAGCAAATTTAGATCCAGCCAAAGTGCTGACATGCTTTTTGGATGCCATCGTTGTTATTGGTATCTGTGACATAAGATGCTTTGCTTTTTAGTTCTTCACACGCATTTCCCATAGCAATGCTGGTCCAACGTGGATCAAACATGCATAAATCGTTATAATCATCGCCGAAGACAACCACGTCTTCGATTGGCGCTTGAAGACGTTTCATCATTTTTTCAATTCCTTTTTCTTTTTCGTCATATTGAAACATCAGATAGTCTTCAACAAAACGAAGGTGGCCAAGGGTATTTTTAAGTGAGAGACGATCTTCTTCCTGTGCGGAAATGGAGATATAGATCTTAAAAATGGAAGTTACAGATTCGATATCGAAAGAAGGGTCAATGATATATTCAGTAGGTTCTTTTCGTTCACCGACTTGCTTGATAAATAGATCGTTTTTGCTGTAAACTCGTATGGAATCATCGATGGATAAAAGAATGCCATAACCTAGCTGTTCTGCTTCGTGACAGAGCGCAATTGACTTTTTTAATGGCAGGGTGTCATTTTGAATAAGCTGATCATTCATGACTAAAGCACCGCCGCCGCTACAGACCATATGATGCAGTCCGACTTCATCCATAAAAGCGCGTGCTTTATAATGGGCACGTCCTGTAGCAATTGCGACAAAATGACCGTTCGCTTGTAATTGCTTAAGCGTTTCTAAGGCTGAAGGAACGATTTTCTTTGTTTTTAAGTCTGTCAATGTGCCATCGATATCAAAGAAAAAATATTTTTTATTCATAAAATTTTCATCTCACTTTGATAATAATATTGTAGTGAAAAATATTGGAATCGTCAATGATTTTTTAAAAAATGATTATTGGGTTTTTTTCAATAATTGGAGAAAAGCGATTGCACTGGGAGAAAGCGGGGTATCACGTAAATATGCATAGCCAATGCTTCTTTCTGGAAGAGCTTGCTGCAAAGGAAGCTCCTGGATAGATCCAGCTTTCAGTTCTGGCTGAGAAAACTCTTTGACCACGCAAGAAACGCCTAGATGAATTGCGGCGAATTGAATTAGCAGTTCATGTGCGGCAATTTCGATCTGGGGCTTCAAGGTAAGTTGTTCTTTTGAAAATTGCTGGTCTAAAAAAATTCTGGAGGTTGAATTTTTTTCCAATAATATCAAAGGAAGTTCTGTAATTTCTTTTAAAGAATAGGTATTCTTTACCGGAAATTGTGATCCGGCAACAAAAACATCATGGATCGTAAGGCATTCTTGGATGAGCAATTCGTCATCTTCGAAAGGCAGATTGATAAAAGCTAGATCTGCTTTTCCCTTTTTGATGCGGCGAATCATATCTGAAGAATATGAATTAGCCATTTCAATACGGATTTTCGGATAGAGAACATGAAAGCGTTCTAAATAGGGAAGAAGATAGCGGCTAGTGATCGTGTCTCCGGCCGCAATAAAAAGGGAGCCTTCTTCAAAATGTTGCAGTTGATCTAATTGTTTTTCTCCTTGTTCGATCAAAGAGAGACCAGTTGAAACATTTTGATATAAAATCTTTCCGGCTTTTGTCAAAGAAACGCCATGCCTGGTTCGAATGAACAACTGAATATGCAGGTCATGTTCAAGTTGAAAAATACATTGAGAAACTGCAGATTGGGAAATGTATAAACTTTGTGCTGCTTTTGAAAAAGAATGTTCATTGGCTGCTGCACAAAAGATGCGATAATGATCTAAATGCGCTTTCATATTAGTGCTCCTTATTACTGTTATCTATTTTATTCAATTTACTAATAAATATACTTGTATTATAATAAGAAAGGTTGAAAAGTCAACAGATGAGGAGAATACATTCATGGAAAGAAAAGTTGGAACCGTATCACGCGGAATTCGCGGACCGATCATTCGTCAAGGAGATGATTTGGCTCAAATTGTCACTGACAGCGTATTGCAGGCAGCAGAAAGTGAGTCTTTTGAATTACACGATCGCGATGTAGTAGCAATTACAGAATCAATCGTAGCTCGTTCACAAGGAAATTATGCTTCTGTTGATGCAATTGCTCAAGACGTGAAAGAAAAATTAGGTGGAGAAACAATTGGCGTCATTTTTCCGATTTTAAGTCGAAATCGTTTTGCAATCTGTTTACGCGGCATTGCAAAGGGAGCTAAAAAGATTGTCCTGATGTTAAGCTATCCAAGTGACGAGGTAGGAAATGCTTTAGTTTCACTGGATCAGTTGGATGAAGCTGGAATTAACCCATACAGTGATGTATTGACGTTGGCTCGTTATCGTGAGCTGTTTGGCGAAAATAAGCATCCATTTACGGGTGTGGATTATGTACAGTATTATAGTGATCTGATCAAAGAATGTGGTTGTGATGTAGAAGTCATTCTTGCAAATGATGCAAGAGCAATTTTACCTTATACAAAAAATGTGCTGACTTGTGACATTCATACTAGAAAACGCACAAAACGTATTTTGCTTGCAGCTGGTGCTGAACGTGTTTGCAATTTAGAAGATATCTTGAATGCATCAGTAGATGGCAGCGGCTATAATGAACGTTATGGTTTGCTGGGGTCAAATAAAGCAACAGAGTATACAGTAAAACTGTTTCCAAATGAATGTTTTGATTTAGTAGAAGATATTCAAGAACGTCTGTTAAAAGCAACAGGCAAACATATGGAAGTCATGGTATATGGTGATGGAGCTTTTAAAGATCCAGTAGGAAAAATTTGGGAATTGGCTGATCCAGTTGTTTCCCCAGCATATACAAAAGGGTTGGAAGGAACACCAAATGAATTGAAATTGAAGTATCTGGCAGATAATGATTTTGCAAATTTAACAGGAGAAGCCTTAAAACAAGCAATTGAGGAGGCAATCCGTAAAAAAGATGCTGATTTAGTTGGTAATATGGCATCTCAAGGAACAACGCCTCGTCGTTTGACAGATCTTATCGGTTCCTTATGCGATCTAACTAGCGGTTCTGGAGATAAGGGAACACCGATCGTTTTGGTACAAGGATATTTTGATAATTTAGCTGATTAAAGATGATAAACAAAAAACCGGCATCAGGTCGGTTTTTGTTTATACAGCTTTATATAGAATAACTGCGGCAATTAAAAGGAAAAAATATAATTAGCAGTACATGGTTAAAGAATGAACGTGTTCAATACAACATTTTTATGATTTCTACGCATTTATCAATTCCTAACGTACCGCTATTCAATGTGATGTCATAATTTTGAGCATGCCCCCATTTCATGTCAGTATAGAAACGGTGATATGCAGCTCTTCGTTTATCTTTTTCTTTGATTCGTTGTTGCGGTGATTCGTCGGTTTCTCCATATACGTTTAAGATCCGTTGCGAACGGAATTGTAAATCGGCGTGAATAAACACTTTCAAGCAGTCGGCTTGATCTTGCAGGATATAGTCAGCACATCTTCCTACGATCACACATGATTCCTTTTTCGCAATCTCTGTGATCAGTTGATATTGAAGTTTCCACAGATAATCTGAATTGCTTGTATAGCCGTTATGTGAATGGAATGCTGCAGATAAAAAACCGCTTGGCGCATATTCTCCTGCTTCTTTGATATAGTCTTTATCAAATCCGCTTTCAGCAGCAATTTCTTGCAGTATATCATTATCATAACAAGGAATTCCTAATTCCGTTGCGACTGCTTTACCTATGGTGCGGCCTCCGCTGCCAAATTCACGGCTGATTGTAATAACTCGATTCTTCATATTTTACACTCCTTTAACTATTCATTGTCTGTAACTTGCGCGCATGTTCTCTTTGAAGATGTTCTCTTTCATAAAGCAAGAAGGATAACGATAATAAAAATGCTAAACCGTCTGCGACCGGTCCTGTCCAAAGAACTCCTGTTACACCCATGAAACGAGGTAAGATCAATGCGGTCGGAATAAAGAAAATAATTTGTCTTGCTAAAGAAAGAATGGCTGATTTTACCGGTTTGCCGACAGCCTGTAAGTAAACAGCAGCAATTGTTTGAAATCCTGTCAGCGGACAGAGCATCAAAAAGATTCGAAACGCTTTTACAGCAAAATCATTATATAATCCTTCTTCAGAACCAAATAATGAGACGATGCTCATTGGAGCAAATTGAAAAATTAAAAATGCAATAATAGAGATGATTTCAGAGGCGATGAGCGATATTTCCAATGATTTTTTGACACGATCATGGTTTTTGGCACCATAATTATATCCGATGATCGGCTGTGCACCTGTCGCAATCCCTAGTAAAATTGCAATCATGATTTGATTTACTTTCATTACAATGCCAGTAGCGGTCAATGGAATCTCAGCACCATAAATGGAAACAGCACCATATTTTGCCAATAAATTGTTTGTCAAAGCCATAACGATGGTGATTGCAAATTGGGTAATAAAGCTGCTTAAACCAAAGACGGTAATGTTGACGCAAGTTTTAAAGTTTGGACGGAAATCGCTTTTTTGTAATTGGATGGTTTTAAAATGAGGTAAATATATGACTGATATAAAGAAAGATGCAATTTGACCAATAATCGTTGCATACGCAGCGCCTTCAACTCCCAGTTCAAAAATGAAAATGAAGATCGGATCAAGAATCACATTGATAATGGCTCCTGCAACCATTGACATCATCGCATATTTTGGACTGCCGTCTGCACGGATCATTGAGTTGATGGAGGCTGAAATCATCATAAACGGTAACCCGATCCCAATAATAAAACCATAGGAAAGGGCAAAGGGTCGCAAGATATCCGTTGCGCCAAATAAAGTCAAAATTGGATCGATAAATATAAGAAATAGGATAAGCAGAAAGATGCTGATGATCGTTACAAAAGTCACTGCATTGCCGACGCCTTTCTTTGCTGGTCTTATTTTTCCTTCGCCGAGTTTCAAGCTGAGATAAGCTGCACCGCCATTACCGATCGTCATGGCAAGAGCTAAAGCAATGATCGTAATCGGAAAAACGATATTGGTTGCGCCATTTCCTAAATAGCCTACACCCCATCCAATGAAGATCTGATCTACGATGTTGTATAATGAGTTGACTAATAGTGCGATTACGCTTGGAATTGCAAATTTCAATATTAAGCGGCCAATTGGCTCGCTAGCAAAAGCATTTTGCTGATTTGCTGTGTTGACATCCATACAAATATTCCTCCTTTAATAAGTAACTGGTTACCTAATTGTGTTAAAAAGAAGGCAGTGAATTTTTATTACTGCCTGAAAATGAGAAGTAGTGACACTATCTGCTGATGTCATTTATGATTTGATCGGTCAGTTCAAAGTACACCTTTTTTTGCTCTTTGGTTAACGAACGGCATACTTCTTCAAATACCTCTTGATCATGCTGCAAAATCATCCGATAGATTTCTGCAGACTGATCGGTACATACAATTTTCTTATACCGACGGTCTTGATCGCTGGGAACACAACGAATGAAACCTTTTATTTCTAATCGATGCAGAAGCTTTGTCATTGCCGGATGGGTCACATGTTCAATTTGTTCAAGATCTTTCTGATGAATCTCAACTTTACCAGAAGCTTCTAACCGGCTGATGGAACCAAGTACACGTAATTGAACAGAGGTTAGGCCTAAAGTTGCAGCTTTTTCATCTAACATTTTGTGGAAAGAACGATTGATTATTGCAATTTTTAACCCAAAAGGCATCATGGTCAACATCTCCTTCCACTCTTCTTAAATATAAGTAACCAGTTACATATTATAGAAAATTATCCTATCTGTCAAGGTTAATTTTTAGTTCATACCAATATCGATTACTTATTTTCTATGATTTTTACTACTTCTCCAAGATACATAACGTGCAGGTCATCATTTGGATAGTTTTGATCATAAAGATTTACATCCATGAAGCAATCTTTTTCTAAAGCCTGTTTGTATAATTTACGACAGATCATGATCAATTTGGCCTCGGCAAAATAGGGAGCTTCATCTTGATCAAGAACGGTCAAACCTGCCTGGGTGATCTTGGGTTCATCTTTTCCTGAGACAGATCCCAAATACGATAGTTTTGGACGCCAGCTTTCATCAAAAAAACAAAGGGAGAAATAATCGCTGTTATCAATAAATTCTTTGGTATACCGTTGTGGGCGTACATAGATCGTTGCAACATTGCGATTCCAAATGACGCCCATACCGCCCCAAGAAGCAGTCATTGTGTTGACACATCCTTCTTTTTTTGCGCTGATCAGCATCCATTGTTTTCCGATTGCGTTAAAGACATTTTCTTTGTATTCTTGAATTTTAATTTCTTTCATCTTCATCTTCCTTTCTGATCTGTTGTATTGTATGCATCAGACTTTGTCAAGTTTCGCTATGCGTGTACATTATATCATATGATGAAAATGAATGCGAAAAGTTGAGTCAATACAAAAAGGATAAATTGGCAAAATAGGATGTTTATTTGGCAAAACATGCAAGATTATGTAAAAACCATGTAAACGCTTGCATTAAAAAATGAATACGTTAGAATAGAAGCATGGAGATGAAGGGAGTGTGGTTAAAATGAATAAAGCTCAAAGAGGAGTTCAGACACGCACTCAAGGACCAGTAGGAACTGGTATTTCATCATGGGAGACACGGATGTAAGGTTTATTGCTTACGTCCGTTTTTTTGGCCTTGAAACAGATGCAAAGGAGGAATTTATCATGGATCAGGGATTCAATCAGGTATTTTGGGATGCTTGTGCAAGCGGAGATTTTGCTGCAGTGTGTGCAGAAATCAAGAAAGGATGCGACATTAACTATCAAAATGGAGATGGACGTACTGGTTTGATGCGTGCAGCAAAAAGAGATTATAAAGATATCGTTCGAGTATTGCTGGATAATGGTGCAGATGTAAATTTAGTTGATAATAAAGGTAAAACCGCAATCATGGGTGCGGCAAAAAAAGGAAATCGGACCATTTTGAAAAAATTGATCGAAGCAGGTGCAGATGTCAATGCAAAAGATGATCGTGGGCGTACTGCACTAATGCGTGCTGCTTTTTTAGGCCGTGAACGCTGCATCGATGTATTGTTAGATGCTGGAGCTGATATCAATGCGCAAGATGAAGTAGGAAGAACTGCATTGATGGAAGCTTGTGTTGCCTTTAAAAAGGGCGTGATCCGCATGTTGCTCGAGCGTGGCGCAGATGTAAACTTATTTGATAATAATGGTTGTACCGCATTGATGCGTGCTGCGTATGGAGGATATGCTAGTTTAGTAGAAGAACTCCTGTCTTATGGAGCAGATAAAGAAATGGTTGACAAAGAGGGCAATAAAGCCATCCATTATGTGCGCGAACACTGCTTGGATCAGCTGAAGCCGATCTTAAAGTAGGAGGATGCATATATGAGAGATTATTTATCACATGAAGTACGTAACGTTGCCGTCATGGGGCATAGTGGCAGCGGTAAAACAGCTGTATTAGAGGCAATGCTCTATTTTACAAAAGCCAGTGACCGCTTTGGAAAAACAAGTGATGGCAGCTCATTGATCGATTATGACAGTGAAGAAATTCGCCGTGGTATCTCTGTTTATACTTCTTTGGTGCCAATTGAATGGAAGGACTGCAAGATCAATTTTATTGATACACCAGGTTATTTAGATTTCTCGGGAGAAGCTGAAGCCGGGCTTGCAGCGGCAGATAACGTGTTGATCGTTGTCAATGCAAAAGATGTTAATCAATCAGGAACCAAAATTGCTTGGGAACGTGCTACTTCGAAGAAACTGCCTACAATCTTCTTTATTAACAAATTAGACGAAGAACATACTTCTTTTGAAAAAGCATATGAAGAATTGCGCGAGGCTTTTGGAAAAAGCATCATTCCATTTGAAGTTCCTATTGTAGAAAATAATGAGATCATTGGTTCAGTTAATGTTCTCCGTGACAAAGCATGGTATTATAAAGGACCTTTGGCAGACCCTGATAAAGCACAACCAGTACCAGATAACATGGTGGATATCGTAAATGGATATAAAGATCAGATAGCAGAGGCAGTTGCAATGGGTGATGATGAACTGATGGAAAAATTCTTCAGCGGAGAAAGTTTTAGTGAAGCTGAATTAACACGTGGAGTTCGTTTAGGTGTACGTAATGGTGAAATTACACCAGTATTCTCAGGAAGTGCACTGCAAAGCATCGGTATTGAACGCTTGATGGATCTGATTTTGAAATATTTCCCAACATATGGCGAAAGTGGCAGCTATACAGCAACGAGCAGTGATGGTTCGTTTGTTGAGATGGAAACGAATGAAAAAGAATCTTTGAGTGCTCAAGTATTCAAGACGATCGTGGATCCATTTGTAGGACGTATCTCTTATCTTAAAGTTCTTTCTGGCGTATTGGGAAGCGATTCAACTGTTTACAATGCAAACAGTGAAAAATCAGAAAAAATCTCTAGTGTATTTATTATTAAAGGAAAACATCAAACTGCGGTAGGAAAGCTGTTTACTGGTGATATCGGAGCAGTTGTAAAATTACAGAATACAAAGACGAATGATACTCTTTGTGATAAAGCAAAACCAGTTAAGGTAGAGAAGATTCCGTTTAATGAGCCAATGTATGCACAAGCGGTATTCCCAAAATCAAAAAATGATGAAGATAAACTAAGCAACGCACTGCAGCGTATGGAAGAAGAAGATCAGACATTGAAAATTGTCAATAATAAAGAGACTCGGCAGACCGTAATGTATGGTGTCGGGGATCAGCATATCGATGTGATCTTATCAAAATTGCGTTCAAAATATAAAGTTGAGGTTACATTGGAAGATCCAAAAGTACCTTATCGCGAAACCATTCGTAAAAAGGCCGTTGGTGAAGGACGCCATAAGAAACAATCGGGCGGACATGGACAGTTTGGTCATGTATTTGTTGAATTTGAACCTGATGATACAACGGAAGATATGCGTTTCGAAGAAAAAGTGTTTGGTGGGGCAGTACCTCGTCAGTATTTCCCTGCAGTAGAAGTTGGTTTGCGTGAATGCTGTGAACATGGTTATTTAGCAGGATATAAAATGGTGAAATTAAAGGCCACATTGTTAGATGGAAAATATCATGATGTAGACTCTAGTGAAATGGCCTTTAAAATGGCTGCACGATTAGCTTTTAAAGATGGAATGGCAAAATGTAATCCAATCTTGTTAGAACCAATCATGAATGTTGAAGTAAAAGTTCCGGATGAGTATACAGGAACGATTATTGGTGACTTCAATAAACGTCGTGGATCTATCATGGGAATGGATCTTATTGATGGTTATCAGATCATCAGCGCTCAAGTGCCGATGGCTGAAATGATGCGTTATCCAATTGACTTAAGAGCAATGACACAAGGCATGGGTGCTTATACACAGAGCTTTGATCGTTATGATCCGGTTCCTTCAAATTTAGCAGATCGCATTATTGCGGCAGCTAAAGCAGAAGCAGAAGAATAAAGAAAACATTATTCATTCAAAATGGTACCTCGAATTCTGAAAAGGGTTTGGGGTACTTTTTTAGAAAAAACGATCGTTGAGTAAGAAAATCATGATGTCAAGTTCGTGAGATTATGAATGATTTTTATGATGAATATGGGGTATACATCTTCACTCAAAGGGTCTGTTCATAAAAAAGGATGTCTTCCTTTCTGTATAGAAAACATCCGTTGGTCATATAGCCTAAGCAGGATTATCCGATCTTGGCAGATTCCTTTCATTAAGCCTCAGATTGATTAGCTAAGGAATAGATGGCTTTGATATCTGTATAATCAAGTTTTTGGATCCCGCCAATTGTTCGTTTATGGAAATGACAGCATTTTTCTGCTAATTCATCAATCTGGGAGTCATTAAGCGTAATGCCTAGTTGCGGAATACTTGTAGGCATACCGATTTCTTGGAAAAAAGTTTCCATAGCTTTGATGCCTTTTAATCCCATCTCTTTCTTATCCGGCAGTTCGTCAATGTCAAACACGAAATGAGCCAGTTGTGCAAAGCGTTCAGGCGCTTGATCAATTACATAACGTGCCCAGCTGCCCCAAACTGCTGCAAGCCCAGCTCCATGAGCTACATCAAAAACCGCACTGAGCTCATGTTCTAATTGATGACATGCCCAGTCGCCCAAACTGCGATCTCCGGTAATTCCATTATGAGATAGTTCGCTTGCCCAAAATATTTCACTCCGAGATTGATAATCTTTTGGATCCTTTAACAATATGCGCGCATGTTTGATAACATCCCTCATCAAAGTGCAGGCAATTTGATCGACCAGATCAAGGGTATCTTCTTTTGTGAAATAACGCTCCAATGTATGCATGAGAATATCTGTGCAACCAGACATTGTCTGATAAGCTGGCAGCGTATAAGTGAGTTCTGGATTGATGATGGCGAAACGGCAGTAGCCAAACTCAGTTGAAAGACCTTTTTTAAACCAGCCATTTTCATTCGTAATTACACAGGAATTGCTCATTTCACTCCCGGCTGCGGCCATTGTTGCAACACAGCCTACTGGCAAAGCCCCAGTAATTTCTTTCTTTTTATCAAAATAATCCCATAGATCACCATCGTTGACACATCCGTAGGCGATTGCTTTAGCAGAATCAATTACGCTTCCTCCGCCAACAGCAAGAATGAAGTCAATGGCTTCTTCTTTTACTAATGCGATGCCTTCGTTTACTTTCGATAAACGTGGATTGGGCTGAACACCGCCAAGGGTAATATATGGAATCTCAGCGTCTTGCAAGCACTGACATACCCGATGTAAAAGTCCGGAACGAAGAGCGCTAGAACCTCCGTAATGTATGAGAACTTTATGTGCATCGAATTCTTGTAAGAGCTGTGCACATTGCAGTTCACTATTTTTACCAAAAACAATTTTAGTCGGTGCATGATAAGTAAAATGAATCATAGTTTCGCATCCTTTCTTTCGTATATCAATTATAGCATACCTGATCGTATTTATGCTTAAGAATCCCTTGCTTTATATGGAACGATAGAGTGAATATAAAATATAAAACTGGGCAGTTTGAAGGGAAACTGTCCAGTTGCGTTTATAGCTTTTCTACTTCATTCATCCATAACTGCATAGATGCATCGCTAGGCATACGCCAATCACCGCGAGGAGATAGACAGACACTGCCAACTTTTACTCCATCCGGCATGCAGTTTCGTTTAAATTGCTGAGTAAAAAATCTTCTATAAAATGTTTTTAAAGTACTTTTTATTGCTTCTTGTTTTTCTTCGCCAAAAGCGAAAAGAGCCAAAGCATAGATTTTAGATGGTGAAAAATGATTGCGAAGCAGATGATATAAGAAGAAATCATGGAAATCGTAAGAGCCAATGGACTCTTCGGTTTTTTGTGCGATCTTACCATCTTTTGTCGGCGGCAATAATTCTGGAGATACCGGTGTATTGCAGATATCAATTAAGGTATCAGCTAAAGCACTGTTGCCGATTTCTTTTTGTTCTTGAGCATAACCTTCAACGATGTAACGGACCAGTGTTTTTGGTATGGACGCATTCACTGCATACATGGACATATGATCTCCATTATATGTGCACCATCCTAATGCCAGTTCACTTAAATCTCCAGTACCTAATACGATCGCGTTATACTTGTTCGCCAGGTCCATTAAAATTTGTGTACGTTCGCGTGCTTGTGAATTTTCATAAGTGATGTCATGAATCTCACTGTCGTGATCGATATCTTTAAAATGCTGGTTTACTGCTTCATGGATTGAGATATCCATGCTAGTTGTATGAAGCAGTTCCATAAGAGCTGTTGAATTTCCATGCGTACGCTGAGTAGTGCCAAATCCGGGCATGGTGATCGCGTATATATTTTCCGTAGGATAGTTATTCATAGCAAATGCTTCTACTGCAATGATTAAAGCCAAAGTGGAATCTAACCCTCCACTGATACCAACGACTAAATGATCACAATGAATTTTTTTCAACCGCTGAGCCAGACCGACTGCTTGTATATGACGAATTTCATGACAGCGTTGAATACGGTGCTTCGGATCTTTAGGAACAAAAGGGTAAGGCGAGATTTTGCGGTTCAGCATCAGGTTGGTTGTTGCTTTTGGTTCGCTTTTTATTTGAACATGCGAATAAACGGTTTGGTCTTGTTTTTTCATTGCTGTATTGTATCGTAATCGGTCCTGTGTGCAGCGGTCAATATCAATTTCACCATACAAGATTGAATCATCCATCTGTTCGAATGTGCTTTCGCTGATTAACATACCGTTGTCAGCAATTATTCGATGTCCGCTGAATACCAAATCGCTTGTGCTCTCGTCTTGATTAGCACTGCAATAGACATATCCGCAGTAACATTTTGCACTCTGTGAAAGGACTAAGGAACGGCGATAAGCGGTTTTGCTGATTGTTTCATTTGAGGCAGATAAATTGACGATTACATTTGCGCCATGCAGTGCGTGAACAGAGCTGGGAGGGATAGGTACCCAAAGATCTTCACATACATCAATACCGATGACGGCTTTTGTTGTTTGATCATGGATCAGCAGATGAGATGTAAATGGGATGGTTTCTCCATGCAGCTGGATCGTTTCGTCTTCTAATTCAAAACTGTCAGAAAACCAACGCTTTTCATAAAATTCATTGTAATTGGGAATATATGATTTGACTTGGATACCGAGGATTTTTCCTTGAAATAGTACGGCAGCGCAGTTATATAATTTATCAGTTTTCCGTAAAGGGACCCCAACGATCACCATCAGTTCACGCGGAAGTTCTTTGCACAGCTTTAATAAAGCATTTTCACATGCATCTAACAATGTCGATTCAAAAAAAAGATCACCACAAGTATATCCGCTAAGGCATAATTCAGGGAATACGAGCAAATTAGTGTGCTTGCGGCATTGTTTTGCTTTTTTTATGACTGCGTTCGTATTTGCCCATACATCGCCGATTTCTACAGGAATCGTTGCAGCTGCAACATAATAATAACCATAATTTAACATCATTTCACCTTCTTGATAATAAGTATATCAGACTTTGAAAATGAAACAAATAGAAAGGTAAAGAAAAAGGATGCTTTTGCATCCTTTCAGACCGTTGACAAAGTCGCTCTTTGAGCAGACTTTGTCATACGGTCTTTTTTAATCTCCACTTTCAAAGAGAAAACAGGCAATCTTAAGCCATCATTTATATAAAATTACCTGAAAAATGGTTGATAATCCCCACTTTTATCGAATTATTTTTCTATACTTTTTAAGTATATAGTTTGTCAACAAGCTGCGAAAACACATTGTGTTTTCTTATAAATTGCAGCGAGCCAAAAACTGAAGATCACCGCTAAAGCTAAAAATA
>CASFOT010000116.1 GCA_949296305.1 uncultured Erysipelotrichaceae bacterium
ACATGGCTTAGCGAAGATGGAGATTGCTTTAGCAAAAGGAAAGAAACTGCATGACAAGCGTGAAAGCGAAAAAGAAAGAGATGCAAAACGAGAGATTGAAAAAGCAATGAAACAGCGATATTGATTCAATGTTTTTTGATAGAAAAATTCCTATGATGAGTGGATAAGCTCATCATAGGTTTTTTATAAATGAATGATAAAAGACAGCAATCAGGCAGCGTTTCCTTCTATCAGATGAAAATAAAATTCACTGAGTGGATAATGAAGAAATCTGTTATAATAGAAACAATTGCATTTGAAAAGAGAGGTTTTGTATGTCGATCATTACTTGGATATATCAATTATTATGGGGCGATCTCATATCGCTTCCTTTACCGGGTGGAAACACATTGAATCTATCCATCCTGGTCTTGATCTTGTTGCCGGCGGGTATTTATTTTACGCTTCGTACCCGTTTCCTTCCTTTCCGTATGTTTCCTGAAATGATCAAGGTAACCTTAGAGAATAATAGAAAAGGAAAATCCGGTGAGGGGATTTCCGGCGTTCAGGCATTGATCGTTTCGACAGCTTGCCGGGTCGGAATGGGAAATTTGGTTGGTGTCGTTGCAGCAATCTCTGCTGGAGGAGCAGGGGCATTGTTTTGGATGTGGCTGATTGCTTTGTTAGGTTCTTCGACCGCATTTATCGAAGCGACATTGGCACAGCTCTATAAAGAAAAAGATCCGCTTTATGGCGGCTATCGTGGCGGTCCTGCTTATTATCTCCATCATTTATTTATCAAAAAAACGAGCAAGCGGAAACATTCATTGATTGCCTGTCTGTTTGCGCTCTCTGGTTTGATCTGTTGGTGTGGCATCAGCCAGGTGACCGGTAATTCAATTTCTTCTGCGGTAAAGAATGCTTTTGGTATACCGCCGTTGTATTCGACGATCGTACTTGTGCTCCTTGCAACGATCATTGTATTGCGGAAACACGCCACGGTACGCGTGTTGGATGTACTGGTGCCGGTGATGGCGGCTTTATACTTCTTTATTACGATTTGCATCATCTTAGCAAATATTACATTGCTGCCATCTGTTTTCTCTAAGATCTTTGCAGAGGCGTTCGGTTTTCGTCAGGTCGTCAGCGGCGGCATTGGTGCTGTGATCATGAATGGAGCTAAGCGCGGACTATTCTCAAACGAAGCAGGTTCTGGTTCTGCTCCATGCGCAGCAGCCGCTGCTGAGATCAGCCATCCAGCCAAAGAAGGCCTGTTGCAGGCATTAGGGGTTTTTATTGATACATTATTGTTGTGCAGCTGTACGGCAATGATCATGCTGCTGACACCGGAAGGATTACGATCAGGCTTAGAGGGCATGGATTTGCTGCAGGTTTCTATGCAATATCATTTAGGCTCTTTTGGCGTGATCTTCATCGCAGTGATCATGTGGCTGTTTAGTTTTTCCACTTTTTTAGGAATACTGTTTTATGCCCGCAGCAATGTATCCTATCTGTTTGGAGATCATTGGTTTGCACAGACACTGTATAAGATCATTGCTTTGATCATGCTGTTTATTGGCGGTATGGCGGCTTATCAGTTCGTATGGGATCTAGGTGATGTTGGTGTTGGACTGATGACGATCTTTAATATGATTGCTTTATTCCCGCTGGCACCTAAAGCATTGGCATCCTTGCGAGATTACGAACAATTGATCCGATCTAAAAAATAAATAAAAGACCACAAGAAGAAAAATGATCAGATCCTCAATCATTGATTTCTTGTGGCTTTTTTCTTTCTAGCAGATAACCAATTCCTCTGGAGGCAGATATCTGTACACAGCTCTCTTTGAGTTTCGAGCGCAGTTTGAATATGTGGACATCAACGATCCGTGTGTCTCCGACATAATGAAATCCCCACAGCTCATTTAGGATCTGATCACGCGATAAAATCGTATCAGGATGTGTCAGGAATAGAGAAAGCAGATCAATTTCTTTGCGTGTCAATGCGATCAAATGATCCTTTATCCGCACGCGGCGGTTTCGTTTATCTAATGTGAGATCTCCGTAACAAAGGATGCCTGAAGAGATCGAAGAGGATGTTTGACGCAAATGATGACGAATGCGCAGTTCAAGTTCTTTCGTTGAAAATGGCTTGCGAAGATAGTCATCCGCACCTGCAGCAAATGCTTCCTCTAGGTCATCGATGCGATCTTTTGCGGTCAACATGAATAAGACACTGTTGATCCGCTTGCTGCGTAATAAACGAATGAGCTCGATTCCATTCATGCCCGGCATCATCCAATCGATGATGATCAAATCGTAGGGATCTCCTTGAGTCGCTTTCTGATAACCGCTGTCTGCATCCATGGCATCATCCACGTCATATCCGGCTTTGATCAGGTCATAACCGATGATCTTTCGGATATCATCGTTATCGTCAATAACTAATATTCGCTTCATAAGTAACACCTCTTCTTCATTAAATCATAATGACATCAATACAATATGAACGATATGTAAAAACATTGTTATATTTTTATTGATTATATGAATAAGGGCAGTTCGTTCTTCATGGATATATTACCAGAGCATAAAAAAAAGCCTGGTTTTTGCCAGACTATTCTTGTTCTTTTTCGATAAGCAGCTGTGCAATCTGTACTGCGTTGGTAGCCGCGCCTTTTCGTACTTGATCACCGCAGCACCAGAAAGTAAGCGAATGATTGCTAGGATCAGAAATATCTTTACGGATACGGCCAACAAAGACTAGATCTTGATCACTGGTATCAAGCGGCATTGGATAGAGTGCATTTGCTGGATCATCTACCAGACGGACACCTGGAGCTTTGCTCAATGCTTCTTTTGCTTTTGCTACATCCACTTCTTTTTCAAAAGTAACGGTTATGCTTTCTGAATGTGAACGAATGACCGGTACGCGTACACATGTACAGTTGACCAGGAGATCTTCTGCATGAAGGATCTTGCGTCCTTCATTCTGCATCTTCATTTCTTCGCTGGAATATCCTTCATCATTGAAGCCGCCGATCTGAGGAATCAGGTTGCAGACGATTTGGTGCTGGAATGTTTTTGGTGCAGAAATTTCTTCATGATTGACCAATTGTTTCATCTGTTCATTTAATTCTGCAATGCCACCTACACCTGCACCGCTGACTGCTTGATAAGTGGAAACGATCATGCGTTTCGCTCCAAATGCTTGATGCAATGGCTGCAATGCCACCAATGCGATGATCGTTGCACAGTTTGGATTGGCGATGATTCCATGATGTTCAAATGCGTCCTGCGGATTGACTTCAGGTACGACCAAAGGTACTTGATCATCTAAGCGATAAGCACTGCTGTTATCGATGACAACAGCTCCCTTTTCGGCTGCGATCGGCAGAAAACGCTTGGCAATGTCATTTTCTGCAGCGCCTAATACGAGATCGAGATCATCGAAACTGTTTTCATTTGCTTCTTCAATCATGATTTCTTTTCCTTTAAACAGCATGGTCTTTCCTGCACTTCGCTTGCTGGCAAGCAGTTTTAATGAAGCAACAGGCAGATTGCGTTCTTCCAGTACTTTTAACATTTCCCTTCCTACAGCACCAGTTGCGCCGAGGATTGCGACACGATACATTTTCATTGTAATTCCTCCCCTTGAATAAAGTCATTATAAATGACGGAAATCGTTTTTTCAAAATCTTTGTTTTCAACACCGACGATGATATTGATCTCATCGCTTCCTTGGGCAATCATACGGATGTTGATGTTATTTTTACCGATTGCTGCAAATAAACGTCCGCTGATTCCAGGATGTGCGCTCATATGACGGCCTACGGTGGAGATCAAAGCAATTTCATCTGATATCTTAATTTGATCTGGCTCAATTTCTTTACGAATATCATTTAAGATGTCATAGATGATATCTTTGATGTCTTTGGTAGCAACGACAATGCTGAATGAATCGATGCCGCTGGGAATATGTTCGATGGAGATCCGATAACGCTCAAATACAGAAAGTGCTTTACGAACCGTACCGACTGCATCTGACATGTGATTTTTATAGATGGCAATTGCAGTGAAGTCCTTCTTTCCAGCAATACCGGTAATGATCGCATCTTCTTTCGTATCATCCGTTACTTCGTTGAGGATGATCGTACCCGGATTATCCGGTTCATTGGTATTGAGGATATTGATCGGAATGTTCGTTTCACGAATTGGGAAGATCGCATCTTCATGCAGGACGCTGGCACCCATATAAGAAAGTTCGCGAAGTTCTCCATAGGTGATCTTACGGATCGGCCGCGGATTACGTACGATCCTTGGATCAGCCATCAAGAATCCGGAAACATCAGTCCAGTTTTCATAGAGATCTGCATGCAGACATTTGGCTAAGATTGAACCAGTGATATCGCTTCCTCCACGGGTCATGACGCGGATACGTCCATCAGGAGCACTGCCATAGAAACCTGGCATGACGAATGGCTGATTATTGCGTGCTACACGCTGTAAGCTCTTCTCACAGAAATCGAAATCGATCGCACCGTCATAGCGGAATCGAATGACATCTTTTGCATCTACGAAGGCATAGCCTAGATATTCGGCCATCAGACGCGCAGTCAGGTATTCTCCGCGGCTGACCAATTCATCGAGCGAGATCGATGTCTTGATCTGATTCCATAATGCGTCTAATTCCCTTTCGATCGGAAATTTCAGATGCAGATCATTGCGGATCTGGACATACCGGTCACGAATCATTTGAAATACGTTGGAACAGTCCACATGGTATTGCATATGGGCATGACATAAATAAAGCAGATCCGTTACTTTGTTGTCGTGTTTGTTAGCACGACCAACAGCACTTACTACGACAAATCGTCTGGCTGGATCGCTTTCTATAATATGTTTCACTTTTTGAAATTGTTGTGCGTTTGCTAAAGATGAACCCCCAAATTTTGTGATCTTGATCATAATTTACTCTCCCCTTTTCCCAATTCGTACTAATAGTGCGCTTGGATCTTTTGCTAACACATCGTGATAGAGCGCATGCATCTGCATTGGATCCATGTCTTTATAAGTCTCATATGTATCCGATTGCCGTAAGATGTAATCTCCAGATAATAAGGATGGATCAAAGCTTTTTTCCATCATGGTGACTTCATCTCTCAGCTCTCCATGCGCAATGGCAATCAGATCGGCGATGATTGCCGATCCTGTTGGTAAAGAACCCGCTCCTTGTCCATAGAATTTCAAGGTTCCTGACGAATCGCCGGTTAAGGAAGCCAAATTGTAGTTATCTGGTACATTGGCTTCCAAAGAATTCTTTTCAATAAGCATAGGTTCTACGACACAGGCATAACGGTCTGCTTTGCTGCGTGCAATCATCATTAAACGCAGGGAATAGCCCATTTGCAAGAAATGATCGAGATCTCGCTTTTGAAGATGGCGGATCCCGTTGATCGGAAAGTCTCTGGTGCATACGATATCAAAGGCAAGAGATGCAGAAATGACCGCTTTATTTGCCGTGTCGATGCCATCGATGTCTGCACTGGGATCGGCTTCTGCATAGCCGGCATCCTGTGCTTGTTTCAAAGCAACGGAAAAATCTAATTGTTTTTTTACCATCTGATCGATGATGTAATTGCTCGTACCGTTAAAAATACCGCTGATTTCTTTGATCGTATCGATCCGTTTTGCCTGCAGCAAGGAATGGATCCATGGAATTCCTCCTGCACAGCTTGCTTCAAAGCGGAACTGTACGTGGTTGGCAGCTGCTGTTTCCATGAATTCTTTATAATGTGCAGCTACGACTGCTTTATTAGCCGTGACGACATGTTTTCCAGCTGTCAATGCTTTCATGATGTAACGATGGGCTGGTTCGATCCCGCCCATGACTTCTACGATGCATGAACAAGATGGATCTTGCAGGATTGCCTCGTAATCATCGATCATGATCGGCAATGTCTTTTCTTTTCCTTTACGAATAAAAATATGCGCCACTTCTAGCTGCGCCGTATCTTTTGTATCTTTTCGCTCTATGATGTCATAGATGCCTTTTCCCACTGTCCCAAAACCTAGTATTGCGATTTTCATATCGTTGTATCCTCCAAAAAAAGTGTTTTTATTTTGAAAACACTTGTATTTAAATTGCATACATTGTATCATAGGTATTATCAAATTGCAACGAGAAATGAAAGGGGTATTTATATGGGAAATCAACCATTTTATCATAGCACACGCGGAAATGAACAATGTGCGCCAAAAGAAGCGATCTTACAAGGAATTGCGAAAGATGGAGGTTTATTTGTATGGGATGATCTGGATCAAGTTCAGATCGATCTGCCTTCGTTTTTACGATTAGATTATAAAGGAATGGTACAGGAACTGTTTCAAAAACTGCTTTGGGACTTTACAGCAGAGGAGTTGAAGGAATGTGCGCAGGCCGCTTATGGGGATCATTTTGATTCCTCACTGATCACGCCATTGACGTTTGCAGGCAGCCAGCCGGTTTTAGAATTGTTCCATGGACCGACCAGTGCATTCAAAGATGTGGCATTATGCATGCTGCCGCAGCTGATGTCAAAGGCATTAAAAGGAAAAGATAAAAAAGTAATGATCATCACAGCGACTAGCGGAGATACAGGGAAAGCCGCTCTCAGCGGTTTCCAAAATGCGGATCGAATCGCAATCCTGGTTTTTTATCCGGAAGGCAAGGTCAGCAATATTCAGCGTCTGCAGATGGTGACACAACAAGGAAATAATGTTGGTGTCTGTGCAATCGACGGTAATTTCGATGATGCGCAAAGCAATGTCAAAAAGGTGTTTAAGAGTGCGGGTGCGCAGAAACTGGAAAAAGAAGAAAATATCGTCTTGTCAAGTGCCAATTCAATCAATATTGGACGCTTGATCCCGCAGATCGTCTATTATTTTTCGGCCTATCAGCAGCTGCTCAAACAGGAGAAGATCAAGATCGGTGACGCAGTGAATTTCTGTGTGCCTACAGGAAATTTTGGCAATGTGTTAGCTGGATATTATGCAAAATTGATGGGCCTGCCGATTCATAAGCTCATGGTGGCATCCAATGAAAATAAAGTGCTGGATGACTTCTTGAAAACAGGCGTGTATGATCGTAATCGTCCATTCCATACGACGATCTCGCCAAGCATGGACATCTTGATCTCTTCCAATTTAGAGCGCATGTTGTATTATTTATGTGGAAAAGATGTTGAAAAAGTCAACGGCTGGATGAATGAATTAGCACAAAACGGCCGTTATCAGGTAGATGAGGAAACGCTGGTAAAGATCCAGCAGACATTCATCAGCGGTCATTGTGACAATACGCAGACATTTGAAGAGATCAACCGTGTTTATAAATCTACCGGTTATGTGATGGATCCGCATACGGCTGTTGGTTCTTATGTATTGCAGCAATATGATCAAACAGAACCAACGATACTTTTGTCGACCGCTTCTCCTTATAAATTTACGCGCGATGTATTGCGTGCATTGCAGATGCCGTTATCAGCGGATGATTTTGAATGCATGGAACAGCTCTCAAAGATCAGCAATACACCAATTCCACAAGGATTGTATGCTTTGAAAGAACTGCCGGTTCGCTTTGATACCGTGATCCAATGCGAAGATATGGAAACATATGTTTGTGAGAAAGCAAAGGAGCTGTTAAAATGATTCGAATCCATGTACCGGCCACCAGTGCAAATCTAGGTGTAGGATATGACTGTTTGGGTCTGGCGCTCGCCTTTGAGGGAACTTTTACATTTTCCTTCCCAGTATCTGGACTGAGCGTGAGCGGGTGTCCAAAAGAATTTCAAAACAGAGATAATTTAGTACTGCAGGCTTTTTTCACTGCATTGAAACAGCTTGGCGTCGAAGAGCCAGCAGGGATCCATCTGAACATCGATACACCGGTACCGGTCGCCAGGGGGCTTGGAAGCAGTGCTTCCTGTATCGTTGCTGGCGTTTTAGCAGCAGCAGCCTTCAGCAAACGTTCTTTATCAAAAAAAGAACTGCTGCGCCTTTGTTTGCTGCTGGAGCACCATCCGGATAATGTGGCACCTGCACTTTATGGCAATTTATGTTCCTCTTTTCTCGATGAACAAGAAGCAGTTACTGCACATTTCCAGGTTCATGAGCGTTTCCGTTTCGTGACGATCATCCCAGATTATGAAGTGCGCACTGCCGATGCACGGGCAATCTTGCCAGATACGATGCACTATGCAGACGCTACATACCAAATGGGGCGATGTGCAGCTCTATGCAAAGCATTGGAAACCGGTGATGGTGCGTTGTTGAGGCATGCATGCAAGGACCGCATGCAAGAACCTTATCGAAAGACGTTGATCAAAGATTATGAAGATGTTCGCTCCATGGCTTATGAACATGGTGCAGAGACTTTTTTCATCAGTGGCAGCGGCTCTACCATGATCGCTGTCGTGGATCGATCCAAGAGTGAAGCGTTGACAGAACGATTTCAGCAACGGTATCCAGATTGGCTCATTTTAGACTTAGCTGCTGCGAAACAAGGAGGATATGTGGATCATGAATAAGTATTACATCGTTGATGCAGAAATTCTGCCGGATGTCCTTGATAAAGTGATTGAAGCACGAGGAATGTTAGAAAGCGGCATCGTTCATCAAGTCAGCGAAGCTGTAAAACGAGTAGGCATCTCTCGGGGAACCTACTATAAATATAAAGATTATGTGTTTCCTGCTACCCAAGGAAGAGAGGAACGAAAAGCAGTAATTTCTTTGATGCTGCATCACAAAAAGGGAATCTTGAGCGAGACGTTGAATTGTCTTTCAGAAGTCAATGCAAACATTTTGACGATCAACCAGAATATACCGATCCATGACTGGGCTAGCGTCGTAATTTCTTTTGATTTCAGTGAAATGCAGATGTCTTTAGATGAATTGTTGAAGATTTTGCGCACGATCAAAGGACTGACCAATGTCCAGCTGATCGCAGTTGAATAAGCGAATGGAAAGATTCGCTTTTTTATGTTACACTTTACATTAGATAGGAAGTGAAAGCATGAAACAGCGTATTTCCTCATTATTAGGCAGTGTATCTGCGTGCGCGATCATCATTTTTTTGTTGTTGAGCAGTGTCGACATGAATTGCTTTAATACGAATTTTTTTGAACAGCAATATAAAGAATTACATACTGCCGAAAGCCTGAAAATGGATCAGGATGATTTGATGAAAGCGACGACGACGCTCTTAGATTATTTACGAGGAGATGCAGAGACGATCGAGGTAACGATCGAGGTCGATGGGGTCATGCGGGAAGCATTCAATGAACGGGAAAGTGCACATATGGTCGATGTGCGAGCGCTGTATCAACATGCGATGAGTGTTCGTTGGGGTGCTTGTTTTGTGTTTGTGGTCAGCATCCTTGCTTTGATCTATCTGCAGCGCAAGGCTTTCTTTGATTATTTCAGCAATGGCTTTCTGTGGGTTTCTGTTTTGTTCATTTTCTTCTTATGTTTGTTAGGCATTTGGATCTTTGCTGATTTTACAGGTTTCTGGACTTCTTTTCATCAGCTGTTTTTTACAAATGATCTTTGGCTGCTCAATCCTTCGAGAGACCTGATGATCAACTTATTTCCAGAAGCATTTTTCTCGAACCTGGTCATTCGCATCATTCTTTGGTTTCTTGCCTTCTATCTTTCACTTTTGATCGCAACCTTGTATAATCAGCACCAGCAATTGCAAATGTTCTTTTTTCCGCAGCGAGTCGGAAAAATAAGAAAAAAATCTGAAAGGAGTTCTTGATCATGCGTTCGTTGATCCTTGCTAGCCAGTCACCACGAAGAAAAGAACTTTTATCTGACATGGGCATTTCTTTTTCTGTGGTATCAAAGGCAATTGAAGAACATTTACGGGAAGATCTGTCATTGGAAAAAGCGGTCGAATATCTGGCACGAGAAAAAGCGCAGGCAGTATTTGATGAACATCCAGAGCATATCGTGATCGGTGCGGATACGATTGTTGCTTTAGATGGCCGTGTTTTTGGGAAGCCGGCGGATCGAAAAGAGGCCAAATGCATGCTGCAAGCACTGAGCGATCATACGCATCAGGTCATTGGGGGTGTTGCAATTCTTTCTAAAGAGACATGCATTACCTTCTCGAGCAAGACGAATGTTCAGTTTTATCGGTTGAATGAAGAAGAAATTGACGCTTATATCCAAAGCGGAGAACCGATGGATAAAGCAGGAGCGTATGGCATCCAAGGATTAGGAAAGCGCTTCGTGAAGGAGATCGAAGGGGACTATTTTAATGTTGTCGGTTTGCCGATCGCACGGTTAATGCGCATACTGGAAACCTTGCCGGATCCAATAAGTGAAGAATGATAAAAAAACAATAAGTGAAGAATGATAAAAAAAGAATTGATTATTGATGGCAGCTTCGTATATAATAAATATTGCCTATGGCAATTGCCGGTATAGTATAGTGGTAATACAAAGCAATGGTAATGCTTAGCGCTCAGTTCAATTCTGGGTACCGGCACCATTGAGAAAGAAAGCCTGTTGATAGGCTTTTTTTATTAGAGTTGTTTATGGGAAAGAAACGCCAATGGTCAAAAACAGGATCCGTGCTTTGTTTCAGAAGTGAAATCATTGAATCTTGCAAAAAAGGACTGGACAAATAGTAAAAATTATTGTATATTGGATAGGCAGACGCGGAGGTGGTGAAACGGCAGACACGCTGTCTTCAGGCGGCAGTGCCCACAAGGCGTGAGGGTTCAAATCCCTTCCTCCGCACCAATTGAAAGCAAAAACCTTTGAAGAAAGGTTTTTTTTGAGAAATTGACTGGAATTTGTACTTGAAGTATAGTATAATAGCATTCGCAAATGATGCCGTGGTGGAATGGCAGACACGCTACTTTGAGGGGGTAGTGGGGCAACCCGTGTGAGTTCAAGTCTCATCGGCATCACCATTTGAAGGAAGAAGCACAGGAAACTGTGTTTTTTTATTTTCTATATTTTTAAAAAATCTTCACAAAAGTGACACATATTTTAAACAGGCAGATGCTATACTGGCATAGGTTATAAGGAGGAATCTATGGAGAAGAAAAGAAGAACAAGAGCTGGATCTGTGGCATTATATGTGTTGGCTGTAGTCTTGTTATGTTATGGAGCATATATGGTTTTTCAATCATATGAATATGTTGCTTCTTACTATGAGTATCAAGGAAGCAGCGTAACGGAAAATCTGGGAGATATGTTTCAGTACATCATTTCACAGTCGTATGCTTATATTTGTTTTGCAATCGTTTTTTATGCCATGGGGCTTTTGTTACAAAAGATGAACGATTTGCATGATTTTCTGCCAAGAGATTATCTGCACCCAAAAGAGATTGAAGAAGAGGATGTTGAATGGGCAATGGATGCCGAAGAACGATCAGGGGAAAATGAGACAGTAGTCGAAGGTGGCGGTGAAGCGCCTGCTGAGATGAAAACAGCAGATTCTGAAGAAAGTACGGATTAAACATACAATCAGATACAAGATGAAAAAACGCATCGGTAGATGAAGCGAGGATCTCTAAGAGGATCTGCTTCAATGGCCGATGCGTTTTATTTGTCATGTAAATACGTGTTTAAGGCCCGTAAGATGCGCTGGCTGGCTTTGCCATCTCCATAGGGGTTCGAAGCATTGCTCATTTTTGCATAGGCAGTTTTGTCGGTCAATAATTCGCTTGCGTGCTGCAAGATCGTTTCTTCATCTGTGCCTACCAATCGCAGCGTACCTGCTTTGACACCTTCCGGCCGCTCGGTCGTGTCGCGTAATACAAGAACCGGTTTCCCTAAGCTGGGAGCTTCTTCTTGAATGCCGCCACTGTCTGTCAATAGGAGATAGGAATGACGGATAAGGTTATGAAAATCATAGACTTCTAATGGTTCGATGATACGAATTTGATCACAATCATCTAACATCTCATGTGCTAATTGTTGGATCATCGGATTGCGATGACATGGATAGATCACACGGATATCTTCAAAACGCGCACATAATTTTTTTACAGCAGCAAAAATCTGCTGCAGGCCGCCTTGTTGATTTTCTCTTCGATGAGCTGTCAACAAGATGATCCGATGTCCCTTTGCCCATGTCAATGCCGGATGCTCAAAGTGTTCATCGACAGTATACTGCAGTGCATCGATTGCCGTATTTCCAGTGACGAAGATCGTATGTTCATCTACCCCTTCATTCAACAGATGCTGGGCGCTGGTCTGTGTTGGTGCAAAATGCAATGTACTGATCCGTGAGACCATTTGCCGATTGATTTCTTCCGGAAAGGGAGAGTAGCGATGATACGTACGAAGACCTGCTTCAACGTGCGCTACAGGAATCTGCAGATAAAATGCGCACAGAGCTGCAGCAAAAGTCGTTGTCGTATCCCCGTGTACCAGTACCATATCTGGTCTTTCTTTTTCCAAGACAGGTGTCAGTTTTTCTAATATCAATGATGTGATGCTTTGCAATGTTTGTCCATGACGCATGATGTCCAGATCATAATCCGGCGTGATCGAGAACGCATGCAAGACACCATCCAGCATTTCTCGATGCTGTGCGCTGACACAGACGAGACTTTTTAATTGTTCATCCTGTGTGGCCGCATGGATGATCGGTGCCATTTTAATGGCTTCTGGCCGTGTACCAAAAATACTCATGATCGTATACATGTAGATCGCTCCTTTGTTTTCATTTTACGTATCTATCGTAAAGAGAATGCCGGAAAGAAACATCACGCTTTTAGAAAGATATGGTTAAAAATCTGTTAAAGCCAGGATAGATGGGCACAATGTTAACAGAAAAGAAACCTGTATTTAACAATAGAATGAAAAAAGGAAAAAGAAAGCTTGTTATATTGTACTCGGCAAAAGGTTGGTGAAAAGATGAAAGAAACTACGGTGCTCGGCATAAGAGTAAGTGTAACCACGAAAGAAGAACTGGTCGCACTTGTAAAGCAAAGCATCACACAAGATCGAAAACTCACATTTGTTGCAATCAATGCACGGAAGGTCATGCGTGCGAAAGAACAAAAGGAGATGGCAGATCTATTGCGGACGTTTGATGTATTCTTAGCCGATGGCGCTTCGATCGTAGCGGCATGTGATGAGCCGATGGAACGCATAACTGGGATCGACCTGATGGAAACGCTATGTGCGCATGCGCAGGAATTACACTTACGCGTCTTTTTGTATGGTTCAACGAAAGAACATAATCAAAAAGCACAGGCAGCGTTACAAAAACAATTTCCATTTTTGCGCATCGTTGGCAGCATAGATGGTTATGAGGATGCAGATGTCATTCAGCGGATCAACCAAAGTCAAGCAAATATCGTATTTGTCGCAAAAGGCACGCCTGCACAGGAACGTTGGATCGCCCGGTATAAGCAAGAGGTGTGTGCCAATGTATTCCTGGGTATCGGTGGAGCTTTGGATATTTGGAGCGGGTCGCTTCAAAGGGCGCCTGAATGGATCCAACGGCTCGGCTTTGAATGGTTATTTCGAATGCTGCTGCAGCCAAAGCGATTGATTCAGATTCCTGAATTGATTCGTTTCCAAAGACTCGTGATGAAAGATAGAAAGAAAAGGCAGGTTAGGAAACATGGAATTACAGAAGAAAGAAATTAGTGTTGTTGGTTTAGGGTATATCGGTTTGCCTACAGCGATCGTATTAGCGCAAGCAGGTCATCATGTCAAAGGGTATGATGTGAAAAAAGAAGTCAGGAATCATTTGGCAAACGGACAAATTCATATCGTCGAACAGGGATTACAGGAAGCATTCAGCGAAGTGTTCCAAAAACGGGCATTGGAGATCACTGATACATTGGAAGCAGCTGATGTCTATCTGCTGTGTGTGCCGACACCCTTTTTAGATGGTGAAGAAAAGAAAGCAGACCTCAGCTATGTAAAAGCAGCAGCATCTCTTGTTGCGGATGTGCTGAAAGAAGGGGATCTGGTGATCTTGGAATCGACGGTACCGCCATATACGACACAGATGATGACACGTTTATTAGCAGAAAAAAGCGGATTAAAAGAAGATCAGTTTTATACAGCTCATTGTCCTGAACGGGTATTGCCAGGAAAAATCTTATATGAATTGGCCCATAATGACCGCATCATCGGATCACAAGATCCTTTAGCGGCAGCCATGACAAAAGATCTATATGAAACATTCGTGAAAGAAGGGCACTGTTTGGTTTGCGATGATGTAACGGCAGAGATGTGCAAATTAGTAGAAAATACGTATCGGGATATCAATATTGCATTTGCGAATCAGCTGAGCGAGATATGTCACACGGCAGGCATCTATGTTCATCAGCTGATTGCCTTAGCAAACCGTCACCCGAGAGTAAATATATTGGCTCCTGGATTAGGCGTGGGTGGGCATTGTCTGGCAGTCGATCCATGGTTTTTGGTTGAAAAGTTTAAAGCAGAAGCTTCTTTGATCAAAGAAGCGCGGATCATCAATGATGAAAAGCCGTTTTGGGTAATGAACCAAGTGTTGGATGAGCTTCAGCAAGATACAAGCAAGAAGATTGCCATTCTAGGCATGACATATAAGCCGGATATCGATGATCTCAGAGAAAGTCCATCGATTCATCTAGCTCATGCGTTAAAAGAGAAAGGTTATTTTGTCATGGGATGTGAACCGAATACAGATGCGCAAGAAGCAGCAGGCATTCCATTGGCCTCATTGAATGACTGCATCGAACAATGTGATTATTTGATCATTGCGCAAGCACATCGTCCATTTTTGGAATCAAAAGCCAAAGCGTTGATCTTGCGTCATCCTCATTTTGACTGCATAGGGTTTGAGCATATGGAGGCTGCTGCGTGAGAAGAGTATTGATCTATGGTGATGTGGATCTCAATATCATTGATGGATCAAGTGTCTGGCTGGTCAATTTAGCAAAATTGCTGAGCATGGATGAAGAGGTGATCGTTGACGTTCTTTTAAAGAGACGGATCCGCCGTACGATCTTGGTTTCGGAACTGATGCGAAATGATCGGGTTCATCTGTTATATGCGAAAGACTATATCGATACGATCACTGAGGTAAATGTGCATAATGTTGTCCGCATGATCAAACGGATCGATGCGCTTGCTTGTTATTCTTGTATCATCGTTCGCGGAAAAGCAATCGTGCAAGCGATGATGCAGGCACCTTTTATCGATCGTTTGGTTCCTTATTTAACTGATTTTTGTCATGATGAACACAAGATCTCTTCAAAAGAAACAGCTTTTTTGTCGCAGCTGTATGAAAAAGTACAGTTTTATCTCGTTCAGACAGATGCAATGAAACGTTATCTGATGCGGATCTTGCATGTAGACGGAGAAAAATTTCATACGTTGTATCCGATCGTTTTTCCATTTCCGCAAGTTAAGCGTTATCCGAAATCTTTGATCTATGCAGGGAAGATCGCAAAAGATTGGAATATTCAGGAATTGCTGGCAATGATGAAAGAGCTGGAACAGAGAGATCCGGAAATTACGCTTCATTTTGTGGGTGAAAAATTTAATCGGGATATGGTTGAACATCAAAAGGAGATCCTGTCTCAGCTGAATCAATCCAGCAATATTCGGTTTTATGGCTCTTTATCGCGGGAAGATGTGCAAGCGGTCATGAGCCGGTGTGAAGTTGGATATGCCTATCGAAGCGCTCGGGTTGATCATGATGGCTCGTTAGAAGTATCTGTAAAATTATTGGAGTATTGTCAGGCAGGCGTGCCGATGGTGCTTCGACGCACAACGATGCATGAAGAGATTTTAGGGAAAGACTATCCGTTGTTCGTGGAGGATGATCAAGCGTGTCTTTGTAAGCTCATTCACGTTTTTCAAGGGGATCTGTTGTCTTCTTTGCGTACGTATCTGCACGCTTGCAATGAACGTTTTGATCATAAGCAGATCTTGGCAGGTTTACAGAAGGCGCTCGCTCGTTATCCTTCGCGAAAAGCACGCTTGCTGATCAGTGGTCATGATCTGAAATTTATCAAGCCTTTGTTTCCTTTGATGCAAAAAGAATACACATTGCTCGTACAGGAACAGCAGGAATACAATGATTTTTCTAAACGGAAAGCAAAGAAGCTGCTTGATCAAGCTGATCTTGTTTGGTGTGAATGGTTATTGACCAATGCGCAATGGTATTCTCATCATCTGCATGCGCATCAAGCGCTGTTTGTTCGTGCGCATCGTTTTGAGATCATGCGCCCGTTTGGCAAAAAGATCGATCTTAACCGGCTGGATCAGCTGATCTGTGTATCGTATTATTACATGGAAGCTTTTATGCGCCGCTTTCAAATTCCGCTTGAGAAATGCTGTGTGATCAATAATTTTATCGATACAGAAAAATATCAGGTCGAAAAGAAAGAAGATGCACAATTTCATCTGGCATTGATCGGAGCTCTGCCGAAACGAAAAGGGTTGATGCGTGCCGTAGAACTGCTCAATCAGTTGAAACAACAAGATTCCCGTTATTGTCTGCATGTGCCTGGCAAGCGTGCCCATGAATTTGCCAATACGTGGAATGTGGCAGAAGAACGCACCTATTATGAAGAAGTCGACCGATATGTGGAACAGCATCATTTGCAAGACAGCGTGATTTATGAAGGCTGGGTCGAAGTGCCAAGTTTTCTTCGTCAAATTGGCTATGTGTTGTCCCTGAGTGATGCAAAAAATCCAGAAAGCTTCCATGTTTCACCTTTTGAAGGGTTAGCTTCTCAAGCGATGGCATTGTGTCTGCCATGGGAGGGAATTGAATATCTGTATCCTGAAAGATGTGTGTGTCCATCCTTGGATGCGATGGCCAAACGCATCCTTTATTACCAGTCACATCCGCAAGCTTATCAAAAAGACGTGGCAGAAGGGGCCAGATTCGTAAGGGAGAATTATGATCTTTTGATTATCTGGCAGCGGATACAGAAACTGTTGAAAGGAAAGGGAGCATGAAAAAATACATAATTAAAATAGCGAAAAAGAATGAACTGCTTTACCGGATCGCAAAGCGGTTTTATCGCAGCATCCGTCCCGCAGCGCCTGCCTATTACCGGAATTATGATTACAACATCGCTTATGAGATGGAGGAAGAAAACCAGCTTTCTTTGATCCTGGATCATTATGCAAAAGTGAAAAAAACGAATACGCGCTTGTTGATCTTATGGAAAGGAAATCCGTTGTGTCTGCATCGTTTGATGAGAGAGCATCCATTCATTTTATTTTTATCCATTGATTATTACGAACGGTATCATCAGAAATTGATGGTAAATCATTTGATCTTCGCAGATTATCAACAGGATATTCCTTCGGTTTTACGTTTGATCTAGTTGGGAGGAATTCTTTTGTTTTCAAAAATCAGGCAGCACTTGAAACGTTATCATCCATATGCGGTATATGCTGCAAAATCGGAACTGAAAGGAGAAGTCTCTTCTTCTTATCTGACCTGGATCTGGTGGATCCTAGATCCAGTGTTATTTATGCTTGTCTATGTGTTTATCACGGTCGTTGTTTTCCGCTCAGATGGCGCATATTTACCGGTCGTGGTCATCATCGGTCTTACGGTTTGGAATTTTTTTAATAAAAATGTATCGATCAGCGTGCGGATCGTTCATACGTTTAAAGGAATTGTTTCCAAGATCTATATCCCGAAATACATGCTGATCCTGGAAAAGATGTATGTCAATCTTTTTAAGATGATCATTTCTTTTGGCATCGTTGCGGGCTTTATGATCGCTTATCAGATTCCTTTTCGTCTGCAGCTGCTGTGCTGTGTTCCAATAATCGTTTTGTTGTTTCTTCTGACGTTATCCATCGGCATCATCGTTGCGCATTTTGGTGTCTATGTCAACGATCTCTATAATATCGTCCAAGTCATCCTTCGATTCATGTTTTATTTATCCGGCGTATTTTATGATATCGGTGATCGCTTGGGGGAACGTTTGTTTTTAGGGTTTGATTTAAACTGGCTGATGACGCATTGCAATCCGATCGCCTATCTGATCGATGCGCTTCGTAAGATCATCATCTATGGGGAATGGATGGATCCTTGGATGTTTCTTTATTGGTCTGTGATCGCCGGCTGTTTGCTGGGACTAGGCTTGCGTTTCATGTATCGTCATGAGAACAACTATGTAAAGGTGGTGTAGATGATGGCAGAATTGGCAATCGAAGTAAAAGATGTGCATGTCATCTATCGCAGCATGAAATCTTTTTCGCTGCGCAAAAGCGTTGGTCAGATCCGTCAGCGGCGCGATTGTTATGAAGCGCTCAAGGGTGTGTCTTTCTCGGTGGAAAAGGGGAAGATCATCGGGATCATCGGGAAAAACGGCAGCGGAAAGTGTACCGTGTTGAAGACGATTGCAGGTGTCTTTTCACCAGATCAAGGATCGATCAATACCTTTGGGAACCGGCTTTCGCTATTAGCAATCGGAATCGGATTTCAGTCAAATCTCAGCGGATTCGAAAATATCTTTCTGTCAGGCCTATTGCTTGGATTCAGTGAAAAAGAGATCCGGCGTCGTTTGCCGGAAATCATCGCATTTTCAGAACTAGGTGATTTTATCTATAAGCCTGTCAGTTCATATTCCAGCGGCATGTATTCCAAACTGGCTTTCTCGATTACAGCGATCTTAGATACAGAAATCATTTTGATCGATGAAGTGCTCAGTGTGGGAGATATCAGCTTTCGAGAAAAAAGTTATGAGAAGATGAAAGAAATCATTTCGGATCATGAGAAAACAGTCATGATCGTTTCACACAGCAATGCGAGCATTTTGGAATTATGTGATGATGTGTTGTGGATCCATGATGGCATGGTAAAAGAATATGGCCCAGCTAAAGAAGTCGTTGAAAATTATGAGGGGTTCATGCGTCGTTATCGGAAACGGCATGCAAATGATCAACCCCGATAAGCGTCCTTTTCGCGACGCTTTTCTTTTATGAAAAAAGTGCAGATTATTTGATAATAAAAGCATTTTTGGACATTTTCCAAATCAGGCATTTCGAACGCTTTTTTCTTTACTTAGCAATAAGCGTAGGTTATAATAACTGATATTGAGGTGTGAAAAATGATAAAAAATGTTGGTTTGATCTGCGAAGGCGGCGGTACGAAAGCAGCCTATTCAGCAGGTGTTTTACAGTGTTTCTTGGATTGTAAGATCTACCTTCCTTACGCAACAGGCATCAGCGCAGGGGCTGAAATCTTGTTGGCATATGTATCCAGACAACGGGATCGTCTGTTTGTTACTGGCGTGGAATCTGCTTCGCAGAAAAGTGCAGTCGGTATTCGGCCGTTGATCCATGAACGAGGTTTGTTTGGCATTCAGGCAACTTGTGATTATATTGAAAAACATGCACCTTTAGATGCAAAAACCTTTTTTGAAAGTGAAACTCAGCTAGACATCGGTCTATATAATATGGAGACCAATCAGATCGAATATTTTGATAAAAGCTATTTTGATCCGAAAGAGCAGACGCTCGTGAAGGCGGCTTGTGCCTTGTTTTTATTAGCGCGTCCTTATGATTTTCTGGGGAAAAAATATATGGATGCCGGTTTGATTGACATGATCCCGATCGAACAAAGCATTCGCAGAGGAAACGAAAAACACATCTTCATTTCGACAAAAGAGGAAAATTATGTACGTAAGCCGGCACCAAACTGGCAGCTTCGCCTTTCCAAGCTCGTTTACCCCGGCAATAAAGAAGTGACAGAAAATCTGAAGAAACGTCATATCCGCTATGAAGAGCAATGGGGAAAGGTTAAGCAATTAGAGAAAGAAGGAAAAGCGTTGATCCTTCGTCCGCATCAAGATCTCGGGATCACTCGTTACACGACGGATCGCAAATTATTGGAACCATGGTTTCAGCTGGGCTATGATGAAACGATGGAACGCATGGAAGAGATTCGCGCATTTATCGGTATGAAAAAATGATGGGCCTGCATCAGATCCATCATTTTTATATACTTTTTACATGTCAGCAATCGATCTTGCGATGCAGGAACAAAGCGCCCCATGCGAACAGACCCGTAACAGCGATAAAGAGCGGCAT
>CASFOT010000117.1 GCA_949296305.1 uncultured Erysipelotrichaceae bacterium
TATGAACAAGAAAAATTATACCGCAATCGATATCGCGAAATACATCAGCGCTTGGCTGGTCGTATGTATTCATACATTTCCGCTGGTGAATGTATCATCGGCCGCAAACATGGTCTTGATCCAGGCGGTTTGCCGTATCGCGGTTCCTTTTTTCTTCACGACATCGGCGTTTTTGTTTTTCTGTAAGATCGATCCGAGCAAAGGAATGAGGGATCCTGCAAACAAAGCGCATCTTGCCCATTACTTGCGGCGTTTAGGTACGCTTTACGGTGTCTGGACTATTCTTTATCTGCCATATACCTTTCTGTTGTGGCGTTCGAATGGTTTTCAGATGACCTTTCTTTATCGCTGGATTTTTGATTGTTTCTTTAACGGCAGTTATTATCATTTGTGGTTCTTGCCGGCGTTGATGCTGGGAACTTTGTTCGTTTATGTGCTGTATACGAATATGCGCATGGGCAGAGGCTTGTTGATCACATTTGTCCTTTATGTGATCGGCATGGCAATGAACGTATATGGTGATATGCTGGCTGCCCTGCCATTTGTGCAGACGATCTATCAAGGCTATATGAGCATCTTTACGACTGCGCGGAATGGGATCTTCTTTGCGCCGGTCTTCTTATATATTGCCATTTATCTGAAAGAATTTCATAATCAGTTCAATAAAAAAGAATATGCGCTGGGCATCGGATGTTGTTATGTCGCGCTGCTGCTGGAAGAAGGGCTGGCTTATCTCAGCGGGATGATGCAGGATCTGACATGCATGTATCTTCTGCTGGTGCCATTGGTCTTTTTTCTGACGGGTGCGTTGCTGCAGGTGCGCCGTGCACCTTCCTATCTTGCCCAGTTTTTCCGGCAGTCTTCTTTACTGATCTATGTATCCCATATTCTCTTTGCGATACCGTTGTTATCTTTATTTCCAACACAGCATTTGCTCGTGTATGGTTTGACCATGCTGGCTTCTCAGCTGTCCGCAGTGGTCATCATTGCCCTCAGCAACCGCATCGCATGGCTGAAGGTGATTTGTTAGGAGGAAATGTATGCTTCGTGTTTCACAAGTAAAACAATCCATTGATGAAGCGATCGAACAGCTTCCTAGACACATCTGCAGAAAACTGCGGATCAGAGAACAAGATCTGATCCGTTTTTCCATTTATCGGGAAAGCATTGATGCTCGCCGCCGTCCGATCCAGTTCTCATATGTCGTTGACTGTGAAGTCAAAGATGAAGCAGCGATCCTGAAACGTAAGCTCGCAGATGTGCATGTGCTCCAGCCAAAGACATTTGCTTTGCCGCCGCATGGAGATACGCCTTTGCATCATCGTCCGATCGTGATCGGTTTTGGTCCCGGCGGAATGTTTGCGGCATTGATGCTAGCGCGTGCAGGATATCGGCCGTTGGTGCTTGAACGCGGTCAACAGTTAGAAAAACGAATCAAAAGCGTGCAGGCTTACTGGGAAGGCGGCGAGCTGCAAAGCGATGGCAACGTGCAGTTTGGCGAAGGCGGTGCCGGAACTTTTTCGGATGGAAAACTGACGACACGCTCAAAAGATCTGCGCTGTCATCATGTATTGGAAGAACTCGTTCATTTTGGTGCGCCACAAGAGATCTTGTATCAGGCACATCCGCATATCGGCACAGACATCTTGGTCCATGTCGTTCGAGCGTTACGGGAAGAATTGCTGCAGCTTGGTGCAGAGATCCGTTTTGAGGCTAAGGTCGAAGATTTTGTGTTTGAAAAGAAAAAGCTGAAGGCAGTGATCGTCAACGGGGAACGCATCGATTGTGAACAAGCGATCTTGGCAATCGGCCACAGCGCGCGGGATACGATGAAGTGTTTATATGATCATCAGATGCACATGGAGGCAAAAGCATTTGCGGTTGGCGTACGGGTCGAACATCCACAGGCAATGATCGATGAACAGCTCTATGGAAGCTATGCCGGTCATCCTCGACTAGGGGCTGCCAGCTACCGCATGACCTGCCGGGCAGATAATGGCAGAGGCGTTTATACGTTTTGCATGTGTCCAGGCGGTGTCGTCGTGCCTGCAGCTAGTGCACCGGGCGAAGTCGTCGTCAACGGTATGAGCGAACATGCCCGCGATCAGCAAAATGCCAACAGCGCCCTGTTGGTACAGGTGACACCGAAAGATTTCGGCGAGCATCCCTTGGATGGGATCCG
>CASFOT010000118.1 GCA_949296305.1 uncultured Erysipelotrichaceae bacterium
CAGTTGCTTTATCATTTCTCTCGTTCGTTACAATTATCTTTTTCTTTTGGAAGTCAGGATTATCGAGCTGCAGATCCGGTCATGAGACGAGTTTTGGTACTAGCAGTGAATGATGATGTTGCTCCTTTATTAGAACGAATTCATTGTCCGGTGCTGCTTGTGTGGGGAAGCAAAGACCAACAGACACCCTTATGGATGGGAAAAAAGATGGAATGTTTGTTGCCTCAGGCGAAGCTGATCGTATATCAAGGAGAAGATCACTTTGCATATTATCATCAGGGATTTCGATTTCTGGATGATATCGAACAGTTTTTGGGGGTGGCCGGATGTTGTGGATAGAAATCATTGGACTGCTTGCCATGCAAGCATATGACCTGCATTCTTCACTGGCTGTATTTCAACAATGTCATTACCATTTAGACCGATATCGCAATTGGATCGCAGATGCTTTTTCGATTCCGCGCGTATGGCATCGGATATGTGCATTTTTGCCTTTTTTAGTGCTTCTTTTCGTAAAAGTCGAAGAAGCAAGAAGTCCTTCGGTTCTTTGTTTTATACTGATCTATCTTTATGTACGGATACAGCGGTGGAAAGAACGGCCGCCCATCTTTCATGTACGATATACGGCACGTATGATGCGTTTAAGCTGCTGCTTGTTGGTACTCGTTTCTTTCGTGACGATCAGCGTGCGTCGATCATTGACTTATGAACTGTATCTATGCTGCATTCCTCTGTTATGGACGCTAGCGTGGGTATTGCTGCCGGCAGCTTCTTATTTGATCTTTCCGGTTGAGCGTTTTTTGCAGAACCGCTATATCACGGATGCCAAAGTACGTCTGGATAGCTGCAAACAGCTTATTCGCATCGGTATCAGCGGAAGCTATGGTAAAACGAGCGTAAAGCATATTGCATATGCATTGATCAAAGATACGTATTATACGTTAAAAACCCCGCATTCTTATAATAACAGCATGGGGATCAGCAAGACGATCCG
Organism: uncultured Erysipelotrichaceae bacterium; assembly: GCA_949296305.1. Classification (GTDB taxonomy): domain Bacteria; phylum Bacillota_I; class Bacilli_A; order Erysipelotrichales; family Erysipelotrichaceae; genus Merdibacter. The sequence goes on from CASFOT010000118.1 coordinate 995, forward strand.
TGAGGAACTTGATCCGCTTCATGAAGTGTTTTTATGTGAGATGGGCAGTGATCACAGCGGCGAATTGAACAAGCTGTTGGCTTTTGTAAAACCCTCTATTACGATGGTGACAGCCATCGGACCTCAGCATTTGAAGACTTTTGGTTCACAAGAAGCGATCATTGAGGAAAAAATGTCCATGATCGATCATCTGCCAAAAGAAGGAGTTGGCATTTTGAATATCGATAATGAACATATACGAAATTATCCGCTTCACACGAAAGCGAAGATCGTCACTTACGGTTTTTCAAGCGGAGCGGATATTCGGATCTTATCTTTTCATCTGGGGGAAGATGGCATGCATTTTGTTTTGGAAATGGATGGTAAGTGTTATCCGTTTCATACACAGTTATTAGGGAAATGCAATTTATTGAATATTGCAGGTGCGGTTGCTATTGCAAGGCTGCTACGTGTTCCGATGGCGAAATTACAAGATGCTGTTGAACGTTTGCCCAGCGTTGAACATCGGCTGCAAATGACACGGGTGGGAGAAGATCTGTTGATCGACGATGCATATAATTCAAATCCGCAAGGAGCCGCCGCTGCCTGCGCGGTCTTGAAAGAAATGCCTGGATGGCGTGTGCTCATCACACCTGGTTTTGCTGAGTTAGGGGAACAGCAAGAAGCATTTAGCTATCAATTTGGAACACAAATCGCACAAAGTGCAGATGAGGTGGTCTTGGTAGGGGATCAGCAAGTACGTTCGATCCAGAAAGGATTGGAAGATCAAGGCTATTCAAAGAATAGGATCCACCGGTTTTCGACAATGAAAGAAGCCCTTCATTATGCGAAGGAACTGCCTGCTGAGAAAAAGTGCATCTTGATCGAAAATGATATACCAGATATTTTTAGTCATTGACAGAATGGAGCGATGAGAGAAGTGAAGATACGTGTATTGTGTATGTTTGGCGGGAACAGTGTCGAGCATGAGATCAGCATATTGACTGCGATGATGGTCATGGAAAATTTGGATCCGAATCGTTATGAAAGCATTCCGTGCTATGTGAGCAAACATGGTCAGTTCTATCATGGAGAGGCATTGCGGCAGCTGGCTAATTATCAAGATCTGGATCTTTTATACAAACGGCTTCGACCGGTTCATATTGAACGAAGAAATGGACAGCCGCAGCTGGTGCGGAGCCAAGCATGGTTCGGTTATTCGATTCCGTTTGATATTGTCTTGCCTTTATTTCATGGGGTAAACGGAGAAGATGGATGTGCTGCCGGTTTTTGCCGGATGCTGCAGCTGCCGTTTTGTGAAAGTGATCTTTTAAGCAGTGCGATCGGCCAAGATAAAGGAATTCAGAAAACGTTGCTAAGAGAAGCCGGATTTTTGATCACGCCTTATGCTGAATTGCATAAAGAAGAAAAAATGGAACAACAGAAAGAAAAATTGAAGCTGCTGACATATCCGTTGATCGTGAAACCGGCATTGCTGGGATCAAGCATCGGAATTGAAAAGGTCGCTGATCTGGATGCTTGTTTCTCTGCTTTAGAACGTGCTTTTGCTTATGGAGAACATGTCATTGTTGAAGAATATATAGAAAAGGTGCGGGAATTGAATTGTGCAGTGCTGCACACACCTTATGGCTATCGAAGCAGCGCGGTAGAAGAAGTATGTCATGAAGGAGATCTGTTGGACTATGAAGAGAAATATATGGGAAGTTCTTCTAAGCAAACGACGAAACAACAGCGGATCTGGCTGAAAGAAGAAGATCTGGTCATTGAAATTCAACAAATGTCGGTGGCTGTCGCACGATTATTTGAGATTCATGGTGTGGCTCGCATTGATTATTTATATGATGTGGAAAAGAAACAGTTATATGTAAATGAGATCAATACGATTCCAGGTTCATTATCTTGTTATTTATGGGAATGGGAAGGGGTCGGCTTTACACAGCTGTTGGATCTCATCATCCAAGATGGCATTCAGGAATATCGCAAAAGAGGAAAACAGATCACCAGTTATTCAAGCAATGTATTACAAGAAGCGGCAATTGCTTTGGGAAAGAAAACTGCATAAATTGGAAAGAGTGCCGTGTTTGCTATCACGGCGCTTTTTACTTATAATGAAAGCATTAGAAATTGAAAGAGGGGATGAGATGGAAACATGTCAGGAATTGATCCAACAGGTACAGACAAATTTGCTGGAATGGTATCGAATGAATCATCGCAAATTGCCGTGGCGTGAAGAAATAAGCGCATATCATACATGGGTCAGTGAGATCATGTTGCAACAGACCCGGGTAGAAACGGTCATTCCCTATTATGAACGTTTTTTGGCAGTATTACCTACGTTAAAAGATCTGGCTGTGGCAGAAGATGATCTTTTGCATAAGCTGTGGGAAGGCTTGGGTTATTACAGCCGAGTGCGGAATATGAAGAAGTGTGCACAAGCATGCATGGAACATTATGGCGGGTCATTGCCGCAAACATATGATGCGTTATGTGCGCTGCCAGGCATTGGCCCTTATACGGCAGGAGCGATTGCTTCCATTGCTTATCAACAAAAGGTATGTGCCATTGATGGCAACGTGCTGCGGGTGTTTTCTCGGATACTGGCAAATGAGGAAGACATTTCAAAAGAATCGACCAAACGGAATTATCGAACTTATGTAAGTGCCTTTCTGCCTGAAAAAGAAGATGCCGGTGATTTTAACCAAGCGTTGATGGAACTGGGAGCCTTGGTCTGCTTGCCGAATACAGATCCTGATTGTCTGCATTGTCCGCTTAAACAGCAATGCCGGGCACATCAGTTAGGAATCGAAACACAGTTTCCTAAGAAAGCAGTAAAAAAGGAGAGGCGCATCGAAGAATATACGGTGTTGGTGTTCCTTCATGATGGCTGTATTTCTTTGGTTCAGCGTTCTGAGAAAGGTTTGTTGGCAAATCTCTATGGTTTCGAAATGAAGGAAGGAAAACTAGATCAAAAGCAATTGCAGGAATGTTATCCGCAGGCAGAAATGATCGTTGAATTAAAAGGACATCGTCACATTTTTTCTCATGTAGAATGGCATATGCATGCGTTCCTAATTGAAATGGATCAGGGTGGAGACACTTATCATACGATTGATGAGATCGAAGACCAATTTGCGATCCCGACAGCTTTCCGCCCTTTTTATCAAGCTGCTTGCCGCTGGATATCGGCGAAAGGAGGGCGTTCTTTATGAATGACAAAGATCTGAGAACTCTTTTTGCATCTTACGTTCCATGGAACGAACAGGAGCGCAAAGATCAGATGCTCATCTTGCAAGCATTTGATCATTTTGATGATCTTTTGACTCGTGCGAATACGATCATACATCTTTGCGCATCTCCTTGGATCTTGTCAAGGGATCATAAACAGGTGCTGCTTATCTATCATCGGATCTATGATTCATGGGGATGGAGCGGCGGCCATTGTGACGGCGATCCAGATCTATCTGCCGTTGCTTTACGGGAAGGAAAGGAAGAAACCGGCATCTCATCTTTGCAGCTAGCGAGTGAAGAATTGTTCGCCATTGATGTGTTGAGCGTTCCTCGGCATAAGAAAAAAGGAGAACAAATCAGCAGCCATCTGCATATCAATGTTACTTATTTGGTTTATGGCGATCCATCTCTGCCGCTTGTTTATAAAGCGGATGAGGTAAAAGGAGCACGATGGTTTGATGCAGCTCATTTGGATTCCATCGTTCAAGAAAAAGCGATGCTGCCTGTATACGATAAACTAAATGAAAAAGCACGCATGTTTAAATGAGCGTGCATAAATGCCTATCTGTTTTGTGAGAACCTGCATAGCCTGTAAGGACTGTGGGGTGGCAAAATGGAGATCAAGGTCATGAAGTTTGGCGGTACTTCTTTAGAAGATGAAAAAGCGAGACAACAAGCTTATCGACATATCAAGGAAGGGTTGAAAAAAGCAAAAGTGCTGGTAGTCGTGTCTGCTATGGGACGCTATCCGGCTCCTTATGCGACAGACACATTGCTGAGCATGGGCTCTGACAAGTGTTCAAAGGAAGAAAAAGCACGGCTTGTTTCAATGGGAGAACAATTGTCTGCATTGATCGTAGCCGGTGAATTGCTGGATCAAGGAGTTTTTGCCTATGCATTGCCGTACAATAAGAATGGGATCTTAACAGATTGCAATTATGAATATGCAAAGGTTCTTTCCTTATCTCCACGTTGCATCAAACAAGCTTTTGTACAGCATGATGTCGTTGTGGCCAGCGGTTTCATCGCACAAGCACCTTGTGGAGATGTGACGACCTTAGGCAGAGGAGGAAGTGATTTCAGTGCGGTGTTGTTTGCGGATATGCTGGGGTTAAAAGAAGTGGAAATTTATACAGATGTAGATGGGGTCTATGATATAGATCCGAAACTATCACCACGGGCGGTACGTTATGAACGTTTGCCTTATGATGCGATGCTGAACATGAAGGTGCGCGTTTTGCATGAACGCTGTGTAAAATATGCAAAGAAAAAAGGAATCCGGATCCATTTGCGGGGGACTTTTGCGGACGGAGAGGGAACGATCGTTGCATAGACATGGCATTTATCGTTACACAGTGATATAATACAAGACAGCGAGGTGATGTAGATGCAGACGATCATTTTGATAGAAGATATGGCATGTGAACATTGTGCTGCAAAGATCGATCGAGCTTTGGCTGAAACATCGATCAAATACACAGTTGATCTGCAGCGAAAAGCTGTGATCGTTGATGGAACACAGGATGATGTGATGAAAGCACGTGCTGTCATCGATGAAATCGGCTTTACAATAAAATAGAAGAAATTGCAAAGGGTCGGATGATTCCTTTGCTTTTTTATTCTTTCAGACAAAACAGAGATAACATTGCGGAAATACCGCAGCATAATGCGTACCATTTCTCAAAAACAGGATGTAAAGCAGCATAATGAAAGAGCGAAGGAAAAGAAAAAAAGATGTAGCTCATATAATCGAAGGCAAGGATCACAAGCAGGATCAGTGCACCATTTTTAATTTTTTTCATCATATCTCTCCATGGACATTGTATGAATGAAAGAATCAAATATGCATGAATCGTCTTTGTCATACATACATTAGGATGAAAGAAAGGGAGACGAATATGAAAAAGAAAGTCATATTGATTGCTGCTGGAGCCATTGTGATCATCGCTGCTTTCTTCATGATCTTCAAAGATCCGCCATTTGAGCAGCAGTTTCAGGAAACGACAGCAGATTTGACCAGTTATTTGTTGGAAGGTGATATGGAAATTACGAAAGGAGAGGATATCAAGAGTTATGCGATCAAGGTCAAGTATTTAAAAGAACAAGAAGAAGAGTATTTCCGTGTATCTTTTACGGATAAAGATCTCAATCAAGAACAAGAAATCATTCGTAATACAGAGGGAGTTTATGTCATCACACCGTCATTGAATCAAATTTTTAAATTTGAAGGAAATTGGCCTACAAATTCGATCAAACCATATTTGCTGCAATCGATGAGCGAAGTAATGGACGGAGACAGCGTGCAATGCGAAAAAACACAAGATGGCTATAAAGTGAGCACAGCAGTCTCTTATCCAAATAATAAAAACTTTGTTCAGCAAGAAATGCTGTTTTCATCTGATGCGAAGATCACATATCTGGAAATCTTCAACAGCGATCATGTATCTCAGCTGAAGATCGTTTTTTCAAAGGTAGACTATGAACCGGGATTAACAGTCGAAGATTTTAATGTGCCTCAGCAGTTAGAAAAAACAACGGCTTCCAGCAATGTGGCGAATGAAGATCTTCCGCTGTTGCCGATGGAAACATTCGATGCGACATTGACCAACAGTTCAGTATTAGAGAATGAAGGAACGCTGCAGCATATCTTGGAATACAGCGGGGAAAAGAATTTTACGATCGTTGAACAAATTGCAGAAAGCGAGGAAACAACACAAACGATCATCATGAGCGGGGATCTGATCGACGCAGTCAGCTTGTTAGGCCGTTATGATGGAAATCAGATGAGTGCGGTCATTGATTCGATTCAATATACGATCTACAGCGAGGATTTGAATGAACAGGAGATGGCAGAAATCTTATCCAGCATGCAGGTGGTCGTGATGAAGTGATGATACGAAGAGGAGATGTTTATTATGCAAATCTTTCGCCTGTGGTAGGGAGCGAACAAGGGGGGATCCGTCCGGTGGTGATCGTTCAAAATGATAAAGGAAATCGCTATTCAAAAACGGTGATCATCGCGCCGGTATCCAAGAAGATGAGCAAACCGCCCATCCCTACTCATGTGATCTTCAGTGCAGAGCATTTAAATCATGTGTCAATGATTTTGTGTGAACAGTTACGTACCATCGATAAAAGCCGTTTACTGCATTGGATCTGTACATTAGATGAACATACGCTGGCAAAAGTCAGCGAAGCGATCCGTGTCAGCTTAAATGTGTAAGCGAACTTTTGTTCGCTTTTTTTTACAGAAGAGAAAGCGGGAAAATAGTTAAGGGAAAAAATGAGGAAAACTATTGCCAAATATTTTTGTGCGTGCTATTATATATAAGCGCTAATATTGTTGAAGCGCATGGATGCACGGAGTAGTACTCAAGTGGCTGAAGAGGTGCCCCTGCTAAGGGTATAGGTCGGGAAACTGACGCGAGAGTTCAAATCTCTCCTACTCCGCCATTATTTTATCAATCGGATGGTCCAGTGGTGTAGTGGTTAACATGCCTCCCTGTCACGGAGGAGATCGTGGGTTCGAGTCCCATCTGGACCGCCATTTGATTAAAAAAATTGTTGCATATCTTAAAAAAGTGTGTTATTATTTCAGAGCTTGTTCATTGACATGGTCCAGTGGTGTAGTGGTTAACATGCCTCCCTGTCACGGAGGAGATCGTGGGTTCGAGTCCCATCTGGACCGCCATTTTAGATAAGAACAAGCAAAAAGAATTGAAATATGGACAAAGTTATGCTACGATATCCATACAAAATGCAAATGTAGTTCAATGGTAGAACACAGCCTTGCCAAGGCTGATACGGGGGTTCGATTCCCCTCATTTGCTCCAGTAAAAAATAAAGCCTATAAGCTGATGTTTATAGGCTTTTTTGATGTTTTTTTTGCTATACGAGAAATATATAAAAATTTGCTGTTATTTGCCATAGGGTTACAATAGGGTTACAGATTATCGGGCAAATTTATCATGTTTATTTGTTTTTTTAGGTATTCAATAGGGGCATGCGTATACACATCATCTGTGAGATCTTTACAGCTATGGCCCATGATCTTCTTTCTGGCATATTCATTCATTCCTGCAAGTTTGGCCAATGTGGCAAATGTATGCCGGCAGCTATGTGGTGTATATGGAAATCCTATTTTATCTTTTATTGTCATGAAGGATCCGCGAAGATATGCTTGATAGCTTCCAGATCCAAACAGCCAGGCATTTCCGGAACGCTGCATCATCTGTGCAACGAATGGCACAATGCTCTCATGGATCGGGATGATACGATCCTTTCCTGCTGCTGTCTTGATGCCGCCGATCATATAGCGTTCTTCCAGGTACACATTATCCTTCTTGATCGTGGTGAACTCTCCTGGTCGCATTCCTGTGTAGATCATCACCAGCACCGCCTGTGCATCCGGATCATCACGCAGGGACCACAGCTGCCTGATCGTATCATCATCGAATGGCTGCCGTGTTTCAACCTCTTCACGCGATTCGTAGAAATCCACAAATTGTGCATAATTCGTGCTGGCCATGTCATACTTTAGCGCATGCTTGTAACAGTGGTTCAAAACAATGCGCATCCGGTTCATTTTCGCATAGCTTGCATGATCACGCATCTGTTGATCAAATATCGGCTGTATGTCCTTCAGGGTGATTATATCGATTGGAACATGATGGATCAGCTGCAGATGCTTGAATGTGGTGTCATAATTGCGCACGGTGTTGGGGTTCTGTAGATTCCGCAGATCAGTGGCCTTTACACGTTCCCAGATCTCGGCCAGCGTTGGGGCTGTGCTGATCGGCTTCACATCACGCAGCTCTATGCCGTCTTTGGCCATGCGGGCAAGAAAAATCTGGTTTATGATATCTGCATTGTCAATGTCGCGCGGATCGCTGGCCACAATGCCCTTCTGGATCATCTCCTGGATGAATTGCAGATATTGATCCTCATACTTTGGCTTATCTATAACGATGCCTGGCATAATCTCCAAGGTTTTCAGGAAATGGATGTCAAGGCATTTTTCTGCTTGCTCTCGCGTTGCAAACGTTCCAAGAGTGTAACGATGCCGGGAGCCGTCAATCGCGCTTCCTGTGCCTTCTACAATGGCCTGATACGGCCGTGCGCGATTTTGCCCTAGCATCCGGATGGTTCCTAATCCCTTTGGCCTGCGCTGTCGCTTGGATGTTTTCATTGAAATACCCCCTTTTATTTGTTAAAATTGGGTATAGAAAAAGTATTATCTGTCCGGATAATTTTTTTCTATACTGCAGCATTGCCGTGCTGCTGTATCTAATCGCTCCATTGCCGTGGGGCGATTTTTTTATGTTCTTGTCCCTATTTTCGTTTATACCTTTCCCAACACTTTACCTATACAGCTGATAGATTCGCTAAAGGGAATAGGAGCATACTTAGGATTGTGACTAACCAACACATTATGCCCTAGTTCTTTAACAAATGCTTCTCCATCAATCATAAAGATACCAATTTCACCAATATTTACAGAAGGCTGCTTCTTGATCAGGAGTACATCTCTGTCTTTATAGGTCGGTTCCATGCTGTCGCCATTTACACCCACAGCAAAGTCAGCCTGCATGTTGATGTGGTTAGATTCAACCTCAATCATCTCTGGTGGAATATCATCAAATACGAATTGGCCAGTTCCGGCAGACGCAATGCGGCCATAATACGGAAGCAACGTCGGTGATTCAATTTGAATGAATTCTGTTTGTCGGCCCGATAAGTGATTAATCAGTGAATCTACTGCTCCTTTATCATAATCAGATAAGGAGCGGTATTTTTTTATTATGGTTAGCTCATCACTGGTGGGAGTTTCAGTAGTAAACTCTTTAATTTCATCTTGATATAAATAATTTGCATCGCATTTTAAGGCTTTAAACAATTTGTAGAGCAATTCAATTTTTGGAGAACTGATTCCATTTTCATAGTTTGCTATTGCTGAAGGCGTTACACCTATGCTATTGGCCAATTCAGCTCTTGACATGTTTAAAGCTTCTCTACGCTCTTTAATTCTGTTATTAAGACTCATGAAATCCTCCTTTCTTATTCATTATAGCAAGAAATATAGACTAATCAACAAGAAAGTTACAAAAAACTTGTAATAAAATATTGACTTTACAAGAATTATTGATAATATAGAATTGTATCTACAAGATACTTGTAGCGGAAGGAGGTGATTGATTGTGAAAGATGTTCTTTACGATGACATTGTTAAAAATATTAAGCATATTATTGTTTCAAAAGGATTAAAGCAGTCTGCTGTCGCAAAAAAAGCAAATCTTACGGAAAAAGAGTTAAGTGACATGCTCAATTGTCGTAGAAAGCTTATTCGCGCAGAACACTTGCCGTCTATTGCGAATGCACTAGATGTTGATATTAACGAATTATTTAGAGTTGAAGTATGAATTAATATCCTGATTATGATTTAAATTCTACTTATAAGTTAGCTTAAAGTGAGGTGAAAACATGTTATTTAAAGATGCACTAAAGAACGCAATGGAAGAACAAGGAATGAGCGTGCGCGCTGCTTCCAGGCTGACAGGTGTGTCATGTGGAGACATCAAGGCATATCTGGAAGGCGTACCGCCGAAAGAAAAACGGCAGCAGCAGCTGTGTGAAGCTCTGAGCATCGATCCAGACAGCATCACATCAGATGATCTGTGTATGTCCGTTAATGAATGTGCTGCGCTGCTGGGCAAGAGTTCCGGCTGGGTAAAGAACGCGATCGAACAAGGCACGTTGCCTGGATCGTACACGAAGACCAGCACCGGGCACAGAGATTTTCACATCCCGCGCCTGCGGATTGCTGAATATCTTGGACTGATCGGCAGCAACAACATCAAGATCCCGCATGATCTGATTGTGGAAGTGTGCCGGGAAACGGCAGCCACAGCCTTCGGGATCACGTCAAAGAGAAAGTAAGGAAGGAAGAGAGAACATGAAAGTAAGTGAACTAATAAAAATTGTACCAATAACATGTGATGTGTATTTTGTAAACAGTCAACAAGCAGATTTGTGTGCTTCTTATAGGAATGAAGATAAAGAAAGACCCCCTAGGAGAACATTATTAGATGATCGTGAGGTGCTTAGCATTTTATCAGTAGGCTCAAATTATTTAGAGGTTATGATTAGAAATGAGAATGATGTAAATGGCCAATAAACGTTACTACTGGCTCAAGCTGAAAGAAAATTTCTTTGATGATGAAACAATTCGTTATATTGAAGAACAAGATAACGGTATTCAATACAGCAATTTTTACTTAAAGCTATGTCTGAAGTCACTGAGAAACGAAGGTACGCTGATAAGAACGGTCGGCGAAACACTAATACCTTATGATTTTAAGTCGTTGTCTGTGCTAACTGGTGTAGATGTTGAGACCATTAAGGAATCTATGGACATATTCCAAAGAATCGGAATAGTGAAAATACTGGAAAGCGGTGAAATTTACATCCCACAGATAGAGGAAATGGTAGGAAGTGAAACTAACTCTGCAAAAGAAAAAAGAGATTATAGATCCCAAAAAAGTAAAGACAACTTACCGGACAATGGCGATACAATATCAGACAATGTCAAGACAATGTCCGATACGATGTCAGACAATGTCAAGACAATGTCCAATAAGAGTATAGAGAATAGAGATAAGAGTATAGAGAAAGAGAATAGAGATAAGAGTATAGAGGAAGATTGTAAGAAGGAGCAGGCAAAGCCTGCACGCACACGCTTCATTAAGCCTTCCTTGGAAGAATTAAAAGCCTTCAATGAGGAAAAGCAGCTGAATGTGGATTGTGATCGCTTTATGGATTATTATGAGGCAAATGGATGGAAAGCCGGAAGAAATCCGATGAAGGATTGGAAAGCTGCCATGCGCAACTGGTCCCGTAATGATAGAGATCGTAAAAAAGAAAAAGGAGAGCAAATTTATGACCTGCCAAAGTTTTGAGAAAGGCATGCAGCTTGAGCAAGCGATCCTTTCTATTCTCATCGTAGATTATCAAAAATTGAAAGAGTGTGAGCTGGATCCTGAGATGTTCGCTGATTACACAAACCGGTCATTATACCGCACCATGAAGAGCATAGTGGCCGATAAGGGCGAGCTGGATCTCTTGGAGCTGTTTTCACGCATGCAAAACGTACCGGGCGCAGATGATTATGTGCTGCGTCTGCAGGACGGCTATATTTCATCTGCCAGCCTCTATACATACATCGATGACCTGCAGGAAGTCTACAAGGTCAGAAAGGCCGATGAGATCATGAAAGGCATGAGTGATGGAAAGCTGAGCTTTGATGAAGTGCTGCAGCAGATGAACGGCATCAGCGCGCAATTTGTGAGCGATAGCACGGCCACGATGCTCAGCGCCAGGGACATCCGCGAACTGGTCACCAGATGCGGCACAAGGCTGCGTTTCAGCAGATTTCAGTGGTTGCAAAATAAGATCGGTTTTATGGAAAAGACCGTCAACGTAATTGCTGCGCGCCCTTCCGTTGGAAAATCTGCCTTTGCACTGAACCTGATGAATGACCTGGCACAGAATTATAAATGTCTTTACCTTAACATGGAAATGACGGAACAAGAGATCTATCAGCGATTGACGGCAATCAATTCGCGGATAGCAATCAATGACATGATAAAAGCAAATGATGATCAACAGATCAGTAATCAGCTGAACAATGGCATCAATATATTAAAACGGCTTAATATTCGCATCTATAATGGCTCAAAGACAGTAAACGGAATCCGCAAGATTGTGGCCAGAGAGAGCAGGAACGGCCATTGCGTCGTGTTCGTTGATTACATTGGATATGTTACCACTGGCAGACGGCAAGATGACAGGGAGCGCATTGGAGAAGCGGTCAGACAGCTTCAGATCATGACAAAAGACTATGCCTGCACGATGTTCATCCTGGCACAGATCAACCGCACCGGCGAGAACAAGCCGAGCATGGCAACACTAAAAGACAGCGGAGAGTTGGAACAAACGGCGCATGCGCTGATGATCCTGCATGATGTGGACAATGATCCAGCAGATATGCATCCCCTCTACCAGCTGAGAGTTGAAAAAAACCGCAGCGGGGGGAAAGGCATATTTGATGCTGTGTTCCATAAGCCCACGCAGATCTTTGATCCGCTGCAGAAAAAACAGGAAAACAAAAAATGAATGCATTTGAGGCGGCAGCATTCGCCAACCGACAGCGTGGAAGGTTGAACAAAATCGATCATATCAATTGCCGCAGATGTAAAAATAAAGGCTGGATCTACATCGCAAAGCTGGGGAATGATGTCTTGTATGTAAAAGAATGCAAATGCATGCAGAAGCGACGGGAAGCCATGAATGAAAAGACATGATCCCCTATCAAAAATATCCGGACAGAAAGAAGGAATAAGATGAATTTCAGTTATGATGAAGCAGATCATGCGCTTGAGCATATTCGCAATATTTTGCATGATGAAGCAAAAGGCAATGAAAAAGAGCGTGCAGAAGTTCTACAAATGTTGCACGTATTCGCATTGTTAAAGATTGCTGATCAGCTTGAAATTTTAAATAATAGAAGATTTAAAGGTTAGAAAAATTATCTGCCACAATAAAAAAGGAGCATTTGGAAAACGCCATTTCCAAATGCCCAAATGGTAAGCTGCTAACCACCAATAGCAGTTTACCACAATATGAAAAGAAAAGGAAAGAGGTAAACGAAAATGGAAGAAAGATTTTTGAAAGAAAGATACGAAGAATGGGCATATCGATATGAATTTGATCATCCTGCTGCGCAGCAAGGAAAAAGGCTATTCAATAAAACAGAAAAGGCTTGTTCAACGGTTATGGATGCTTTAGTTACCGAATTTGGTAAAAAACAAGCTTTGCAAATCGAAAATTATTATTCTCCGATGTTTTTAGACTACATTCAAGCAGGCTTTTACGCCGGGTATGAGATGGCTTGCTAT
>CASFOT010000119.1 GCA_949296305.1 uncultured Erysipelotrichaceae bacterium
GAAGGAGAGGTTGAGCGTCTTACAGAAGAATTTGTGGTGGAGTATACCTATAATTCCAATGCGATTGAAGGTAATACGCTGACCTTGAGGGAAACAGATATGGTGCTGCGTGGTCTCACGATTGATCAAAAACCTCTCAAAGACCATATGGAGGCGCTCGGACATAAAGAAGCTTTCTATTTTGTACGGGAACTGGTGAAGGAGCAAGTGACATTATCAGAGAGTGTGATAAAACAGATTCATTATCTGGTACTGGCGGATAAAAAAGATGACCGCGGGGTTTACAGAAGAGTTCCGGTAAGAATTATGGGGGCAAAACATGAACCGGTACAGCCTTATCTTATTCAACCTAAGATGGAGCAGTTGCTGTCGGCTTATAGAAACAGCACCGAGCATATCATTCCCAGACTTGCACGGTTCCATATTGAATTTGAAAGCATTCATCCGTTTATAGATGGTAATGGCCGTACGGGACGGTTGCTTGTAAATCTGGAACTGATGAAAGCAGGATATCCGCCGATTGACATTAAATTTACAGATCGGCTTGCTTATTACAACGCTTTTGATGAATATCATGTAAATCATAATCTGAATTCGATGGAAAAGTTGTTTGCTAGGTATGTGAATACAAGGTTAAATAGCTATCTGGCAATGTTGGAAGAATGAAAATATTGTGGGGTGTGGGAATATATGCTGCTAGAATTTACTGCTTTTTTACAACTTTTGAGATTAAAGATATGCTAAAATATGCCAGAGAAATAAAAAATCAAAAAAGCTGAAAATCCTTTAAAAATTAAGGAAATACGCAGAAAATAAGGAGTTTTGGATATGATAAAAATACTTTTCGTGTGTCACGGCAACATCTGCAGAAGCCCGATGGCACAGTATGTAATGCAGGATCTGGTGAATAAAGCTGAATGGGGCGAGATGTTTGAGATTGATTCAGCTGCAACCAGCCGGGAGGAAATCGGTAATGGGATCCATTATGGCACAAAGCGAAAGTTAAAAGAAAAGGGAATCGTTTTCGGTGATCATAAGGCACGACAAATGACAAAAGATGATTACGTGTATTATGACTTCTTAATCGGTATGGAGATGGTCAATGTGCGCAATATGATGCGAATTGTGGGAGGGGATCCGGAACATAAGATCTACCGTATCCTTGATTTTACGAATCGTTCTGCAGATATCGATGATCCGTGGTATACAGGTGATTTTGACATCACTTATGAACAGATCGTACACGGCTGTGAAGCATTGCTGGATCATTTAGTAAAAGAGAAGTCAATTTTGTAATAGAAAATATTTTTTAATCTGTTATAATATCTCTTACATGAAGGAGTAAGAGCGTATGAAATTATTAGAGGATCGTATCCGGAAGGATGGCGTGGTCAAAGAAGGAAATGTTTTAAAAGTCGACAGTTTTTTAAATCATCAGATGGATGTACCATTCTTTTATGAGATGGGAAAGGAATTCAAACGGTTATTTGAAGGCACACCGATCAATAAGATCTTGACGATTGAAGCAAGCGGTATCGGGATTGCAATCATTGCTGGTCTTCATCTTAATGTACCAGTTGTATTTGCAAAGAAGTCACAATCAAGCAATATCTCTGATCAGGTATACAGTACGGTGATTCATTCCTATACACATAACTGTGACAACAATGTGGTTGTTTCTAAGCAATATCTTCATGCGGATGATCATGTTTTGATCATTGATGACTTTTTGGCAAATGGCTGTGCGCTGGAAGGCTTGATCGATCTGGTGCATCAAGCAAATGGTACGGTAGAAGGTATTGGAATTGCCGTAGAGAAAGGGTTCCAAGAAGGAGGAGACCGTTTGCGTGCAAAAGGATACCGTGTAGAGTCGTTAGCAATCGTTGACAGCATGGATGCCAAAACAGGTGAAATTGTATTTCGCAGCAGTGAAGCTTAGATCACTGCTTTTTTTCTAACAAAATTGTAAGCAAACAGAAAAAGTGCATAAATTAGCGTGTTTTTTTGGGATTTTAATGCAGCTGGCGGAGAGAAAGCAAAGAGGCAGTTTGCTATCACAATCAGTAATTGCTATAATAAAAGCGTAAATAGTATTAGATTTTATCAAACATTGATATTGGGAGGAATCCAAATTGAACAGACGAATTGTCATCAATATGATTTCCAGTGCAGATAAGGTGGCTGGACAAGGCGTGGGTAGTGCCTATGAAGAGCAAGTACAGTTGGTGAAAGAAGGGGCTTCTGATATTTTTGATGTGAAGGTCAATGCACATTGTAAAGCGGACATCAATCATTTTCATACGATCAATCCGAATTACTATGTAAAAATGAAAGCATCAAGAGCGATCAATGTAGCCTATTGTCATTTTTTACCTGATACATTAGATGGCAGCATCAAGATTCCAAAAGCATTTTTTGGAGTTTTTAAACGTTATGTGACCTCTTTTTATCGCAGTGCTGACTATTTGATCGTGGTAAACCCGATCTTTATGAAGGAATTGGAACGTTATGACATCCAAAAAGAAAAAATGATCTATATTCCGAATTTCGTTTCTAAAGAACAATTTTATGAGAAACCAAAAGAAGAAGTGAAGGAACTGCGGAAACATTTTGGCCTGAAAGAAGATGATTTTGTTGTGCTTGGTGTAGGGCAAGTACAAACTCGAAAAGGGGTTTTGGATTTTGTAGAGGTAGCTAAGCAGATGCCGGACATTACTTTTGTCTGGGCAGGAGGTTTTTCGTTTGGGAAGATCACGGATGGATATCGTGAACTGGCACAGGTAATGGAACATCCGCCGAAAAATGTTAGATTCTTAGGAATTATTCCTAGAAGCGAGATGAATGATGTCTTTAACATCGCAGATGTTTTGTTCATGCCTTCTTATAATGAACTTTTCCCGATGTCGATCTTAGAAGCGGTCAATGTTCACCGTCCGCTGTTGTTACGCAATCTTGAGTTGTATGAGGATATCTTGTTCCATGATTATATGGAAGGAAAGGATAATGCACAGTTTGTCCATGCATTGCGTGTATTAAAAGAGGATCCACAGGAGTATCGCCGTTGGAGCGAAGCTGCTGCGCGGATCTCCCAATTTTATAGCAAGGAGCATGTATTGCAGATCTGGCGCGATTTCTACACGAGAATATATCAAAAACACCAAAAAAAGAAAAAATAAGCAGAGAGGGAAACAGGTGGTGTTATGAAGCAAGGAAATAAATATGCATTAAATTTGCTTTTGATCCTTGTGATCACTGCTGGCGCAGTTTGGTTTGCCGTAAAGGATAACTATGAACAAGTCCTGCATCTCATCAGCAATATCAAGTGGTATTTTCTGGTGATCATCATGGCTTGGGGAATTGTTTATACGTTGGTGATCGGATGGATCTATCAAGTGTTTGGCCGGCGCTATCGAAAAGGATATCGCTTTCTTCATGGCGTCGTCGTAGCTTTTGTAGGCACGTTCTTTTCTGGTATTACTCCTAGTGCAACCGGCGGCCAGTTTGCACAGGCGTATATCATGAAAAAACAAGGAATCAAAGTAAGTGATGGAGCATCCATTTTATGGGCAGATTTTATTGTGTATCAAACGACGATGATGATTTATGTCACATTGCTGTTTTTGTTATGCTTCTCTTATTATAGTGCACAGAATGCATGGTTTAATTTGATCCTGCTGGGATATTTGATCAACGTGATCGTCATTTGTGCCTTGTATACGATGGCTTTGTTTCCTAAAGTGTATGTGCGTTTAAGCGGGATCATCGTGAACTTGCTAGCCCGGCTGCATATCGTAAAAAATAGAAATGAGACATTAGCAAATTGGAATTTACAATTAACTAGTTTTACAACAGAGATCAAGAAGCTGACAAAAGATAAAAAGTTGATCCTGGAAACGGCTGGTATCAATGTTTTGCGAATGACATTGCAGTTTTCTTTGCCGTTTTTCATTGCTTTGATGATGGGAATCCCATTGCAAGCCGATCAATTGTTAGATGTTATCGCGCTTTCCAGTTTTGTCATGATGGCGAATAGTTTTATACCGATTCCAGGTGCCAGCGGGGGAACAGAAGTTGTCTTTTCGCTGTTGTTTGGTACTTTATTTGGGACAAGTACTGGTGCGATCATGATCTTATGGCGTTTTTCTACCTATCATTTAGTAATGATCTGTGGAGCTGGTGTCTTCATTCTCAGTAAGCGTTATTATGATAAAAAACAGAGCAGAGAGGAACTTGATTCTTTGCCAAAGGAGGATATCATATGAGGATAGGGATCTTCACAGATACATATACGCCAGATATCAATGGCGTTGTTTCGTCAGTAGTTACTTTAGAACATGGTTTACAGGCGGCAGGTCATGAAGTTTATATTATTACTGGACAAAAAAATTCGCTCCATGCACACTGGGAAGGAAATGTGCTGCGATTGCCGGGCGTAGAAATAAAAAAACTGTATGGATATACATTGAGCACACCTTATCATTTTGAAGTGAAACGAGAAATTGAAGCTCTTCATTTGGATGTCATTCATGTGCAACAGGAATTTACAGTGGGATTCTTTGGCAGGATCTTAGCGCATTCGCTGCATATTCCTGTTGTTTATACGTATCATACTTTATATGAGGATTATACACATTATTTTAATGTGTTCGATCTTAACAGCGTAGAAAAAATCAGTAAGAAAGCAGTCTACTCTATATCAAGAATGCTATGCAATTCTGTTTCTGGAATTATCGCACCGAGTGAAAAGACAAAAGAAAAATTGATCGGTTATGGAGTGAGAAAGCCGATCTATGTGATTCCGACAGGTTTGGATCTGGATCAGTTTCGTTATGAGAACGTTGCAGAAGAAAGACGGCAGGGGCTGCGAGAACGTTATGGGTTGGATGCTGATACACCAGTCATCATCTATTTGGGGCGCATTGCTTCTGAAAAAAGCATTGATATGATCATTAGCGGTGTGCGTTTTCTGCAGTCACCAAAATGTAAAGTGTTGATCGTTGGCGGAGGTCCTTCACTGGATGACCTTAAAAAGCAAGCAGTCGATGAAGGAGTCAGTGACCGCATCATCTTCACCGGTGCCGTTCCTCCTTCAGAAGTCCCGGTTTACTATCAGATCAGTGATGCCTTTGTCAGTGCTTCAACTTCTGAAACACAAGGCATGACATTTATTGAAGCATTAGCCAGCGGGCTGCCATTATTTGCTCGTCCGGATGAAGTGTTAGAGCAATTGGTCGAAGAAGGGATATCGGGTTATTATTTTACTTCTCCTCAGGAGTTTGCGCAAAAAGCGGATGCTTATCTTGCGCTTGATGAGGAAAAACGAAAACAGATGAAAGCCGCTGCTATTGCCCGCAGCAATCCTTATGATATGCATACGTTTGCACATAATGTAGAAAGTGCTTATCGCAATGTGATCGATGAGTATCGAGAAGATTATGAAGTGACTAAAATCCGTATTTTAGATGATGTCGTCAAAGTAACATTAGAAAATGATTCACAAAAAGAGCCCTTGAAATTGTATATGACAATGGAAGATTATTTTGCGTATAAGATTACGGTACATCGCTATTTAGATGCCGGATATGTGCAATCTTTGCAAGAACAACAAGATAGGATCAAAGCAACGAGAAGTGCCATTCATAAGGTGCTGGCTAAAGATCTTACTTGCAAAGAGCTGTATCGTTATCTGACACAAAATAAAGCATTAGATGCAGACAGTGCGCAGGAAATTGTCGATGATTTGATCGAACGCGGTTTTCTAAATGATGAACGCTATGCATCTGAAAAAGTGCAATATTATGCTTCTATAGGATACGGACGTGAAAAGATCCTGCGGACACTGCGTAAAAAAGGGATAGATCAGGAAACAGCGGCCGAAGCAGTGGGTGTATTAAATGAGGAACAGGAAGAAGAAAGTGCCTTGATGATGGCCAAACGTTTGAAAAACAGCGTTAAAGATCGTTCAAAAAAGATGAAGAGACAGATGATCGTGTCTAAATTGATGGCACAAGGATATAGCAGTGAAATTGCTCGACGTGCGGTTGAACAGCTGGATTTTGATGATGAGGATGAGACGGGCGCATTGGAAAAGACGATTGCGAAAGCACAACGTTTATATGCAGCCAAAAACAGCGGAAAACAACTGCAGCAGAAGATCGTCGAATATGGCGTGCGAAAAGGCTTCACAGCTGATTCGATCCGTCATAAATTAGAAGAACAGGAGTTGATTGAAGATGAATAAATTACTGGGAGAACTTGCAGATGGAGATCGCGTGACGATCCGTGTGCTGCTGAGCAGCCGTAATCGCGGGGTAACCGCAAAAGGCGCACCTTATCTCTCATTTGTTTTACAAGATAAGAGCGGGACAATGGACGCGAAATATTGGAATGTGCCGGAAAGTGCATTAGAGCTTTTTCAGGCTGGCATGATCGTTGATGCGAGCGGAGATGTGCTCAGTCATAATCATCAGCTGCAGTTTCGCATCAAACAGTTAAATGTGGTAGAAGAGGGAATTGATGCGCGTGAATTTGCGCAGGAAGGACCCTTTGATGTAACCGAACTGCGCAAGGAAATTGAAGAACGCTTAGCGAAGATCAAAAATGAAACGATCAAACAGCTGTTGGCTGATGTATATGAACGTTATCAAAGTGATTTTTTTGAATATCCGGCAGCTACGAAAAATCATCACGATTTTGTGGGCGGTTTGGCTACGCATGTCATAGGCATGATGCGCTTAGCCGAAAGTATTTGTGCCCAATATCCACTGTTGGACAAAGATTTGCTGATCAGCGGCGTTTTTTTGCATGATTTGGGGAAATTAAAAGAACTAAGCGGAGCAATCGTTCCTAGTTATACGATCGAAGGACGTTTGTTAGGCCATATTTCTATGTTTCAGGCAGAAATTACAAAAATTGCAGATGAACTAGGAATTCAGGATGAAGAAGAAGTTACTTTGCTGCGTCATATGATCCTTTCGCATCATGGCGCTTATGAATTTGGATCTCCGGTGTTGCCGATGACCCCTGAAGCCGAAGTTTTGCATCTGATCGATAATTTGGATGCACGCATGAATACGATGGAGAAAGCGCTGAACGCAACTGAAGAAGGAGCTTTCACACCGAGGATCTTTGCGTTAGAAAATCGCAGTTTATATAAAATGAAGGTCAAAAAATGAAGATCGGTCTAAAAAACCGATTCAGACTGTTGACAAAACCCTATGTTTTTCACTTGAAAGTGAAGAATATGGGGTTTTTCTTTTGTTTCGATTTCCATTTTCGTAATTTTTATAGTTTTTTGTTAGAATTTTGCTAAAACCATTAAAAAATCGGGATCCTT
>CASFOT010000120.1 GCA_949296305.1 uncultured Erysipelotrichaceae bacterium
GCGAAAGGTGAAACCCAAATCACCTGAACCCTTCAACTATCGTTATGATTAACACCACTATTATAAATCTATAAAAGCGCAGTGGCAATACTGCAGTTTTTGTCATGGTTCAGCAAAAAGATAAGAGGAACATTGACTCCGCGTCTCCTGTTCCTCTCAGTTTAACTTAATGACATTGGGAAATTCCCTTTTTCATTTATTCTTCATTTAATGTAATAACGTAATAATTCCGTTTTCCTCGTTTTACAAGCATCATGTCATCAACCAACAATTGCGATTGATCGATTAAAAGTGTTTCATCTTTAACACGTTCCCCATTGATTGCAATCGAGCCGCTCTTGATCCATTCTCGCGCTTCACGCTTGCTAGAAGCAATGCCGGTTGAGACTAACATAGAAGCCAGATCCATCGTCTGTGACAATGTACGTTTCTCCATTGAATTTAAAGCATCTCGCTGCTCCTGTGTATTTAATTCACGAATATCGCCTTTAAATAATGCATTTGTTATCTTAAGCGCAGTTTCATATGCTTGTGAGCCATGCAGGAATGTAACAACTTCTTTTGCCAATGCTTTTTGTGCCTCTCGTAAATGCGGTTCGTTTGCAACACAAGTTTCTAAACGATCAATTTCTTCTTTATCCAAGAACGTAAATCGTTTCAGGTACTCGATTACTTTAGCATCTTCAGCGTTTACAAGAAACTGATACATTTCATACGGTGATGTTTTTTCAGCATCTAACCAGATCGTACCCGATTCGCTCTTACCAAATTTTGTACCGTCTGCTTTTGTGATCAAAGGCATTGTCAAACCATAACATTCTACGTCTGCTCCATGCTTTTTGCGGATCAATTCCAAACCAGAAGTGATATTTCCCCATTGATCTTGTCCGCCTAACTGCAATGTACAATTTTTTGTTTCATACAAATGCAAGAAATCTAATGACTGTAAAATCATATAAGAAAATTCTGTATAGCTAATTCCAGTTTCTAAACGGCGTTTCACGGTTTCTTTGTTGATCATATAGCTGACGTTAAAGAATTTACCATAATCACGTAAAAAATCAATGATCGTGATATCTTTGGTCCAATCCAAATTATTCACCATTTCAAAACCAAATACGCGGCTGATCTGATCATGCAGTGCCTCATAATTATGTTCCAAAACTTCTTTTGTCAGCATATTTCTTTCACCGCTCGCTTTTGGGTCACCAATAAATCCAGTTGCCCCGCCAACCAGCATCAGTGGATGATGGCCATGATCAGCTAATCGTTTTGCAGTCAACAAACTGGAAAAATGTCCGATATGCATGCTGTCTGCAGTTGGATCTGTACCGATATAAAATGTCATGCCTCCTGCATTCAGTTTTTCTTCTAAATCCGGACTCGTCACATTGTCGATCAATCCACGCCATTTTAATTCTTCAAATAATGTCATCTTCATACGTTGTCTTGTCTCCTTTTCAAAAATAAAAAACGTCCTCTATAAGGACGTTATTCAACGCGGTACCACCTTACTTCACCACTTCTCGCAGTGCACTCTCATCTATAACGCAGACATGCGGCTTTCCTTTTGCGAAAGCGGCTCCAAGGTGTATTCTATAGGTCCTCTGATGCCTTTTCACCAACCAGGCACTCTCTTTACAGATTTCATATATACTCTTTCTTTTCATCGCCGTTAGATATATTATAACGGATTTTATAAAAAGTACAACTTAAAACTTTGATGAAAACCTTAACGGACTGAAAAGTGCTCTTTTTTTAATCAAAGATCATCTTCGATCGCACTCGATTTTGCATAAGCAGTTGATTTTGCTTCAAAAAAATCTGTTTTAATATTGTTTGCGTTGCTATATTCATTGACCCATTGCATCGATGAAGGAATAGAATCATATCCTTCATAGATAGGTTCAAAATGCAACGCAACGCAGCGAGCATTTCCCAGATAACGTATATAATCACTGATCATTTCCATCGTCAACCCATCGATTCGCTCTCCAAATACATATCTTGCCCATGCAATCTCTTCTTCTGCACCCTGTTTGACCATTTGACGATATACAGCTATCTTTTCATCAGTAAACAACTGTGGTTCTTCTTTTTTAAGTTCAAGAATGATGTTGCGAAACAGCCACAAATGTGTGTTCTCATCACGGTTGATATAGCGGATTTCCTGTACTGATCCCGACATCTTTCCCATTCTGCCTAAATTATAGAAAAACATAAATCCTGAATAAAAATAAATCCCTTCCAAGATATAGTTTGCAATCAATGTTTTCATCAGATGTTCGCTATCTTTATGTTCTAAAAAGGAGTTATACTGATCACCGATAAAACGATTTCTTTTCAATAAGTGTCTGTCATTTTTCCATTGGTACAAAATTTCATCTCTTTTGCTAGGTGAACATATTGAATCTAGCATATAGCTGTAACTTTGAGAATGAACCGATTCCTGAAATGCCTGGATCGTCAGACATAGATTGATTTCGTTAGCTGTTATATATTCACCGATATTAGGCAGATTTGCTGTTTGAATGGAATCTAGAAATACCAGAAAAGATAATGTTTTATCATAAGCCGTTCGCTCTGCGTCGCTCAAACAGCGATAATCCTGTAAATCCTGTGTTAAATTGATCTCTTCTGGAATCCAGAAATTATTCATCGCTTGGCGATACCAGTCACTGACCCAGCTATATTTCATATTATTAAAATCATTGAGATTCGTTGTATTTCCATTGATCATTCGCCTTTTTCGTATATCGATGTCTCCTTCAGCATTAAACAAAGCCTTTTTCTTCAATTCCATCTTTTCCTCCTATGCGCTGCATGATTCACATTCTTCTACTTCCAGCGATTGGCTCCGTACGTAATAGATCGTTTTAACGCCTTGTTTCCAAGCGTCAATATATAAATTTAATAATTTACGAAACGTAAACGTATTCGTAATGTATAAGTTGACTGACTGTGCCTGATCGATATGCCGCTGTCGGATCCCTGCAGCTTTGATGATCCATTGTTGATCGATCAGATGCGCGTTCTTATATAACCAGAATGTCTTTTCATTCAGGTCAGGAGCTACACGGATGATCATGCTGCCCTTTTTTTCTTCCATGAAAAATTTCTTCATGATCGGATCAACAGACGCACTTGTCCCAGCAATGATCGAGGTCGAACTTGTTGGAGCAATCGCTAAAAGATATCCATTTCGTAATCCATATTGTTTGATCTGTTTCCGCAAGAGAATCCAATGTGGATCCTGATAGTTTCTTTTTTCAAAATAAGCACCGCTGTCATAGTCACTACCTTCAAAGAGCGGGTATGCACCTTTCTCTTTGGCAAGTGCACAGGATGCTTTCAATGCAAAATAATTGATTTTTTCATATAAACGGTCAACAAAGGCCACATGTTCATCACTCTCAAATGAAATTCCTTGTTTTACCAACATATGGTGATATCCACTGGTTCCTAAACCAATTGGCCGATAAGTACGATTCGTGATTTTTGCATTTGGCAAAGGATAGTCATTCAGGTCGATCACGTTATCTAATGCTCGGATTGCTACGGTTACCGCATGCTCGATGTCTTCATCTTTATTCACATCTATATGCCCTAAGCTCAAGGAAGCTAGATTACAGACAACAAAATCACCAGGAAGTGTTTTTTCAACAATGATCGTTTCTTGATCAACAATCATTTCCTCTGGTGGATATATTGTCATTGCGCGCATATTTTGGGCAATTTCTGTACAAAGATTACTGCAATAAATGATTCCCTTGTGACGATTTGGATTCATTTCATTGACTATATCACGGTTAAAGGCAAATGGCGTCCCGGTTTCAACCAATGATTTGATGATAAGACGCACTATTTCCTTCACGCTCATGATCCGCTTAGAAATACGCTCATCCCGAACACAATCAAAATAGCGTTTTTCCCATTCTTCACCATAATAATCTTCCAAATGATATCCTTTTATCATAAAGATCTCATGTGGGCACATTAAATGCCATTTTGCTTCTAAATCCTGTTCAGCTAATCGCCAAAAAAGATCAGGGTAACAAAGCGCAGGGAAAATATCATGTGCTTTCATTCGATCGTCTCCATTATTTGTTTTTAACTGCAAAAATTCAGGGACATCTTTATGCCACACATCTAAATATACAGCTGCTGCACCTTGACGCACCCCTAATTGGTCCACAGCTACGGCTGTATCATTTACCAGTTTGATCCATCGGATCACACCGCCAGCAGCACCTTCAAAACCGCGGATCATGCTTCCGCTAGCTCGTACTTTCCCAAAATAAAGGCCCATGCCTCCACCATTCTTTGATACTTTCGCAAAATGATCGATGCTTTTATAAATACCTGCCAGCGAATCATCAACTGTGTCAATAAAACAAGAGCTCATCTGATGGAATGGTTTACGTGCATTTGACATCGTTGGTGTTGCCATTGTTATTTTTAAAGTACTTAACTGATCATAAAATTCTTTTGCCCATTTGACTTTTTCATGTTCCTTCATAGCTAGATGCATAGCAATTAACATGAACATCTCTTGAGGTTTCTCTATGATCTCGCGTTGGTGATTTTGAATCAGATATCGCTTCATGATCAATTCCAAACCACTGTATGTAAATAACTTATTACGTTCTTGATCGATATACATTTCTAATTCTTGAAATTCTTTTTGATCATAATGTTTTAATAAATATTCGCCATAAAAGCCTTGTTTTGCAAAGAATGACACCTTTTCATAAAGAGATTGTATACCCAGAGATGTCATTCTTTCATTCACTTCCTTTTCAATTTGAAAATTCAAAAAGCGTGCAGAAATCATCTCCCATTTTCCGTTTTCTTTGCTGATCAATTCGTTTGCAGCGCGTATCAACATTTTCAAGCGGTCAACGGCATTCATCTGTTCTTTATAAAATGATCGATATTTATTTAATAATGCATGCAAAGAATACGTTTCTTCATCAAAATCTGCTTGAATATCATTTAAAATTGGTTCAATTCCTTTTAAATCTGCTAATTTAAGCAATTCATTGACCAATGCCCTTTGCTCACCATGCTTCTGCCGATAGAGAATATATGCTTTGGCTGCTTGCAAATATCCTTGACGCATCAATTCTTCTTCGACATGATCTTGAATTGTCTCAACAGTGATGCCATCGTATAATTGACTTTCAACTTTTTTTACAATGTTGGCTAATGCCTTTGAATCGATTGTTTTACCTAAACCAGTAAAAGCTTTTTGTATGGCCACAGCAATTTTTTCAGAGTCATACGACTGATATTGTCCATTTCGTTTTTGTATGTTCACTGTCTCACTCCTTGAGTTTATCCTAACATAGGTCCAAGCAGTGTCTCAAATTTAATGCTCAAGTGATTTTTTAAAAAAAGTGTCCATTTCACAAGAACGGACACTTCTTTTCATTATTTAGCAACGATATTTACGACTTTGCCTTTGACAACAATAATTTTTACAATTTCCTTACCTTCCAACTGACGCTGTACGCTTTCAATCTGCATAGCCATTTCTTTCATGGCATCTTCATTTGTACCAGCAGCAATCTTCATCTTACCACGGACTTTTCCATTTACTTGTACAACAGCTTCAATTTCACTCTCGATCAATGCTTTCTCATCGTAAGTCGGCCAAGCTTCATATGCGATGGTCGTCTCTCCATGGAAGAAAGTATGCCAAATTTCTTCACCTAAATGTGGAGCAAAACAATCGAACATTTTGATAAATCCGATCGCATATGGACGATAGATCTGTTCGTTCTTATAACATTCATTGATGAAGATCATCATCTGAGAAATTGCTGTATTCAGATTCAATGTTTCTATGTCTTCCGTTACCTTTTTAACGGTCGCATTATACACTTTATCTAATGAATGATCGTTTTGATCCGTAAGCTTATCATATTCATCAAACAAACGCCAAACACGATCCAGCCAACGGCGAGCACCATCCAAACCAGTTGTGCTCCATGGCAAACTTGCCTCTAATGGCCCCATGAACATTTCATAAACACGTAAAGCATCTGCGCCATGAGAAACGATAATTTCATCCGGATTTACTACATTGCCTCTTGATTTGGACATTTTTTCATTATTTTCGCCTAAGATCATTCCCTGGTGGAACAATTTCTGGAACGGTTCTTTTGTAGGCACGACACCGCAGTCATACAGCACTTTATGCCAGAAACGCGCATAAAGCAAATGTAAAACAGCATGTTCCGCACCGCCGACATACAGATCGACCGGAAGCCAATGTGCCAATAATTTTGGATCAGCAATTGCTTCATCATTATGCGGATCAATATAACGCAGATAATACCAGCAGCTGCCAGCCCATTGTGGCATCGTATTCGTCTCCCGTTTCCCTTTAACTCCATCAATTTCCACATTGATAAAATCGTCACAATGAGCTAACGGAGACTCACCATTTTCATTTGGTTTAAAATTCTTCGTTTCTGGAAGTTCTAAAGGAAGTTCATCGATATCCACTGTACGCATGGTTCCATCTTCCATATGAATGATCGGAATTGGTTCTCCCCAATAACGCTGACGAGAGAATAACCAGTCACGAAGTTTATAGGTCGTTTTCGCGCATCCACATTGATGCTCTTCTAACCAGCGGATCATTGTTTGGATAGCTTCTTCTTTATCCATTCCATCCAAGAATCCTGAATTCACATGAATACCGTCTTCTGTATACGCTTCTTTTTCGATATCACCGCCTTTTAATACTTCGATGATATCAATGCCAAATTTTTTAGCAAATTCATAGTCGCGTGTATCATGAGCCGGTACGGCCATAATGGCACCCGTACCATAGCTTGCTAATACATAATCAGAAATCCAGATTGGAATTTCTTTTCCATTGACCGGATTGACTGCATATGCACCCGTAAACACACCCGTCTTTTCTTTGTTTAATTCCGTACGTTCTAAATCTGATTTTGATTCGCAGCTCTTGCGGTAAGCCATTACCGCTTCCATCTGCTGTGGTGTCGTAATCTCTTCTACGAATGGATGTTCTGGTGCCATGACACAATAAGTAGCTCCAAATAATGTATCGCAACGTGTCGTGAATACGGTAAACTCTTTATTTGTATCTTTGATCTTAAAGATTACGTTTGCTCCTTGTGATTTGCCGATCCAGTTGATCTGCATTTCTTTAGTAGACTGCGGCCAATCGCAAAGTTCAAGATCTTCTAATAAACGTTCTGCGTATTCCGTGATCCGTAATACCCATTGACGCATCGGTTTACGAATGACCGGATAGCCGCCACGTTCACTCTTGCCATCAATTACTTCCTCATTTGCCAATACGGTTCCTAATTCAGGACACCAGTTTACAGGGATCTCATCTACATATGCAAGTCCTTTATTATACAATTGTAAAAAGATCCATTGCGTCCATTTGTAATAAGAAGGATCTGTTGTAGAGATTTCGCGATCCCAATCATAAGAAAATCCTAATGACTGGATCTGTTCACGAAAATGATCAATGTTTTTCTTTGTAAATTGTGCAGGATGATGACCAGTCTGGATGGCAAACTGCTCTGCAGGCAAACCAAATGCATCCCATCCCATTGGATGAAGCACATTATATCCTTGCATTCGTTTCATACGTGCGATGATATCCGTCGCTGTATAACCTTCCGGATGACCTACATGAAGTCCATTTCCGCTTGGATATGGAAACATGTCCAGCACATAATATTTAGGTTTGCTGAAATCAGATGTGTCACAGGCAAAAGTTTTATGTTTCAGCCAATATTCTTGCCATTTTTTTTCTACCTGTTGATGATTAAAACTCATAATGCTCTCTCCTTTTCAATGAAAAAACGCCCTTAGAACTCTAAGGACGTAAATTTACGCGGTACCACCTTAGTTCATGCAACAAATGCATGCACTCATTCTTCTTAACGCGAAGTAAACGGGCTAACACCGACTCCTCAGCGAGTTCCTCCACTTGAACACATCGACATTCCACCAAGCTGTCAATTCTCTCTGCCGCCGCATGAAGTACTACTCTGATTCACTGTCATTACGAATATTAGTATATCGTATGAGCCAAATGAATGTCAATAGCGATTTCAAGCGCACGCTCAGGCAGTTCTCCTTAGTTATTTCAAGAGTTTCTGCGGTCGATCAATGTTTTAAAACCGGGAGTTTGACAGTTATAAAATCGAAAAACATCGGAAAGCCGCTTAAATACGGCTTTTTCTTTGTCAAGTTTTTATTTTTATATGTTGTATGTGTTGTAATTATGATATAATATTCCCAGGAAAGGTACGTTCTTTATGAAACTTTACTATGATAAAC
>CASFOT010000121.1 GCA_949296305.1 uncultured Erysipelotrichaceae bacterium
CAGCGAGGAAGATCTGCACAAATGCTTCAAAGAAAATACAAAATGCGTATTTGGCGAAACCATCACCAACCCGACCGTAACGATCTTTGACATTGAAAAATATGCGCGCGTTGCTCATGCACACGGTGTTCCGCTGATCGTAGACAATACATTTGCTACACCAGTCAACTGCCGCCCGATCGAATGGGGCTGTGACATCGTTACACATTCTACGACAAAATACATGGATGGACACGGTGTATCTGTCGGCGGTGTGATCGTGGACAGCGGTAATTTTGATTGGAGCGCACATGCTGATAAATTCCCTGGCTTGACGACACCGGATGAATCGTACCATGGCCTCACTTACACAGAAAAATTCGGCAAGCTTGCTTATATCACAAAAGCAACCAGCCAGCTCATGCGTGATCTGGGTTCGATCCAATCACCACAAAATGCATTCTATCTGAACTTAGGATTAGAATCTCTTGCAGTGCGAATGAAACGTCATTGCGAAAATGCATTAGCTGTCGCAAAATTCTTGGAAAGCCGCGACGAGATCGCTTGGGTGCATTATGCCGGATTAGAAAGTGACCCATATTATGAATTGGCACAGAAGTATTGTCCAAACGGCACTTGCGGCGTATTGGCCTTCGCATTGAAAGGAAGCCGTGAAAAAGCAGAAAAATTCATGGATTCTTTACAACTAGCGATCATTGCGACCCATGTCGCAGATGCTCGTACTTGCTTGCTGCACCCTGCCAGCCACACTCATCGCCAGCTGAGCGATGAACAGCTGAAAGAGGCTGGAATCGATAAAGATCTGATTCGTTTCTCTGTTGGCTTGGAAGATGCTCAAGACATCATCGATGATATCAAACAAGCACTTGCTGCCAGTGAGGCATAAAAATGCCCATTAACATCCCAAAAGATCTTCCCGCGAAAGAAATATTAGAAAGCGAAAAGATTTTTGCGATCGATGATTCGGATGCCTCTAAACAAGACATCCGTCCATTGAAGCTTGTCATCTTGAACTTGATGCCGAAAAAGATTGAAACAGAAACGCAGATCTTACGACTGATCAGTAAATCTCCTTTACAGGTAGATATTGATTTCATGATGGTGAAGAATCATGACTCGAAAAACACGAGTCATGATCATTTGGTAAAATTCTATGATTTCTTTGATCATTTAAAAATGAATTATTATGATGGAATGATCATCACCGGTGCCCCTGTTGAGCATCTTGCCTTTGAAGAAGTCGATTATTGGGAAGAATTAAAACAGATCATGGAATGGTCTAAGACCCATGTCTTCTCAACCGTGCATATCTGCTGGGGCGCTCAAGCCGGACTTTATTATCACTATGATATTGCGAAGCAGCTGCTTCCGGAAAAAGTATTTGGGATCTTTCCAGAAAGGCTTGTAGATGAATATGACTTCCTGACGAATGGATTTGATGAGATCCATTATACACCGCATTCCCGGCATACCGCGATCGATGCGGATGCCTTACGCAAAGTAAAACAGCTGTCGATCTTATCAGAAAACGATGAGATCGGACCGAACATCATCGTTACAAAAGACTATCGTCAGATCTTTGTGATCGGCCATTTTGAATACAGCAAAGACACCTTGGCACAAGAGTATTGGCGAGATGTACATTTAGGCAAACCGATTCATATTCCATTTAACTATTTTCCAGATGATGACCCAAATAAGGAACCGCTGCTCAAGTGGCGTTCCCACGCAAACCTGCTCTATCGCAATTGGCTGAACTATGTATATCAAGTAACGCCTTATATGATCGAGAAGATCGCGGAGATCAAGGAACCGATCGGTACCGGACAGAAAGAAGAACATGGTTACTCCAGAGCATTTCGAAAATAAAGAAAAAGGACCTTCGTATGTGTAAGAGGTCCTTTTCATTTGATCAATAATCAATCAAACCAAAAAAAGCGATCACAAATGATCGCGAAAGAGACCGGCAACGTGCTATCTTCGCAGGGGCGAGCCCAACTATTGTCGCCGCTGGAGTGCTTAACTTCTGTGTTCGGTATGAGTACAGGTGTGTCCACTCCGCCTTCATCAC
>CASFOT010000122.1 GCA_949296305.1 uncultured Erysipelotrichaceae bacterium
AATCTCCACTTTTAAAGAGAAAACAGGCAATCTTAAGCCATCATTTATATAAAATTACCTGAAAAATGGTTGATAATCCCCACTTTTATCGAATTATTTTTCTATACTTTTTAAGTATATAGTTTGTCAACAAGCTGAAAGGAGCTTGACTCCTTTTTATTTAGGTACATCTTCCAGCATCTTCATCTTCAGATCCAACAGCTTGCGGCTGAGATCGACATAATACGTCTGCGGATATGTAAATCGCTTGATCTCATCCCATAAATGCGTCAGTTCTTCTTCACTGTAAGCACGGATCTGTGCCAAGCTTGGACAATCATATACTAACTGTCCATTGATAAATACCGGCACCAACAGATCACGAAGCTCATAACTGCCGCCTGGAATCGTCTTATTCTTCCAATAATTCATCTGATGATAGATCGTCAGATCTTGAGAAGGATCGATCGTTTCATCGACCAAGGTCATGAGATCAGCTACCGCCATCTTGCTGTCTTTATCATAGATACGATACAGATTCTTCATGCCTGGATTCGTTACCTTTTCAATATTTTCGCTGACTTTGATCTTTGGAATGATCACATCATCTTTGATGATCGCTGACAGTTTATACACGCCGCCAAAGACCGGAGAGCTCTTGCTGGTTACCAGATTTTCACCAACGCCCATGCTGTCGATCTGTGCGCCCTGTGACAACAAGGATTCGATCAGGAACTCATCCAAGGAATTGGAAACGATGATCTTGCAGTCCTGCATGCCGGCAGCATCTAATGCATGCCGGATCTTCTTTGAAAGATACGCCATATCCCCGCTGTCGATACGGACACCTTGTAAACGATAACCGTTCGGTTCCAGATATTCTTTTGCTACGCGAATCGCATTCGGTAATCCGCTCTTCAACGTGTTGTATGTATCCAAAAGCACCGTACAGCTGTCTGGATAAGTTTTCGCATAATTCAAAAATGCGTCATATTCACTGTCAAAGCTTTGGATAAAAGAATGCGCCATGGTTCCCAACGCAGGAATGCCGTATTCTTTGCCTGCATAAGTCGTTGCCGTTCCCAGCACGCCGCCAATATAAGCAGCGCGTGCACCATAGTTTGCCGCATCGAAATTATGCGCACGGCGCGCTCCAAACTCCATGACCGTGCGGCCATTGGCTGCCTGCACGATCCTTCTCGCTTTGGTCGCGATCAATGTCTGATGGTTCATTGCTAGCAACAAAGCCGTTTCCAGCAATTGTGCATCGATGATCTTTGCTTTCACGCGGATCAACGGTTCATAAGGGAAAACCGGTGTTCCTTCCGGGATCGCATAAATATCGCCGGTAAAGATAAAATGGCGCAGATAATCTAAAAATTCTTCTGAGAATTTGTTGAGCGAACGCAGATAAGCAATATCCTCTTCTTCAAAATGCAGATTCTGGATATAACCGATCACTTCCTCCAAACCTGCGCAGATGCAATAGCCTCCGCCGTTTGGGTTGCTGCGGTAAAACATGTCAAAGACAACTT
Organism: uncultured Erysipelotrichaceae bacterium; assembly: GCA_949296305.1. Classification (GTDB taxonomy): domain Bacteria; phylum Bacillota_I; class Bacilli_A; order Erysipelotrichales; family Erysipelotrichaceae; genus Merdibacter. Next base: position 1,515 of record CASFOT010000122.1, read on the forward strand.
CTTCATTCTGATCACGATTAAAATAACATTGACTCATCGTCAATTCATAAAAATCCATGACCATGGAAAGATTACGTTTATCACGAAAATCAAATTTTGCATCATATGTTTTCATATATCAATCCTCAATGGAACAAACGACTTCGATTCCATTCCCTTTCATCATTTCTAAAGCAAATGCATTCATCACCTGTGCATCATGCACATGATCAATATGATAGGTTTCCACGCAGTCACTGACAACGATGATCCGCTGTTCGCTGCGATTATGTTCATTCAGCCATGCATTCAATGTCAATGCAAACTGCAGCACACAGATATCACTGCAGCAGCCCGTCAAGATGATCTCTTTATAAGAATCGATCTCATCCTTCAAAAAGGCTTGAAAATCAGGACAAAAGAATGTATTTGTACAGTTTTTCCGCATCAATTGATGGATATAAGGCGTTAATTCATCAACGATCTGATCTTCACCGCTGCCAATGACACAATGTATTGGATACGATAAAAATTCGCGTGTCTGCGGCGGATGAGAATCTGCTACAAAGATCGTACGGCACTGTAGACGGTCAATGAGCATCTTGATCGGATCGATGACAGCACCGATGGCTTCATCATGCAATGCACCTTCTTTTACAAAACCGTTGACCATATCGATGACAAAGTGAACTGGATGCTGCAGCTGATCTTTCTTGATCGATGGATACAGCTCGTTCGCTTCAAATGCTAACCTGCACATAGGAATCCCCCTCTTTTGGTTTCTTAGTATAATTATAGCGCGATTGCCTTCATTTTCAAGAAATGCCTTTCACAAAATAAAAAACAGCGCCGAAACGCTGTCAGGATGCTCATGCTTCTTCTGCAGGAACCGATGGATTCATTTTTTCCTTTAATTTAGCAGATAACTCCTCCATCAATGCCGGATTGGATTTGATAAAGTTTTTCGCTGCTTCTTTTCCTTGGCCGATCTTTTCGCCATTATAAGAGAACCATGCACCGCTTTTCTTCACGATCTCATGATCGACACACAGATCCAGCAATTCTGCTACATACGAAATACCTTCGCCATACATGATCTCAATCGAAGCGCTCTTAAATGGCGGTGCCACTTTATTCTTGACAATCTTTACATTGACCTTATTACCGATGATCTCCGTCCCATTTTTGATTGCTTCGCTGCGGCGGATGTCCAGACGAACGCTTGCATAAAACTTTAATGCACGTCCGCCCGGCGTCGTTTCTGGATTTCCAAACATGACGCCCACTTTTTCACGCAGCTGGTTGATAAAGATGGCTGTACATTCACTGCGGTTCATCACTCCGCTCAGTTTTCGCATCGCTTTTGACATCATGCGCGCCTGCAAGCCTACTTGTGAATCGCCCATCTCTCCATCCAGTTCTGCCTGAGGCACCAATGCGGCAACCGAGTCGATGACGATGATATCGATCGCTCCGCTCTTGATGAGCATTTCGGCGATCTGCAATCCTTGTTCACCGCTGTCTGGCTGTGAAAGGATCAATTCATCGATATTGACACCCAGATTTTTTGCATAATTCGGATCGATGGCATTTTCTGCATCGATATATGCGGCGCGTCCGCCTTTTTTCTGCACTTCAGCGATCGCATGCAGCGCCAATGTCGTTTTACCGCTGGATTCCGGTCCATAGATCTCTATGATGCGTCCTTTCGGATATCCGCCGATTCCCAGCGCTTCATCGATCTTGATTGAACCTGAACTGATCGCATCCACGTCAACAGCTGCCCGTTCGCCTAATTTCATGATCGAACCTTTTCCATATTGTTTTTCGATCTGTTTGATCGCATCTTCCAGCAATGCATCTTTCTTTTCGTTCTTCACTACTTTTTCATCCATTTTCTATCTCCTGTTCTTCGTTCAGAAATAAAATGACTTGTTCCCGCATCGCATCTACCACACGATGCCGCACTTCATCGCGGCTTCCCTCTATCTGAAAATGAAAGGTCCTGCAGCCTTTTTCACTAGCCAACGCACAGTACACGCTGCCAGCAGGCTCATCCTCCATACAAGAAGGCCCTGCATTCCCCGTAAAGGAAACACAAAGATCTGCGCCAAGCAGTTTCCTTGTATTCTCCGCCATCGCTTTTGCACACGCCGCACTGACCACACCATCTTCCATGATGATCTTATGATCTACATGAACGATTTCTTCTTTGATGCGCGTCGCATATGTGACGATCCCGCCGACCAGTACCTGGCTGGCACCTGGCACTTCTGCGATCGCACTGGTAAATAAACCAGCAGTCAAGCTCTCACAGCTGGCGATCGTCCATCCTTTTTCTGTCAAACGTTTAACTAATTCTTTCATTATATGCTTTCCATCACGATATCTTTCAGTTGAATAAAATATACGACACCGGAATACAAAGAAGCTGCCGTTGCGAACCACACCAGGATCGTGCTGATTTCAAAGCCGAGCAGTACAAATGGCAGATCATGCAGCAATACAACGATGATCATGATCATCTGTAATACGGTCTTCAGTTTTCCAGCATAACCGGCCGCAACTACTTTCCCGCTTGCCGCTGCATTCATCCGCAATCCATCTACGATCGTATCCCGCAAGATCATCAGCAAAGCAGCGACGATTGAGATCCGGGAAGACCATGCAAACAAAACCAACAATGTATTGACCAATAGTTTATCCGCAATCGGATCGACAAACTTCCCAAAGGAAGTAATCAGATGGTCCCGCCGTGCAATATGGCCATCCAGATAATCAGTAAAAGATGCGACGGCAAATAACAGGAACACGATCACATCACTATAAGGCAATTGCACACTGGCAATCTGGATGCTTCCTTGCAAAGCAATGCTCATTGCTGCCGTCAAATAGACCACAGCGATCACTGGAACCAAAAAGATCCGCATCAAAGATAACTTATTAGGTAAGTTCATTTTTATTCCACCATTTCTATCTGAATCGTATACGTTACTGTTGAGCGCTCAGCGATAGAGGAGTCGATCTCCAAAATCTGATCATTGATCTTGATCGTATTGTTATACATAAATCCATCACGAATCGTCACTTCACAGCTCTTCTCCACCTTCAGTTCATATACATAAGGTTCATTGCTGTAATAGATCTTCTCATCAGCCACTGCTGTTCCATCCACGCTCAGCATAATGGCACTGCTGCCGCCAGGTGTCATCGTAAACGTCAATGTATCATCTTTATAAACATTCGAAACTGTATATGTTGTCGTTCCGGTCTTTTCTATCTTCATTTCTTCACGTACTTCTTCTGTCGGCTCTTCATTGCCGATATCCTGGTTTTCCTGGATCGGCGGCGTCGAATCGATCGGATCCTCTTTCGTTACATTGTTATCCGCTGATTGGAAGAATACGAAGATCGCAAACGCAACGATGATCAAGATCACGATCACGATTGCAATAAACGACAGGAAAGACGCATCCATCCGGTTATAGCTCCGTTGTCTGCGTTTAGAAGCGTTCCGCTGTTTGAAATCTTTGCTCTTATCTACTTTCGTCAGCGTATCTGCCTGCTGAATATGGCTTTCCATATCTGTATGTGTCTTCGACAGTGCGATCTCTTTTTCTTCAGCAAAAGCTGTTACAGCTTCCTGTACATCTTCCTTCACTTCATCATACGGCACATTGACCGCATCGCAGTATGCGCGCACAAAATAACGAAGATAAGAAAGATCATCTTCAAATGATTGTATATCTCGATTTTCTAAAGCGATGATGTAACGTTCGGTCAAACGTGTACGTTCGCTGATATCTGCAGTGCTCAGGCCTAGTTCTTCTCGTTTTGATTTTAATATCTCATTAAATTTTGCCATATCTTCACGACCTCACATCTTTGTTCTATTGCTATCTTTAATTATTTTACAAAAAAGTATACAAAAACAGCAGCTATAAATAACCATAATAATTGTATCAAAAACATAAAAAAAAGAAAATGATTTTTCTATGAATTCTTGTTTCATTCATTTCCACATATTGTTCAGCCCATGTTTCTATCATTATTATTATATAAATAAAGAGGGAATTTATCCCTCTTTGCATGCTGAATGTTGTAAGCCATGTTCTGTTCCCTTGCGGGCGACAGCCATTTATCTGCATATTTCTATGCCCTGTTTCTGCTTCATTTCGCATCAACAAGCTCCCCTACCAAATTTGGGTTTCTCGCTTGTGGGGTTTACCCGTTCCACCTGACCAATTTCTTGGCCAGCTCGTCTCTGTGGCACTTTTACAGCATCGATGCCATAGCTGGGCCGTAGGCATCGATGCAGCCGTCAAGCAATTACCTGCCCGGACTTATTTTTTCGTCCGGCACAAACACTACGATCATCGCAGATCGTGCGAGCATGGACTTTCCTCTAGCAAACTGCCAGCGGCTGTCCGCATCCAGCATTATTTTTTAAAGACCTCATACTCCAAGCGTGATAACCGCTTCAAGATATCGATCTGTGAGGACTGGAGTACTTCCTGGTTTCCCTTTTCCCCTTGTGAACGAAGCATGGTATTTTCTTCCTGCAGACGCTCCACCTGGTTTTCATATGCACGAAGCTGTTTTCCAAGCTCTTGCAGCTTTTCTTCATACAGCTGATAATCATGAATGACCAAATCAAGAAATTCATCTACCTCTTTGGCTGAATAACCTTTGAAATCAATATGAAATTCCTTATCTAATATCTTATTTGCATTCAGTTGAAACTCTGACATCTGCCTCACCTCACTTCTATAAGTTTCGCATTTTTATAAAGAAAAATCAAGGGTTAACGATCAACAGCCATGAATTTCAGGCAAAAGGATAAAGATTGAATAATCATTTTCTTTACGCTATAATGAAAAAGGTGATAACTTTGATAGGATATCCAAACGGTCAAGGACGAAAGATCGCACGATCGTCCGATCTAACAAGCAAAATTTCTGCCGCCAACCGCGGCATGAGCTTAGAAAAAGATCTCAATGATTCCAACCAGTATTACCTGCAAAGCGGGCGCGCACTGATCCACAAAAAACCGACACCGATCCAGGTCGTAAAGGTCGATTATCCTTCACGAAAAGCGGCAAGGATCACAGAAGCTTATTATAAAGTGCCCAGTACGACGGATTATAATGGAATCTATCGAGGACGCCCGATTGATTTTGAAGCAAAAGAAACAGTCAATAAGACCAGTTTTCCTTTCAAGAGCATCCATCCGCATCAGATCGAACACCTGCGTTTGGTCAAACAACATGGAGGAATCGGTTTCTTCATCATACGTTTCCGCACCTATGGAGAAACGTATTTGATCGATGCAGCCGAAATCATCGAACGTTATCAGCAGGCTGAACGAAAATCGATCTCTTATCAGGAAGTCAAAACGATCGGTTCCCTCATCCAAGAGGGACTTACCCCGCGCTTATGTTATTTAGATAATGTAGACGCTCTTTATTTTCAGGAGGTAACAGAGCATGATGAAGAAAGACAAAAATGAAACAAATGTCTCTAATCCTACGGTGAAGACCAATAAATGGAGACGATTGGATGCATGGAACAAAGCCGCAATCGTCGTGCTGACATTCGTCTTGGTCGGATGTGTCTGCGTATTCACCCTGCTTGTCAATGTCATCAGCGAAGCACCGGACTTCAATCCGGAACAGCTGATTGCGGGAACATCCTCCCGCGTATATGATAAGGATGGCAATGTCATCGCTGAGCTGGGCACGGAGCATCGCGACAACATTACCTATGAAGATCTTCCACAAGATCTGATCGATGCATTTCTAGCAATCGAAGATTCCCGTTTCTTTACCCATAACGGATTTGACCTTCCGCGTTTCTTGCGTTCTGCTTTGAACAATTTGAGCAGCGGCTCGCTTTCACAAGGCGGTTCGACCTTGACGATGCAGCTGGTAGATAATACATGGATCGCAAATGCCAAGTCTTTGATGATCGAAAATGGCGAAAGCGTTTCGGCCATTGACAACATCAAATTCAAGATCCAGGAAATTTATCTGAGCATGCTGACCGAACAGAGCATGGATAAAAAAGAGATCATCGTCAATTATCTGAATATGATCTGGTTTGGAAGCGACGGCGGTACGCGAGGCGTTCAAAACGCTGCGCTCTACTACTTTGGAAAAGATGTCAATGAGCTGAATCTTTCCGAATGTGCGTTCTTAGCCGGCGTCATCAATGCCCCGGTTGCTTATACGCCATACAATTTGATCGGTGATGATAATGATCATTACCAAATGGCGACCAAACGACGCAACGAAACGTTAGCGATGATGCTTCAGCACGGCTTCATCAGCGAAGAAGAATACAATTTAGCCAAATCGACGAATCTGGCCTTCCAGTTAGAGAAAAGCGAATCTTTTGCTGCTGACCCTTATCAGAGCATCGTCGAATTAGCTGTTAAAGAAACAAGAGAGCTGACCGGTCTGGATCCATATACGACCGAAATGGATATCTATACCGGCATTGACAGTGATGCGCAAAAATTAGCCTATGAATTGTCAACTGGCGAAGTCTACGATTTCCCTAATCAATATTTCAATGTCGGTCTGACGCTCGTTAATAATGAGACAGGCGAGATCGTCGCGATGGGACCTGGACGTGAATATACCGGTGATTCGACCAGCCGAAATGCAGCAACCGAATTGCAGCAGCCTGGTTCAACGATGAAACCGATCTTAGATTATGCACCTGCCTTTGATTATTTAGGCTGGTCGACGACCCATACGGTCGAGGATAAAGCAGAAGATTACTTCCATATCGGAAAAGATCTGCAAAACTCCGATGGTCAATACTTAGGCAAGATGTCTTTGAATGATGCATTAGGTCTTTCTCGAAATACACCGGCGGCAGCCGCTTTGCAAGAGCTGATCGATAAACAAGGCAGCAGCTTCTGGATCGATTATTTGAAGAAGCTTGGTTTCAGCGACAGTGTTGCCGAAGCGTTTGATATCCAGTACAGCATCGGCGGGGGCAACATGCGCTGCTCTACCGTGGAATTAGCAAATGCATATTCCATGCTGGCAAACAGCGGTGTCCGCGAAGACGCCCATGTGATCCGTAAAGTGGATATCCGAAACGGTGAATCTTATGAATATGAGACTGAAGAATCACAAGTGGTCAGCGAAGGTGCTGCATACATGATGTCTACGATCCTGGAGAAAGTAGTCAATGGCGGTTATCCGACCCTGAACTATATCTTGGATGGCAGCGGTTCTTATACGGTTTATGGTAAATCGGGAACGACGGACTGGGGAGATTCGGGAGCAGCATACGGCATCCCGACCACAGCAATGAAAGATGAGTGGGCCGTCGCTTATACAAGCGAATATACAGTTGCGGTATGGAGCGGTTACACGACCACAGGAATTGAACATGGTTATTATTTGACGACACAGGTGTTATACCAAGCAATCGCTTCTCATGCAGCCAGCGATATGCTGGATCAAGTAAGCGACAGCAATACCGCCCCTTTAACACAGCCAAGCAGCGTCGTGAAAAAAGCAAGCGGCGATGGCGGTTTGATCCTGATCAGCAACTATGATACGGATGAAAGCCGTTCAAAAGGTTTGAAAGATGATCCAAACAATACCAATCGAAAAGAAACGGCTGAAAAGCTTAAAAAATGTGAATCGGATCCTCTATCAGATGAAAGCTGTGACGGTTATGAAGAAGCGATGAAAGAGCTTCAGCAAAAATGCGCATCAGATCCAACCATCGATGAACGCTGCGATGGCTATGATGAAGCAATCAAGAAAAAAGAACAAGAAGCTTGTGAAGCTATTGGCGGAACTTATGCCAATGGTCAATGTACATCACCATCCACAGATCCATCCGATGATTCCGATGAGACAACGACCGTTCCGCCTGAAGATGATTGATCATTAAGATCCTGACAAAAAAGGATACTTCGCATATCATAGTGAAGTATCCTTTTTTTCATATGTTGATTCATTTCATGTCCATCAATGCGCCAAAGAATGCTCATTTTCGAACAACTTTAAAACCATTTGATCATTTCTTCACGCCCAGATCAAAGGCATCCCCCAAGACTTTGATCGCTTTTTCTCGATCCTTTTTCTCAATGGTCAGCGAAATTGAGATCTCACTGGATGTGATCATATAATAGCGGATCCCGTGTTCATTCAGTGTATTCAGCACTTTGCTGGCAATGCCGCTGTGCGTAGAAATGCCTACCCCGATCAGTGAGAGCTTGATAAAACCCAGCATGCGCGAGATCTCGTATTCTTTACCGAGCTCTTCGCTGTTCTCTAATATTTGATCGCTTTGTTCCTCATTGCAGTAAAAGGAGAAGTTGACCCTGCCGTCCTCGCTTAACTGCTGTGAGATCGTATCCAGATTGATGTTCAAACGAGCGATCATCGCAAACAGACGGCCGATGAAAACCCCGTCTGTCGGCAGATCATTGATCCGCATGATCGCATAATCATCTTTGATGCTGATGCCAGTGATCGGCATATCTTCCAGATTTTTTGTTTTTTCCATGATCCATGTCCCCCTGCTTTTATCTTTTTCCAATGCTCGTCCCAAAAACAGCGGGACACGGTATTTGCTGGCGAGTTCAACACTGCGTGTTTCCAATACACCTGCACCTAAGCATGCCATCTGCATCATTTCATGATACGTGATCTCTCTTAATAATCTTGCCTTTGGATACAGCCGGGGATCGATCGTATACACACCGTTTACATCCGTATAGATATGACATTCCCATCCTAATTTAGCAGCCAATGCGACTGCTGTCGTATCGCTTCCCCCGCGGCCAAGCGTCGTGATCTCGCCATTCTCTGTTGCGCCCTGAAAACCAGCGACCACCACCACCTTACCTTCATCGAGATGATGCTGCAAATTTTCGATATTGATATCTTTGATCCGGGCATGTGCATGATGATGGCTCGTTATAAATCCGCATTGATAGCCCGTCAAAGAAATAGCAGGAACGCCCAGTGCGTCGATCGCCATTGCTAATAACGTCACGGTTCGCTGTTCCCCTGTCGATAGCAACGAATCAAGTTCCCGTTTATTGATATTATCTGAGATCTGATTGGCCAAAGCGATGAGCTGGTTGGTCGTCTTGCCCATCGCACTGGCAACGATCACTAATCGATGGCCTTCTTCGACCATTTCTTTTGCATGTTGAGCGATGGCAGAAATTTGTTCGATCGTTCCAACGCTGGTCCCGCCATACTTCTCCACGATATTCATATACATTCCCCTGTTCTTTGTTCTGCATGATTCAAAAGTAAAAATCGTGTTTATCATACCACTAACTCCCATTCTTCACAATAACACTTTTTATTATTGTTCTATTTTTTCGATGCGATGTAAAAAAAAACAGAGGTAGATCTGTTTCATGCAGAACCTCTGTTTCTCTGTTATTTCTTTCTAACAGCATCTAACCGCTCTCTTTTGCAGATGGTCGTTTGGAACGGACATCCTTCACATTTGGGATTTCGTGCTGTACATTGATAGCGGCCAAAAAAGATGAACAGATGATGGCCTTTGTTCCAACGATCCCGATCGATCTTTCGCCGTAATTTCTCTTCAACTTTTCCGACATCGTCGTGCGGTTTCGCTAATCCCAACCGTTTCGATACACGCTCGACATGCGTATCGACCGCAAAACTAGGGATATCAAAACAAACGCTGCGAATGACATTGGCGGTCTTGCGCCCAACACCAGCCAATGACATCAGTTCTTTTCTGGAGCTGGGAACGACCCCGTCAAACTGCTCGACCAGCGATTCGCTCAATGCTTTTAATGATCGGGCCTTATTCCGATATAGACCGATGCTGCGGATACACTCGCTGATTTCCTCTATTGAAGCCTCTGCCATGGCTTGCGGCGTAGGAAATTTAGCAAACAGCCCTGGTGTGATCCGGTTGACCGATGCATCCGTGGTTTGTGCACTGAGGACGACCGCAACCAACAATTCAAAAGGCGAACGGTGATTCAATTCACAATGCGCATCAGGAAACAACTGTTCCATTTCATCTAAGATCGCATTTGCATCCATCCTCATCGCTTGCCCTCCTCATATTCCTGTGCTGTAAATCCTCTTCGTTTCCATTCAGCCAAGATCCGTTCGATATAATCCAAGCTGCGTTTTTCATAGACACCGGCTTCATATAAAGCATATAAGATCATCTGCTGATCATAGGTATCCAGCCAGGAAGAGAGACGCTGCATCTCAGAAGAACTCAACGGACGGGAAAACTCTGTTTCAAATTCATCAAACAACGATACGGTCTGAACGTTTTGTTCGATCGCATGGATCGAAGAATACACGCCGCTGATATCAAAGATCAATCGTCCTTCTTTCAACTCGATGTTTAAATAGCCCTTGGCTGTCAAGGAAGCAAACAATTCATCCACATGCTCATTATCGCTTTGCAGCTTTGCAGCAATCACATCGTGCGTGATCAATTGATGGATGTCATTGAAATAATCAATGAGCAGCAAGGTCAACGTTTCTTCTGGCAGCAGATTCAGTGATGCTAATTCGCTCAAGATCCAAGTACGCCGATCAAAATAAGGCGCATTCCAATTCATATCCTCTTTCATTCAGCATCCATATTCCTTTCATATACCAATTCCAATGTATCATAATCCAGCAAGACAAGCCTGCCGTCCGATTTTGCCGTATAGACCGGTCCTTCATAACCATAGCCAAGAGAAACGCTGTTTACCTGATAACCCAGCTCACCATAAGCTGCTATTGCACCTTCATCATTTCTTGTCGTCTTTTCTCTTGTCGTGATGATCTGTGCATCTTCCGTGAACCAATAATACAGCGAATCATCTTCTCCAATATACGTAATGTATCGGAAAACATCTCGATGGACATCGCCCACAGCCGTATGCTTCTCTTGAATTTCTTTGATCTGATCATTGATCTTTTGTTCATACGCCCGTGATGGTCCACTGATGTTCAGTGCCCATAATACCGCGACAAGCAATAATAACAAGATGACTAGCAATACGCTGAAAGCAATTTGAGATGCGTCAAGCTTTTGCTTCATCATCATTCCTCCTCACTTCATGTCTTCTATTATACACGAAATCACAAAGAAAAAACAGGTTCATACCTGTCCTCCCTTTTTCTAATGTCCAGCCGCAAGCGCAGCAACAAAATGTGCAGTAAATTGTGCAGAACGTTCACTGGCCAATCGTTTATATGCATTGAAATCCAAAGCATTCTCACTTTTCCATGCTACATCTGACAGCGAACGAAGGACCACATACGGCACCTGATAATGGCTGCATACCTGAGCGACGCTGCCCGCTTCCATCTCTGCACAGATGGCCTGCGGATATGCCTGCAAGAGTGTTTTTGCATATGTATGGTCGACAAAACGATCACCGCTGACGATCAATCCCACATGATAAGAAAGTCCCAGCTCTTCGCTCATCTGGACCGCTAAATTCGTAAACGAAGGATCTGCCATGAATCGAAGGCCTTTTCCTTCCGCCCCATCCAGCGCACTCGTATCATAATCATATTGAATGATCGTTTCGCTGATCACTACATCCAGCACATCTGCGCTTTTCGCAAGTCCCCCGGCCGTTCCGATGTTCAATACCGCAGAAACCGGGTAATGTTCCAGAGCGATGGTCGTCGTCATTGCGCTTGCCCCTTTTCCGATGCCGCTTTTCATCACGACGACTTCTTGATCAGACAGTGTGCCGCTCACAAATGATACCCCGGCATAGACATCCCTTTTCGCATCTTTCAAAATGCTTTGAATTGCGGAAACTTCTTCTTCCATAGCTGCTACGATCAAGATCACTGTTCTTTCCTCCTGCAAATGTAAAATTGCTTTTCTCCAGGCACGATGCCTTCTTTATCGAAATCTGTTTTCACGCTCACCTCAAAAGAGCAGTCGTTCAGGTCTTTCAAGATCCAATCAGGATCATAAACACGCTGTACATGCTGTTCCAGCTGCATATGCCCATCCGGATCATAAAATGCAAAACTTTGATAAATCCGGTCATCTTCACTTTCGATCGTCCATTGATAATCATGACCATCGATACATCCGGTCTCATTGTATTCTTCCTCAAATTCCTGCAGACGCTCCATGCTGTGCATATCGACGATCAAGGTCCCGCCGGCATTCAAGTGCTGATAGCATTGAACAAAGAAGTGATGGACCTCCTCTTTGGTCAACAAATAATTAAAGCTGTCACATAAACAAAGGATGGCATCATAGCAACCCTTTGGTAATGAGCGCATATCTTGTACCTGCCATTCGACCAATTCGCTGCCTGGCTTTTGTTTTGCCTGTTCGATCATCTGTTCGCTCAGATCAAAAGCGGTGATCTGATAGCCTTTCTTCGCTAAAGCGATCGTAATCTCTCCGCTGCCGCATGCTGCTTCCAAGATGCATTTGCCAGATATATTTTGTTCGATCAGCGTTACCCAGGCACGGGTCGCTTCCTCATCTTTTACTAGGGCATCATAATAAGATGCAAGCACCTCATACATCATAACGATGCACCTCAAGGTCTGCATACAGTTTCTCTAAATGATAGACGCTTCGTTCTTTTTGTTCAAAGACATGTACGATGATGTCGCCGGCATCGATCAAGATCCACCGGCTGTCACGATTGCCTTCCATATGATCGATCCGCATCCCGGCTTCTGCCAGACGATCCCGTACATTATCTGCGATGGCAAATGTCTGCCGCTGGTTGCTTCCGCTGGCAATCACGACTTCATCAACAGAAGGATTCAGCTGGGAAAATGAATAGATCAAAATATCTTCGCCTTTTTTTTCATCGATCGCTTTTAAAATGATCGCTAACTTTTCTTTCATTTACTTCTCCTTTTTCAAGTATGCTTGCTGTTCTTGTTTGACACGCAAAAACCCGCGGTGCAGGTCTTGTTTGCACAAAGCAATTTGTTCGCTGGTGTCATAGCCGCGTCCGCGCTCCAGCTTATCGCCACAGAAGATGATCATCGCATATGGATCCTCGCTCTCTCCTTTTACGTGATGATAGATCGCATGCAAGATCACTGGATCTTCGACGCCATACCAACGTTTTGCCAAAATGCTCCCTACATAGCCATGCCAGATTGCCGGCGGTTCATCACATTGTTCAGGAAAAAACAGCCGCATCCACTGAAACAGGCGCTCTTTTCCGATTTCTTTGCATAGATCATGCAGCATGCCGATCTGCCAGGCTTTCTTTTCATCATAGCCATGTGCTTGTGCAAGTTCTACCGAAAGCGATGCGACGCGCACACAGTGTTCATAGCGTTTGGCCGATAGATGATGACGTATGAAACTATCCAGATATAAGCCGTTTTGAGCAATGTAGCGGCGAAGGGAAGGATGCAGATAATGCCATTTCTCCCCATTGCGGATCTCGCTGGAACTGACATCGACGAGCTCCATCGGCTGAAATACTAGCGGATAAGAACTTTTTACTTGCGGTCCTTTGCGGGTGAAGACGATCATCTGTACCCGTCTGGTCAGTTCTTCAACATCTTTCCATGCATCTAACTGCATCGCTTGATCAGATCCGATGAGCCAATAAAACGTATCATCGGGATAGCGTTGCTGCAGTTCCCGTACCGTATCAATGGTATAAGATTTTCCTTCCCGCCTTAATTCCATATCGCAGCAATGGATATGACGATACGGCGCAATCGTACGTTCGATCATTTCTATGCGATGAATGGCTGGCGTCAGCGTCCGCTCTTTTAACGGCGTATCTTTGGTCACCATCAGCCATACCTCATCCATTCCTATGTGCAATGCTGATTTAGCAATCTGCAGATGACCGGCGTGGATCGGATCAAAGCTGCCGCCTAAGATGGCGATCTTCCTTCTTTTTATCATCTTAAAGTCCCATCAAATTTTTCTTGCTGCGCCGATATAAAAGGAATGTACGGCCAACAATCTGTACGATCTCGCTGCCTGTTTCCTCAGCCAAGATTGCTGCCGCTTCTTGCGTTGTCAGCGGTGCACTTTTCAATAAATTGAGCTTTACCAATTCATGAGCGGTCAATGAATCTTCCAGTGTGCGGATCAGATTTTCGCTGACACCGTCTTTTCCAATCTGAAACAATGAGCGGATGCTCTGTCCTTCTTTTCGTAAAAACTTTTTATCTTTTGCTTGTAACATAATCAAATCATCGCCTTTCTAAATGTGACATTTCCGTTGCAGTTGACATACACACGCACTTCTTGAAAAGCGCCACTGATACAAAACCAGCCAAGCCCATGAATCACCACATCCAATTTATCTTCATGTTTATGATAATCAAATGATTTCATCTGATGCAGATCTTCATCTAATGTCGGAGACAACAGTTCGCCGATATGGTTTTCCCACAATGCATCTGCTTTGCTTTGTTTGCCGCGGTGGATCTTCAGCTGATCGCTGAAATAAGCAACGACCGTTGCATTTCCTTTCGCAAACACATCCAAACGGGCCATGCCGCCTAAAGCATAGCTTTGATCTTCATACAATTGAAAAACCCTTGGTTTGATGGTGCGGAAAGGAACGATCGTTTTCAGCAGTTCATCCGGTACATGCGTCAACAAGGAATCTTGTCTCGTGATGCCAGGTGTATCGTAGATCACATGATCTTCCATCGCAATTTCGACAAAATCCAAGGTCGTGCCTGGATGTGCGGAAGTCGTAAGATCACTGTTGTCACACAGCGCATTCAACAGCGTGCTTTTTCCTGCATTGGCCATGCCCATGACGATCACATCTCGTCCCTGACGATAGATGGCAATCGCCCGCTTCACTTCATCGATCGAGGTGTTGAGCGGATCTTTTGCTCCTTTGACCAAATTACCGCAGAAGACGATCCCTTCCACACGGATGCGCTCTTCTTTTAACCGGCGCAAAACAAATTGTGCCAATTTTTCATCCGATAAGGTATGCGGCAGCAGATCTCGTTTGGTTCCGATCATCACGATATCTTTATTTGGCAGATGGCGGGCCATGCCTGGCAGCAGATTTGCTTCAAAATCAAACAGATCGACGACCCACAAGATCAATGCATCTTGCTTTGCGATCTTCTGCAAGACAAGGGTAGGATCGATGCCCTGCTGCATCGAGATCATCACATCATCATAATGACGGATGCGGAAACAGCGCTGGCAATAGATTGCATCTTCTTTCGGCGTATAACCGATTGCCTCTTTATTTTCACTCTGCAATGCTGCACCGCAGCCTTTACAATACTTTGTCATCATATTCCCCCCGTTTCAGCTTTCCTTGTTTTTCTAATAGCTGAAAGACCATATTTTCAAATATGCGGTTGACCTTCGTACAGGTCAGATCTCGTTTCGCTACCGGTGTCGTCAAGATCGTATAGAACCCCATGCGGTTGGCGCCCAGCATATCCGTTAACAACTGATCCCCTACTACTGCGATCTGATGCGGTGCATAACCCAGTTCTTTGACCATCTTGCGATACGTGATCTTCAATGGTTTTTTTGCGAATGGATAGCACGGGGCATCAAACTCTTTTGCGAAGGTCTCCACGCGCTCTTTTACATTATTGGATACGAATGCGATCTTGATCCCGCTTTGTTTGATCCGTTCTACAAAGGCACGCACATCCTCATCCGCATACGCACAGTCATGAGCGACCAATGTATTATCGATATCACACACAAGCAAACAGATCCCTCGTTTTTTTAACTTTTCTATGTCGATCGCACGATAGCTTTCCACATAATAATCTGGTGTAAACAGCTTCATGAATACCCTCCTTTTTCGTAGAAAATATTATAACATAGGGAATGGAAAATGGTAAAGAATCGGCGATGAATCCTTTTTAAATAAACTGTGGTATAGTATAAATAACATAGATGCTCGCTTGCGCATGAACATCAACCAAAAGAAAGAAGGATGAATCCATGATAAAACAAGACCAACGCTTAAAGATCCTCTTGATCGGCGGCACCGGCACGATCTCTGCATCCATCACTGCATTGCTTAGCGAGATGGACACGGTCGAACTGTCGGTGATGAACCGCGGAAATAAGCCATTGCCTGCAAATGTCAAACAGATCATCTGTGATGTGCATGATCATGCCCAGATGGAAAAGCTCCTCACGAAGGAATCATTTGATATCGTTTGTAATTTTTTGATCTATCACCCCGATGAAGCCAAGCAGCAGATCGATCTCTTCAAACACAAGATCAAACAATACATTTTCATTTCTACCGTAGTCACGTATAATCATGAAGATGCAGTCATGATTGATGAAGCGCATGATCAGGGGAATCTGCATTCCTTGTATGGAAGAGAAAAAGCCGCCTGTGAAACGCTTTTTCTGCAAGCTTACAAAGAGGAAGGTTTTCCGGTCACGATCGTCCGTCCGTCTCAGACCTATGGCTATGACCGCATTCCGCTCAGCGTCAAAGGAAAGAGCTGCTGGAGCGTGATCGAGCGGATCCTTCATGACAAGCCAGTCATCATCCATGGTGATGGAAAAAGCACCTGGCACTGTACGCACACAGATGATTTTGCGCATAACTTTATCCAGCTGATCAATAATGAACGAGCCATCGGTCAGGCCTTTCACAACATTCATCCAACTGTGGTCAACTGGGACATCATCTATCATCATTTATACGATTATTTGAACAAGGCTCCGCAGATCGTCCATATCGCCAGTGATACCTTAGCGCTGTCAAACGCCTATGATCTTCGTTCCTCGATCTTAGGCGACAAACAATATTCCAACGTATTTGATATCACCAAGATCCAGCAGACGATCCCGGATTGCCGATATGCGATCGATATCCAGGAAGGGATCCATCGATATTTTACCTATATGAAGGAGCATCCAGAAAAACAGCTTCATGACGAAGCCTTTGATCAATGGTGTGATCATGTGATCGACCGGTATGCAAACTTCTGTGAACAGATCAAAGGCACATTCTAACGTAAAAAAACAATGGTGGTCCATTGTTTTTTTCATCTATTCGATATGATCCAAAGTATCAAAGCGATAACCTAGTTTTTTCATTTCCTCGATAAAATCGCCCAATGCCTCATAGTTTCCTTTATTGCTTGGATGCAGCAGATAAATGGCCCCATTATGATAATGCTGCATCATCGTATCAAGTGCCTGCTGTTTGCTGACATCGCTGCCATAATCATAATATGCATGGCTCCAGAAAAACGTTTGATAGCCCAGATCATGAACCATCTTCAATGCCCGTTCGCTGCAGCCCCCTCTAGGAAAGCGGAACAGCTTCGGCATCTCTTCCCCGACGACTTCCAGATACGTCTTTTCCTCTTGTGTGATCTCTTCCACAAAAGCATCAACGCTCGCTTCGTTTGCCAGCGTCGTCATATCATAATGATGCCACGTATGGTTGCCGATCACATGACCTTCATCCACCAGTTCATTGACAAATGCACTTTCATCCCGAATGTAATTGCGTGTCAAAAAGAACGTGGCTTTCACATCATGCGCATGAAGTACCTCTGCGATCTCTTTGATATACGTAATGTCGTTGCCTCCTTCATCAAAGGTCAGATACAGCACTTTTTCATCTTTCCCCTGATAATACGCACTGTATGCTTGCAGCCATTCTTCGCTTTTTGCCCCGCTCGTCCGCTGATGATCTTGTGACTTGTTGAACCACCATTCAAACATGGTGTTATCAAACATGTCATGGTGGTAAGCCAATTTCGTATTTACCGGATCTTCTAAAATGACCACGGTCCGTGCAGCTTTTGCGGTATTGCCATGACTGTCGCTGACTTCGTATTCTATTTGATAGGTTCCTGTTTGATCGAAATCGATCGCCGAATGGCTTTTCACTTGATCGCTGATGTCCCCATCACAGTTATCATACGCTTGATATCCAGGTTCTTCAAATGCTTCACCGATAAAGATACGGATCTCTTGATCGCCTTTCAAGCGGAGATCGGGTGCTTTCTGATCGGTGACGATCACTTCGCGGATCACTTTTTTATTTGCATTATCCAATTGATAGATCACTTTGTAATTGCCCAGCTGGCTCGTATCTACTTGATCATCCACTTGAATATGGCTGCTGTTATCCATAAAACGATAGATGCTTTTTGCACCTGGATCGTGATAGGTCTCATTCATGTTGACAACGATCTGTTGTTCCCCGATCAGTTCCAGCGTAGGCACAAAAAGGCCGCTGAAAAACAGCAGGCGGATCAGCAATACCAAAAAAAGGATGGCCATGCTGGTAATGATTGAATATACGATCATGCGGCATCGTCTGCTCATGTGTCCACCTCATTGCTAGACTATGCCGCATATCCAAAATTTATGATTCTTCCAAAGCCGGCGCATGCTGCTCGATCAATGCACAGGCACAGCGGATGCCATCCACTGCGCTCGTGACGATCCCGCCGGCATATCCGGCACCTTCTCCGCATGGATATAATCCTTCTAAATTCGACAACAAGGTCTGTTGATCACGCACCATTCGCAATGGTGCGCTGCTTCGGCTTTCCACGCCTGTCAAGATGCCTCTGTGCGCAAATCCATGAATCTGTTTATCAAAATGACAAAGCCCTTGTTCTAATGCATCATTGATCTCTTGATCGAACAAGGCATGCAGGTCACACAATGTGACACCTCTGGCATAACTTGGTTTTGTCTCCTTCCATGTACAGGATGCTTTTTTGGCTAAAAAATCATCGGTATACTGAGCCGGTGCCTTCCCATCATGACCGCCGAGGGCAAATGCTCTTTGTTCCAGCTGCTGTTGGTATCGGATCCCATCCAAGGGATGCTCGCCGAAATCTTTCGGTGTCACCTGTACCAACAGGGCGCTGTTGGCATTTTGCTGATCGCGGGCATGTTCGCTCATACCGTTGACGACGACTTC
This sequence comes from uncultured Erysipelotrichaceae bacterium, assembly GCA_949296305.1. Classification (GTDB taxonomy): domain Bacteria; phylum Bacillota_I; class Bacilli_A; order Erysipelotrichales; family Erysipelotrichaceae; genus Merdibacter. Next base: position 20,407 of record CASFOT010000122.1, read on the forward strand.
GCCCGGTGCACTAGCTGCAGGCACG
>CASFOT010000123.1 GCA_949296305.1 uncultured Erysipelotrichaceae bacterium
TTAATCTCCACTTTTAAAGAGAAAACAGGCAATCTTAAGCCATCATTTATATAAAATTACCTGAAAAATGGTTGATAATCCCCACTTTTATCGAATTATTTTTCTATACTTTTTAAGTATATAGTTTGTCAACAAGCTGAGGCACTGTGATCAGTGCCTTTCTTTACGATATTGAGTTGGCAGAAGCTGCATGCGTGCTTTGAATGCTTTGGTAAACTTTCCTTGAGATTCATAACCGATATATTCGGCAATCTCATTGATCGACATTTCGCTTTCTTTTAAAAGTTTGGCAGCCAGCTGTAAACGATATTCTTTCATGTAAGTTGCGATCGGCATGCCATAGACTGCTTTGAAAGCGGTTTTCAGTGAAGATGTGTTCATCAGATATCTTTTTGCGAGCTCTTCAATGGTGAAACGCTGATCGATGTGTTCGATCAAAAACTGATGGATCGCACGGATCTGCTCGCTTTGTTCTCTGCTGCAGGAAAGTGCAGGTGCTTGTTCCTCGATCTCAATAAGATAAAATAACAATTCGATGCATTTCAGCTGGAAATAAGGTAGTGAAGAAGTGAGCGGACTGGTAAACATCTGTGAGAAGACGGGCTGGATCCAAGGATGGCTGAATCGGATCGGTTTTTTGTCAGGACCGCAGTACCGTTCATAAAGCTGATCCAGATCCACAGCGGTTTCTGTGATGATCGGCAAGTGTTTTTTCTGATAGGACTGCAAGTCAATGGTGATGGCGATTCCTTCATAATATCCTAAGGGCAAGGTCATCTTTGAATCAGCACAGCAGGCAAGGGAATGCATGCACAGGTCGCTGCTTCCTAAATAAACATTCGTATCTTTTCCCATGCTCCAGCCGATTCTTCCTTGCCGGCAATAATTGATTTCGAGGATGTGCGGCTGCGGTTTGTGATGGGCATGCACGCTGGCTGCCAGATAACGATGAAAAGAAAGTTCGATTCCTTCATAGAGGGGAAAGATATCGATGTGACCTTTTCCTGCAGGCTGTAAAGTGAATTGCTGCGGGTGAAGGATGTGTTGTTCCTGCGTTCCATGATTTTTTATGCAGATCGTTTGTTCTGGTGTATCTTTCAAAGCATCTTTGATGGTGTTATAGGCATCAGTTTTCATGGGTCATCCCTTCTATTGTTCGGATGGGCAGCTGATCTCTACGATCTTTTCAATCATGGGATGCAGCATCTGTGCAACTTTTGTATCAGAACAACGATAATAGACTTCTTTCCCTTCTCTGCGGCTGACGATCAGCTTGCTTGCCTTCAGCTGACGCAAATGATGAGATACGGCAGGGGAGCTCATATGAACGAGTGCTGCTATGTTGATCACACATTCCTCACAGTGGCATAACAGCCAAAAGATGCGGATGCGGTTGGGGTCACACAACTGTTTGAAGATGTCTGCAGCTGCTTGAAAATCTTCGCTTGCGGGCATCTGTGCCAGGTTATGTTCGATTGCCTGTCCATGGTCATGAGGAAGAGCCATTGTCATAATATAACCTCCTTATTGGTCCAAATGGAAATCGTTTTGTCCCAAATGGAAAAACGGCTTGCAAAAGCATTGACCGCCTTTGATAAAATGATTATACTACAAATAAACAATTAAACAAACATTGAATTGTAGAAACGGGGAGGTTCAAGATGAAAAAAAATTATAAGATCGAAGTCGACTGTGCAAATTGTGCGAACAAAATGGAACTGGCTGCAAAGAAGACTGCCGGAGTGAAAGATGCGGTCGTCAATTTTATGACATTAAAGATGCAGGTGGAATTTGAAGAAGGCGTTGATCATCGAATGGTCATGCAGGAAGTTTTGAAAAACTGCAAACGAGTAGAGGATGATTGCGAGATCTACTTATAAGATGTGAGGAGAGGGGTGCTTGTATGCAGGCATGGATCATCAATGCTCTGTTTTTTATCGTCCTGTTGGCAGGCTTGATCATGTTGGTCATCGGTAACAGGGAATCGAGCAGCATGAAAAAAAAACAAAAGAAAATGCTCATGCGCATCGTCATTGCGACCTTTGGTTTGCTGTGTGGAGAACTTTGGCTCAAATCGATGCAGACGGAAATACATTGGTTCGGCTATTTTCTTTTTTACCTGATCGATTATCTGGTCATCGGCTATGATATTGTATGGAAAGCATGCAAAGGAATCAAAAACCGTCAGGTCTTTGATGAATGTTTTTTGATGGTCATTGCCACAGCAGGGGCGTTTTTATTAGCGCTATACGAGCACAGCAACGATTATACGGAAGCCATAGCGGTCATGCTGTTTTATCAAATTGGTGAGTGGTTTCAAAGTTATGCGGTTGGAAAAAGCCGGCGTAATATCAGTGAGCTGATGGATATCCGTCCCGATTATGCCAATATAGAGATAGATGGACATTTGGAAAAAGCAGATCCGGATGAGGTGGCCTGCGGAACGATCATTTCCGTATTGCCTGGTGAAAAAGTGCCGATCGATGGCGTGGTCGTTGAGGGAACATCTGCTTTGAATACGAGTGCATTGACAGGGGAGAGCCTGCCAAGACAAGTGAAGGTCGATGATGAGGTCATCAGTGGCTGCATCAACTTAAATGGATTGTTGAAGATCAAGACAACGAAAGAATTTGGGGAATCGACCGTTTCGAAGATCTTGGATCTGGTGGAAAATGCAAGTTCACGAAAATCAAAATCGGAAAATTTCATATCAAGGTTTGCCCGTGTGTATACACCTGCGGTCTGCGTATCTGCACTTGCGCTGGCTGTTTTGCCTTCGCTGTTTGCATGGATGATAGGTATGGTGCCACAATGGGAGGTCTGGATCTACCGCGCATTGACGTTTTTGGTCATCAGTTGTCCATGTGCGTTAGTCATCAGCATCCCGTTGACATTTTTTGCGGGCATCGGTGGAGCGAGCAATGCCGGTGTGCTGGTCAAGGGCAGCAATTATCTTGAGATCTTGTCTCAAACAAAGATCGTCGTTTTTGATAAGACGGGAACGTTGACGCAAGGGGTGTTTGAGGTCAATGGTGTGCATCATTGTTCGATTCCTGAAGAACAATTGATCGAATATGCCGCACTTGCGGAAAGCTCGTCCAATCATCCGATATCAAAAAGCCTGCAGCGGGCATATGGGAAAGCAATCGATCGAAGCCGCGTGAAAGAGGTAGAAGAAATCAGCGGAAATGGGGTGCGGGCCATCGTAGATGGGGTAGAAGTCATCTTGGGAAATGAAAAAATGATGGCACATTTTGGTTTGTCTGCGCTTCCTTGCCATCACAATGGAACGATCATTCATGTAGCGCTGGATCGCTCTTATGCGGGCCATATCCTGATCGCCGATCGAATCAAACCGACTGCGAAGGAAGCAATCGCTCA
>CASFOT010000124.1 GCA_949296305.1 uncultured Erysipelotrichaceae bacterium
CAGCGAAAGGTGAAACCCAAATCACCTGAACCCTTCAACTATCGTTATGATTAACACCACTATTATAAATCTATAAAAGCGCAGTGGCAATACTGCAGTTTTTGTCATGGTTCAGCAAAAAGATAAGAGGAACATTGACTCCCGTCTCCTGTTCCTCTCAGTTTAACTTAATGACATTGGTCAGACGGCACTTTTATTTTTTTTGCGAAATGAAGCTGCTTTAATTCCTCTGGCGTATATCCATGATTCACATAAAGCCGCGTGTGATTATAAAACTGCACAAACAGGCTGCCAAATGCCGGCAAAGCTGCTTCCGGAAGCAAGATGTTCGCTGCCAATAAATGCTGGATCACTTCTTGCGGTGAAGTGTTGCGGCGCAGATCAAGCGATGCTCTTTCCAGCAAAGGACGAAGATGTCCTCTCTGCGTCGTTTCTTCTAAAAAAAGCAGCAGCTGCTGTGCAGCAGGGGTCCACTCAGCATAAGCAGGATCTGCATAGCTGCTCAATTCATCCAACGGCGGCAGATAGATGGGTTTTCCATCGCTTCGCTCTAAGATGTATGTCCATTGTTCCCACGTATCAAACCCATCTGCATCATACAAAAAGCCATCTTTCAAGCAGCAATGATCTGGCAGATGCTGCTGCAAATGTGCAAGGATCTGTTTACGCGTATAATTTTCTCCACCATAATGCTCCAGGATATCGCTGAAATAGCGCACATGCAAGATCCCGCATAAATGGATCATCGCAGGAAATATCAAATCGATCGTCTCTTTATTCATCCTATCACCGCCCTTAACTATACCAGATATCTTCATTGCCCGCAAATATCCTTTTTATTGCTAAAATTGCGCTTTTTCAAAAAAAACGGTATACTTAAGATGGTGATATATGTGGAGAAAAAACTGATCATGGATGAGCTGGCAATCCAGCGTTCTTTAAAGCGGATCACCCATGAGATCATTGAGCGCAATAAAGGTGTCAATGATTTGATCTTGGTCGGCATCTTAACAAGAGGTTTCTATCTGGCAAATACCTTAGCTGACTTAATCGAATCGTTTGAAGGCGTACGCATCCCTGCTTACAGCTTGGATATCCGTCATTGGCGCGATGATCATAAACGCATGGAACAAGCCCCGAAACAACAAAACCCCATCCCCGTGCAGGATAAAAAGATCATCTTGGTCGATGATGTCTTGTTTAAGGGACGCACAATCCGTGCTGCCATGGATGCGATCACGAGCATCGGACGCGCAAAAGAAATTCAGCTAGCTGTGCTTGTTGACCGCGGACATCGTGAGCTTCCAATTCGTGCAGATTATATAGGAAAAAATATTCCCAGTTCATTAAATGAACGGATTCAGGTCAATGTTGCAGACCTCGATCATGAGAATGCGGTTTATATCTGCCGCTCTTAGCTGTCTTGGACAGCTTTTTTCATATTTTCCGCTTCCTTGCATATAGTGAAACAGGTGATCTCATGTTTCTCGCATCTTTTATCCTCATTTTCTTATCTGAATTCGCAGATAAGACCCAGCTGTTGTTATTGGCCTTATCGCAACGATTTCCGCTTCGTTCCATCTTGTTTGGCATGGGAATTTCTTCTTTTTTCTTGAATCTGCTGTCGATCAGTGCAGCTGCCTGGCTTTGCAGCTGCATCCCGCTGTCCGGTATCCAATGCATCGGAGCAATCTTGTTCCTACTTTTTGGGTTTCACTCATTAAAGCCGGTCAGCCCCCAGAAAAAACGGGAACGAAGCCTTCGTTTTGCCTGGCTGAGCGTTGCAATTGCCTTTTTCATTGCCGAATTAGGTGATAAGACCCAGCTCTCTGCTATTGCTCTTGCTGCACAAAGCAATGAAAAAGCCGCTGTATTTTGCGGCTCATTTCTAGGTCTATTCACCTCGAACTCATTTGTTCTCACTATTGGCAAAGCGCTCTTGACACATGTCTCTGATTCTTTCCTTCGTCTATTTGCTGCATTTGTCTTCTTTGGTTATGGTTCATGGATGCTCTTTCAGCTGTTTATCCCATCACAGTTGCAAATTGTCCTTTATTGTCTTTTCCTCTTTACTGCTGCTTATGGCTATTATATCTGGCAGACAAACAGGATCAAGACAAAGGATTAAAAGAAGACACTATTGCCGACAAATTCGGCCAAGATCGAATGACTAGGAATATGAGAACTGTCAGCCTCATCAAAATATTGCAAAAGCGATAATAAGCGTTTGGCCTCCACATACACTTCTTCTTGTGGAGGGATTGCTTCCAACAATGGTACAGCGATCTTCTTTAAGATCAGCATTTCATATACCATCGACGTATTAAAAATAACATCTGCTTCTTCTTGATAAGGATAAATATTGCGATCTTCTCCCTCACGTACATGTTTCCAGCTTTCTAAAGTTTGTTGTGCACGATATCCGCGGAACTGATAATCACGTACCATTCGTCGGATCAAACGATAATCCCGGGTCGGAATACGCGTATGGTGGTCTAGATTCAAATGCGTCAATGCATTGACATAGATACGAAATACTTCTTCTTGCTGGAATCCCTCAATGACCTTTGGATTCAATCCATGAATCCCTTCCATGATCAGCAGATCATTTTTACCGATCTTTAAGCGCTCTCCCCTCCATTCTCGACGGCCGCTCTTAAAACTAAAGTGCGGGATTTCTACTTCTTTTCCATCTAACAGCTCATGGATCGTCTGTTGAAGCAATGGCAGGTCAATGGCTGCTAAATTTTCAAAATCCGGTGTCCCATCTTCCAGCAGTGCACAATCTTCACGATTGATGAAAAAATCATCCATAGCGATCGTATACGAACGATAACCAAGGACACGCAGATGGGTCTTCAAACGATGCGAAAACGTTGTCTTTCCTGCTGAACTTGGTCCGCTGATGAGCACAAAGCGGCAAGCAGGCTGCCTGGTTGCGATCTGCGTGCTCAGCTCGACTAATTCTCTTTCTACTTTTGCTTCGCTCATCAAGATCAATTCATCAATCCCGTCTTTCCTTGCTTTCTCATTCAGCTGAGGCACATTCATGATCGACAGTTCTCTTCCCCATTGTTCATAGGCATCAAAGACCGCAAACAATTTATCTTGCTGCTTTGGATGCGGATGAAAACCAAACCAGTAACCTTGTTTTATCTTCACGGCAAACACTGTTGGAAGATATCCAGCATGTACGCAAAGATGTCCATAAAAATAATCATCGATCCCGCACAATCGATCAATCGGACAGATTTCTTTTTGTCCATGACGGATATTATATGCTTTATCCCTCATTCCTAACGATTCAAAATAAGCTGCAGCTTCTTCTCGATCGGCATAGTGCCTCGTAATTTCCGTTTGTTCCTGGATCAGCTGATTGATGCGTTCTTGTACACGCTGGATCTCCTCATTGCTTAATCTTCCATGATCAATCTCGCAATAGATCCCTTGATCCAAACTGTGTTCGATTCGAACTGTATAAGAAGGATATAGCAGCTTTACTACAGCAATGATCAAAAAACACAACGTTTTTTCTTGCATCAAACGGGCGATATCGCTTCCTTCCCGTACGATTGAAAGATGCATGCCATCCTCTGCTTTGTTGCGCAGATCCAGCAGCTCGCCATTGCATGTGATTGCAAAACAGCCTTGGTCTGCCTTTTGCTGTTTGAGGATCTGGATGATCGTATCTCCTTTTGCTGCTTCAATCTGCTGGTGTTCCAGCCAGATGTGAATTGTTTCTCCCATCAAATCCATCACTTCTCCTTATTTTCTGCGATCAGCCTTTCGATCTGTTTCTGCGGATAAGACAGCAGCTCCCCAAAACGATAGGCAATCGCCATGCGCACGCTGGCATACTCTCTTCGCCGTATCGCTTCCGCTTTGACTTGTTTCAACAACAGATAATCCTGCAAAGTCTTTTCATCCTGATAAAATAAGATCATATATTTTCCTTCGTGTGCAGATGCCGGAAACAGATCGCTTTTTAAAAGCCGGTCTTCCAGATAATACATCGTATGATATTCCGCACAGATCTGTTCCACAAATGGCAGTATCTGCTGTCGTTCTTCATTGCTTTCGAAAGGATGCGACAATGCCAATCGCTTTACGCCGCTGGCGATCATCTCATTAAAAGCATCGATCACTCCGCAATGATAATCATAAGTATGCATGCAACCCCTCATTTCTTTTCCTTTATTATATAAAAAACAGACAAAAAGAAAAAGGGATAAATGTGCTCCCTCTTCCTGCTGAAACAACAATGAACCGCGGAACCGCGATTGGCAGAATCATGTATGATCGATCAAAACGTGATCGCATCACTGTCTTTATAAGAACCGCCGCATGTTTTTATCAAATCGATTTTCCTCATATCCTCTGGCGAGATGACAAAATCCAATTGTAAATTTTGCTTGATCCGTATCGGATCCACGCTTTTTACCAAAGGAATCACATGATGCTGCAGCGCATACCGTGTGCATAATTATGCGGGCGTTACATGTAACTGTTCAGCTATCTGCACCAATTCTTGACAAGCAAACACCTTTCCATTAGCCAATGTGCTATACCCTTGGACCAAAATCTCGTTTTCCGCACAAAACCGGCGGACATTCTCTTGCAAACAGCTAGGATGAAATTCGATCTGGTTTACACTGGGTTTGATCCTTGCCGTTTCCATCAACTCTTCTAAATGATGGATCTTGAAATTGCTGACACCGATCGATCGGATCTTTCCTGCAAATACAAGATCTTCCATCGCCCGCCAAGATGCACGATTTTTCTCTACATAATCATCATGATATTTGAACGGCCGTGGCCAATGAATTAGATACAAATCCAGATAATCGACCTGCAGATCGCGGCAGGTCTTCTCAAATGCCTTGATCGTTTCATCATATCCGCGGACATCATTCCAAAGCTTAGAAACGATGAACAAATCTTTTCGATCTGCTCGACTGGGCTTGATGCCTTCTCCTACTTCTTTTTCGTTGCCATAAACTGCCGCACAATCGATCATCGTATGACCACAACAAATTGCTTGCTTTACCGCTTCAATGGTCACATCGCTCGTTGGCGCTTTCCATGTGCCGAATCCTATTATCGGCATCATTGTTTGATTATTTAACTTTATTGTTTCCATGAAGATCCACCTCCAAAGTCTAGTATAAATGTTAAAGTGTACTTTAACGCAAGCAGATTCCTTACTTTTTTTGCAAACTTCATAAAATAAAAATAGGTGATGTTTATGTATACATTAAGACAAGTTTGTGATTATTTTCATATCAGTGCCTCGACCTTGCGATATTAGATTACTTCCTCACTAATAGGAGAAATACAGGGCGGTTAGCGGAACTGTTTTTTCGCAAAATCAAAGAAATTTTGAAAAATATTTCTGAAGGGAGGTTTCTGCGGTGTTTGAAGATGATTATGAAAACGAAAGTGATGTCGAGCAAGCCGGTTTATCCGAGCAGGCTCAGAGGCAGCTTGCAAAAGAGCAGCGTCTTATTGAAGATCTGGAAACCGATGCCGCAGAACAT
>CASFOT010000125.1 GCA_949296305.1 uncultured Erysipelotrichaceae bacterium
TAAAAATGAATTGGATGTCATATTTTAAATACTTTTGGATGAAACGATGAAATGCCATGTGACTTGGCGTTTCCTCCTGCATCAGGAACATGAAACGGATATCCGTTCTACAGATTTTTTCAATATCTCTTAGACTATAAATATGATTCATGAACGCAAACAGAATGACTTTGATCATCTTGAAGGGATCGTATTCTTCACGCCCTCTGTGAGCAGGGCGATTAAGATATTTGTTCCAGTTGACTCCTTCCATCACTTCAAGAAAACTGTACACCGGATCAGAAGAATCGATCTTTTTTTCACAATCCAGTGGTAAAATCATCTGAAATGCGGTATAATTCCTATTGCTCAAATAGGAATGATTTAGCTCTAACACTTCGATGTTTTCCATAGCTAAATTATACCAAAAAATGCATCCTTTCTCTTTCGAGATTAGATGCATTTTTTATTTTTGGCTATTTCTTATTCGTTACAGCCTCGTTTTTTTAACTGGTACCGCGTACGGGACTCGAACCCGTGATACAGCCTTGAGAGGGCTGTGGCTTAACCGCTTGCCGAACGCGGCATGAATGCTTTACTATAATAGCATTCCGTATGTAAAATTGCAATATCTTTTTTACATTTTATCGCTTTCTGGATAGTCATCCTTTTCAATTATATTTGATGAGAATATGTTTCCTTTGCTTGCGCTTCCTCATAACGCTCGATGATCTTTTGTACCAATGGATGACGAACGACATCCAATGAAGTTAATTCAGCAAATCCGATACCTTCTATTCCTTCTAACAATTTTTTTGCACCTAGCAAACCACTATCCTTTTTATGAATCAGATCGATCTGAGTAACATCTCCCGTGATTACAATCTTAGATTGAAATCCCATACGGGTCAAAAACATCTTCATTTGGGAACTTGTCGTATTTTGTGCTTCATCTAAGATAATGAATGCTTCGTTCAGCGTTCTTCCACGCATATACGCTAATGGCGCAATTTCAATCACTTCTTTTTCTAACAGTTTCTCGACACTTTCTTGTCCTAGCGTATCATAGAGAGCATCATAAAGCGGACGAAGATAGGGATCTACTTTTTCCTTGAGATCGCCAGGCAGAAAACCAAGGCTTTCTCCGGCCTCAACTGCCGGCCGAGTCAGGATGATCTTCTTGACCGCTCCTTTTTTTAACAAATTCACCGCATATACGACAGCCAGATACGTTTTACCCGTTCCTGCTACACCACTGGCAAAAACGATATCATTCTTCTCCATGCATTGACATAGATAACGCTGCCCTAATGTTTTCGGGTATACACTCTTTCCTTGAAAGGTCCGTCCGATTGCATGAGTCTTCGTCACATCAAACGAAGCCAATTGATCAATTTCGGCCAATTTGCATAAGTAAATCACATCACGTTCACTAATTTCCTTTTGTGATTCGATCAGGGCAAACAATTTGGATACGACTAGTTCAATTTTTGAATGAACTGCAGGCGATGATGTCAAAATGCGAAGCTCATTTTCCCGCATGACGAAAGATGCATGAAATGTATCGCTCAATAGATTTAGATAAGCATCTTTTGGACCGCAAAAAGAAGAAATTTCTTCCATTGTATACTCTTCTAAAGATATGCTCAAATAATCCTGCATTTAAACCTCCTAAACGGGACTGGAAATATCCCGATATATCGTGTAATGAATTTTCATCCTTATTGTACCCGCTTTCTCTTCGAATTGCAAAATGTTTTCCTTTTCGATCCGATCATCTTTCAAAAAATCCTTTGAAACCTCTTCTCGAGCTTTCAATAAAAGCTTGAAAAATTGGAATGGTCTTGGTAAAGCATCTTTTTGACAAGAAACTTCCACCGTTTCCCAAGTGTAAGCAAATACCCGGCCTTTTACGAATACATGTTTTTCTTTTTGAAAAGAATCGATCAATACCGATGAAACCAACACATCTCCTTTTTTTACGACATCATTGATCTGTACGCACTTATTGCCATGCTGCAGATCAAATCCTGCAATGACCCCATCTCGTTGTGCAATCAGATCCGCATCCCCCAACGATTCCATTTCAATCGCAGGACGGCTGGCAAAACGCACTTTTAATCGGCTCCCTTCTGTTTTGCTTTCAACCCAAACAAGAGAAGATGACAGTTGATCTTCCAACAAAGTTTCAACATTCTCTTCATTTAAAAGAAATACCGGAAAACTTCCATAAGCTTGTGTCAAACATTCTTGTATTTCTTCTTTCATAAGAAGCGAATCACCTTGAATATCGGCAACAAAAGTGAACTTCGATAAACCAATCCAGACTGCTACAGAAAGCAACAATGACAAACAACGTGAAGGACGAACGATATTACGAAGAAAAAAGCCAGCAATTCCATTCGTATCGACCAAAACTGCATGTGGAAAATAATGACGAAAGGCCATTCGCTGATGTAATGGTGTACATACCCTGATCATACCTTCCTCTTCAAAAAGATCATATAGTTCCACACCACAAGCTTGTGCTTTTTGGAGAAATCGAACAAACGAATCCTGTAACTGCCAGCAATCAACGCCGAGAAGACTCTTCATATTCATTTACCCAAACACAATGGATCATACCCTTCAACAAAATCTCATCTTTTGTCATTGCCTGCATGATCAGTCCTTGTCCTTCAATGATCAAAATATAATCTTTCATTTCAATTTCCACTTTTTCACTTGCTGCACTGCGAATATGACGATATCGTTCGATCATCATTTGATTAGATTCCATCGTTATCATCATCTACACCTCAACCTAGTATATGCATCCATCAATAAACCCATGATTAACCAAAGAAGATAAAAAAAATCTGCATTTCTGCAGATTCTCATGCTTATTTTCCGCGGCGTGCTTTACGGGCAGCTTCAGATTTCAGCTTACGACGAACGCCCGGTTTTACATAAAACTCTCTTTTGCGAGCTTCAGCAAGGGTTCCGTTTCTAGATACTTGGCGTTTGAATCTTTTTAAAGCATCATCGAGAACTTCATTTTCCTTCAAAACTACTTTTGGCATGATTTACCCTCCCTTCACTAGCAAACATCCACATTATATATAAAACTTGACAAAAAAGCAATATTTTTTCATGATTTTACGAAGAAATTGAAATGTTTTCAACTATTTTCTTCGTTCTCTTGGAAATAATAATGACGAATGCACTCTCTTGCGGCAATATGATCTCCCATCCAAGGAGACCGTCCATTTTCCCTATACATGAAAACTTCGTCTCCTTTACCTAAGATCAGCACGGTATCTCCTTCGTTAGCTGATTCGATTGCTTGACGAATCGCATCATAACGATTTGCGATAAAAATGGATTTCGTATGTTTGATCCCGCTGCGAATTTCATCTGCAATTTCATGAGGGTCTTCATCACGTGGATCATCTTCTGTCAAAACGATCATATCGCAGTATTGATCTGCCAATTCTCCAAAGATTGGTCTTTTCTTCGTATCACGTTTTCCTGCAGAACCAAACACAGCTGTGATTTTATGACCTTCCTCCGTGATTGCCCGTCCATACTGCATGATTTTTTCCATGCCGTCCGGTGTATGAGCAAAATCCACGATCACATTAAATGGCTGACCTTCATGTATGCGTTCCATCCTTCCTTCAATTTGTTCAATGCTGCTGACCCAAGGAAGGATCTCATCTAATGTCATATCGGTCTGATCGAGTGCTGCAATCGCTCCTAATAAATTATAGATATTATACATTGCAGCTAAATTTGTGGTAAGTTCATATTCTTTTCCATCATGGATCAACGTAAAACGTGTCCCATTGACATCAATATGGATATGATCTGCCCGATAATCTGCATCTTTTTCAATTCCATACGTCACGACACGGGCTTTACAATGTTCAACGATCTTCTCCCCATTTGGATCATCCACATTGATGACAGCAAGACCATCAGCTTTTAAATGGGTGAACAATTTTTCTTTTGCTGCAAAATAACGTTCCAATGTCCCATGAAAATCAAGATGGTCATGTGTCAAATTAGTAAAGATCGCTACATCGAAATCAACTGATTGCACACGTCCCAATTCTAGACCATGAGAGCTGACTTCCAATGCGCAAGCTTTCATTCCATCTTTTACCATTGCTGCCAACGTTGAATGAATGACGATCGGGTCTGGCGTTGTCAGATCAGGCGCTTTTTTGACCTTGCCATAACTGATCGCAATCGTTCCGATGTAACCGCATGGAGCATGGTGAGAGTATAGATAGCGAATGATGTTAGCAATCGTGCTCTTTCCATTCGTTCCCGTAATTCCATACATGCGCAAATGTTTGCTTGGCTCGCCATAGAAACGAGAAGCCACTTCGTTCAATACTGCATTTACATCTTTTACTTTGATATAAACTGCGCCTTGCGGCATTTTTTCAAGATCCTTGGAATGGATGACACAGATTGCGCCATTTGCTACAGCAGAAGCTGCAAACGTATGACCATCATTCACTAATCCTTCCAGGCAAAAGTACATATCTCCCTTTTTCACTTTACGGGAATCCATTGCTAAGCCGCTAATTTCAATAGCAGGTACATTATTGAACAATTGATTTAATTTCATGCTGCTTCCTCCATTTCAACGGCAATCAAGCCATCTCTATAATAGTCACGAACGCATGCACGCATACGTTTGCTTGCTGGCATATGTTCTTGTTGGATATAGATAGGCAGATATTCGCTGCTATGTCCAAAGAGCATACCATCCTTTGTTTCTTCAAGGACGACGTCGATTTCTTTATTGATAAAACTTCCCATAAAATCATGATACAACTGATTTGATAAAGCACTCAGACGATTGACACGCTGCTTCTTTATTTTATTCGCAATTTGGTCTTTCATGATCGCAGCAGGTGTGTGATCTCTTTTTGAATAAGGAAAACAGTGAATAAAAGAAAACTTCAATTCCTCTTTGATTGTTTTCATCGCTCCTTCAAACTGATCATCACTTTCTCCTGGGAAACCCACGATCACATCCGTTGATATGCTGATCATTGGCAATGCATTGCGAATCTGCTGCATGCGTTGCAAAAACCAATTCACATCATAAGGACGATTCATTCGCTTCAGCACTGTATCATCTGCTGCCTGGATCGGTATATGCAGATGACGGGCAATTCGTTTTTCTTTTTTCATATATTCGATAAAAGCATCATCGATCTCATTCATTTCGATGCTGGAAATACGATATCGAACATGCGCTGGTGTATGTTCGATCAGCAGTTTCAATAATTCAAGAAGCGAATAATTTCGATCACGACCATAACGGCCTGTATGTATACCGCTGAGAACAATTTCTTGATGACCATGAGCAGCCATCTCCTGAGCGATCTTTAAAGCTTCCATCGGATCAATCGAACGTTCTTTGCCTCTGGCATAAGGGATGATGCAATAACTGCAAAATTGATTACATCCATCCTGCACTTTAAGAAACGCACGTGACTGATGAGAAAAAGAATGTATGCTCAATGATTCAAAAGCACAGATTCCTCTAGCATCACTTAACGGCTGATTTTCTTTTATGTGCTTTGCCAAAGCTTGCTGGATGCGCGGCACCAGTTCATTTTTTCGTTCTGCGCCAATTACTACATCTGCTTGAAGAGATGCCAAGATTGCTGGGTCCATCGTTTGTACGTAACAGCCGACGATTGCAACCAATGCTTGCGGATTCTGTTTTTTTGCTTGATGAATTTTCTGCCGGCTCTTAGACGCCGCTGTATTAGTCACACAGCAAGTGTTAATGATATAAATATCAGCGATTTCTTTAAATGTGACTTCTTCATAACCAGCTTCTTTCATCGCTTCCAAATAATGCTGCGATTCATATGTATTTACTTTACATCCCAATGTTGCTATTGCGAATGTTGTCATTCAATCACTCCTAACATTACTTATTATACACAAATTTAAAAGTGCTTCAAACTATTTCCCTATTTGCTTTTGTAATTAGCAGACAAAAAGAAAAAGTGGATCATATTTCCTGCAGGATCCACCTCTTATCCTTTTTTATGTTCAAGTTTTTCTATCTTTTTCCGTAAACTTCTTTTGATCGAATCACATTGTCTTACAAATGATGCCAGCTGTTCTGCATTCATGTCTAACAGCTCTTTAGCCACCGTATGGACTTCTTCTTCAGTGAAGCGTGCCTTTGTTGGAAAAGGCAACACCTGAATGCAGGTACCGCTCTCCAACAAATAAAAACGATTGATCTTTTGTAAATAAAGAACACAACGTTGTTTGTTTTTATCAGACTCTATACACTCAAAGATGCCAAATCCATATTCATAAGGCAGATTGCCATACATGCCCCATTGCAGATAGGCGGTGTAATGCCGCAACTGATGCTGATATGATGGAAAAGTATATAATGCTGGTGAACGAAGATATCGCTCATTGATCTGAGGCGAAAAACAAGGTAGGCATATAAGTTCTTCATGATAGGTAAATTGTTTTAAATTTTCGATGATTTCTTTAAGATCTACGAGCAGCAGACGGTTGATCTCATCGTAATGAAGCGTTGAAATATAATCTTGCATGCTATCGATGGAACGAAACAGCTGTTCATCCAGACGTTCCTTTTGCACAAGGGCATCTCGCTGTGCACTCATCATCATAAGATCAAGATCATCTTTGATCTTGCATGGAATCTTTCGATCCTCAAAGAAACGTTTAAGCGAGCGCATCTCTTTTTTCAGCAAGGAAGACTTCACTGCATTTTTCCCGTATGCATGATCAAGCAACGAAAATAAATCTTTCACTTTAAATCCCTCGCTTCCAATTCATAACTGATGTTTGACAATGCTGCCATTGCCGCTGTTTCAGCACGTAAGATCAAAGGACCAAGCGAAACACAAGAAAAGCCACACGCTTCAGCTTGTTTTACTTCTTCAATGGCAAATCCCCCTTCACAGCCGATCAAAACTGATACGGAGCGAAATGGATGCTGTTTAAGCAATCTCGATATATGAAGAGAACGTACATCCGCACGCTCATAGGCAATGATATTCAGATCACTTTTGTAATCATTCAATTCATCGAACGTAATCGGTTCTTCTACTTTACAGATCGTCGAACGCTCGCATTGCTCACTTGCTTCTGTTGCAATGCTTTGCCATCGCTGCATCTTTTTATCCATTTTTTCTTTTGTTACTTTTACGACGCTGTAACGTGTCGATATCGGAACGATCCGGGTTGCACCAAGCTCTGCTGCTTTTTGCAAGACCAATTCCCATCGATCCCCTTTGATCAATCCCATGATCAAAGTAACTTCACCAGCTGGGGCAGCTGCAGGTAGGGTTTCAAATGGATTCGCCCAGACTTCTTTTCCTTTGATCTGAATATGGGCAATCATGATCGTGCCGCTGTCATCCGCCACGCGTATACATTCATTTTGGCGCATGCGCATTACATGAATGATATGATGGCACTGTTTCTCATTCATCAAAAGAGGGGTATCCAGACATAAAGGCGTATCAACAAAATATTGCTGCATGATTACCTCATATTTGTAATGCGCCCTTTCAGCGCTAACGCACGCAGCATCTTGATCTCATGCGGCTTCAAGATTCGATATTCCCCTTGGCTCAGATCGCTGCATCCTAAAAACGCAATCTGTTTGCGATGCAAACGGCGTACTTCATACCCTAAAGCAGCCATCATTCGTTTGATCTGACGATTTTTCCCCTCATAAATGGTCAAATCAAAGCTGCATTGATTTTTTTCTACATCTTTTTCTGTGATCTTGAATCGGCTTGGCAACGTACGATAGCCATCATCTAAAAGAATACCTTCTTTCAATGCTTTTTGATCTTCTCCGCTCAAAATCCCATTGATCGTCAAATTATATGTTTTCGGCAGATGATAACGTGGATGAATGATTTGATTTGCAAATTCTCCATCATTGGTAATGATCAAAGCACCGCTTGTATCATAATCTAAACGGCCAACCGTAAATACACGCTCCTCACAATCCATCAGATCGATAACGGTCTTTCGTCCGCGATCATCACTTGACGCACATAATGTCTTTTTGGGTTTATTCATTAAATAATACACTTTATTTTCTCGTTGGATGCGCTCCCCATCCACCTCGATGATATCTCCTTTTTTTACCTGTGTTCCCAGTTGTGTAACAACTTCTCCATTCACACATACTCTTCCTTCAAGTATATATTGCTCTGCTTTGCGCCTAGATGTAATTCCACTAGCTGCAATGACCTTTTGTAATCGTTCCATCTTGGCCACCCTCCTTGCAATTCTATGTTTCTTTTGTATTTTACACAAAAGCATCTCATTTGAAAAGCAATTTCTACAGAATGAATCATATTTTCTGATGGCTTGGATCGTTTCTTAAAAAAAATACATACCTAGCAAGATTGCAGCACAAATTCCAGCAACATCGGCAATGACCCCGATCAACAACGAATTTCCTATTTTACGTATACCAACGCTGCCAAAATACAAGGCGATCACATAAAACGTCGTATCTGTCGCTCCTTGCAGGATACTACCGATAAAGCCGGCCAAAGAATCTACGCCATCGACAGCAAAGATGGAATGCAAGATTGCTAATGAAGCATTGCCAGAAATCGGCCGAAAAAAAGCCATCGGCCAAACAGAAGAAGGAATCGCGGGAAACACTTGCTGAAAAAAATGACTGATCGTCATCATCAACCCGCTCTTTTCCAATATAGCAACCATAAACAACATGGCCAGCATGGCCGGATAAATGCTGACAAAAAGATCAAGGCCCTCTTTTACGCCATTCACAAAGCTTTGATATGCGTTAATTTTTTGAAAGAATGCCCATATGAATAGCAGCACGATGATACCTGGCAAGATCCAATTACTCACGATAATTCCACCACCGATCCACCATCAATCCGACAAAAGAAGCAAAGAAGGTAGCAAGAATCGCAAAAGGCATAAAAGCTAAGACGTCTTGTGAATGAAAAGCAGCACGTATGGCAATGATCGACGTAGAAAACAATGTAACACCGGCAGTATTCAGCACTAGAAATGTGATCATCGCTCGTGAAGCACGTTCTTTATCAGGATTTTCTTCTTGCAGCAGCTTCATCGCTTGTAAGCCTGCAGGTGTAGCTGCAGATCCTAATCCAAACATATTGACCACGATATTTGTGGCGATATAACCTAACGCTTGCTCGTTTTTTACATCTGGCAGTAATCGCCGCAGCACCGGATGAAAGATCCGCTTCATGACTTTTAAAAAACCGGCATCTTTTGCCACATTAAGAACACCATTCCAAAAACAAGTTACACATAATAATGGCACGACAAAGTCAAAAGTATCTTTCCCTACCTGCAGCACCACTTCATTGATTACTTCTCCATCTTGATGAAAAAAGGCAAACAAAATGCCGCCACTGATACAAAGCAACCAAATCCGATTCATATTTCACCTCCATGAATGCGAATAAACAACGGTATGATCCTCACTGTTTGCTTCTAAACGATAGCCCGTTTCATCACAAGTTTCATTTACTTGATAGAGTGCATCTTTTCTCTTCGTGATCCTCTCATCTTTCAAAATCTGCAAGTCCTTCCCTGCTATACGATACGTACCTTTTTTTAACAAAGCAATCGTCTCATATTCATCAAAGGCACGTTCATAGTATTGCTGATGAAACAGAAAATCATCACTCACCTGAAATGTTACGATCACCACTTGAAGATCATCTTTTTTTGCACAGCTTACCAATGTCCTGCCAGCTTTTTTTGTGTAGCCGGTCTTGCCCCCGATTGCATATGAATACTGTGAAAGCAGTTTGTTTTTATTGATCCACTGTTGACCTTTTTCGTTCGTATAACTTTTCGCAGATGTGATCTTAGCAAATTCATCGTGATCCATCGCATCATTCATAAGCAAAGCCATATCAAAAACACTGGAAAGATTTCCACCATCTTCTTCATCCAAACCGCTTGGATTACGAAACAACGTGTCCTTCATGCCAAGTTCATCAGCTTTTTCATTCATCCAGCGCACAAAATTCTCTTCTTTTCCGCCAACTGCTTTAGCAATGCTGTTTGCCGCATCATTTCCGCTTCTTAACAACAAACCATACAACAGTTCTTCTAAAGTATACGTCTCCCCTTCTTTTAGATAGATGCTGCTTCCTTGCGCATCATTGATCTCCTCTCCGATCGTTATTTTCATCGAAAGATCTCCGTGTTCCATCGCTACGATTGCCGTCATCACTTTCGAAATACTTGCGACGCTCTGCGTTTGATGCAGACCTGTTCCATATAATAACCGGCCATCTTGCGCCATCACGCAAAAGCATGTGTTTTGCGCTTGAACCGGAGACAAAAAAGAAAGCCAAAGGACGAAACAGATAATTGAATATACATACTTACGCATAGGATCACCATTCTAAATATATGAAAAAAACAGAATCTAATGATTCTGTTTCCATCAAAAAATCACAAATTATCCTCTTCATCTGTTTTTTCTTCCATAAACAGATCTTCATCTAAATTCATCTGTACTTTCGGCAATTGCGGCAGCTCTTGCAAACTTTCTAATTGAAAAGAATCCATAAATGTATGAGTTACCCGATATAAGATTGGCCGTCCCGGTATCTCCATTCGTCCACCTTCTTCGATCAAACCACGCGCCATCAATTTTTTTAACATCATGTCACAACCAACGCCTCGAATTTCTTCGATCTCGGTACGAGTAATCGGCTGTTTATATGCAATGATCGCTAATGTTTCCATCGCTGCCGGTGACAAT
>CASFOT010000126.1 GCA_949296305.1 uncultured Erysipelotrichaceae bacterium
AGATGTCTACGTAGCTCAGCTGGATAGAGCATGCGCCTTCTAAGCGCACGGTCAGGGGTTCGAGTCCCTTCGTGGACGCCATTTCATAGAGAAAGCCTTTAAACAAAGGCTTTTTTTCATTATCTAAAATAATGATGCCGAAAAATATGCCGAAAAAAATTGAAAAGTGCAAATCTGTATCGTATGTATTTAGGTATAAAGGGTGGCTACATGTCAGTAGAAAAAAGGAACGGTAAATGATGCATCAGCGGTGAATTTAGACGTGATGACAACGGCGTGGTTTATTTTGATCGTCTTGCACGTGGTTGTATAGGCAAAAAACAAGCAGAGGAATATGAACGCAAATTTCGCAAACAGTACCAAGATATCCAAATTTCATCAATGTGTCTCACTTTTAAAGAAGCATCTGAATATGACTGGAGGAAATGGATGATAAGTGATTATGAAATATACAGAAATGAGTATCAATCAGAGAATTTGGTTACGAAAAAGGCAAAAGGAAATGCTGCAAGATGGCATGATTACCCAAGGGGATTATGAACATTTAATCAAAGAATACCCACTCTTTGAAGATACGACGATTGATTAGCACTCTCAAGCAGGGGGCTTTTTTAGTGAGAGGACTATGTGAAAAAAACTATTTATTTCGGAAGCTGTACGCGCTCCATTTACATGGAAAATATTGCACTGAAAATTTGCAGCACCTCTTATAACTGTTTTATTATTGACGTTTACTTCTGTCTATTATGGCAACAGATGGATATTATCTTTATTCGTCTTTTAGCTGGTCTAGCAATAAGTAGAAGATTTCAGCTTGAAAACCTATAGAAGGACATTTGACCTGCAGTTCTTGAAAGATCTTTGCTTTCCCTTTGGTTGCCGTCCATTTCATGCTTAGATTGCAGTTTTCAATTTTTTTAGAAATTCAATCAATGTGTAAGATCTCAATATTTCTTCATCCTTCTGCTTGATCATGGCGTTCATATCGTTTGGATTGTTTTCATAACGGGTGTCTTTTCTCTTTTCCATTATAGTATACCTGTTATTAAGTTTTGACAGAAGAATAGCGAACCTTTTAGTTTGGGTCATTTATCATAATCGGATAGGTGCACTTTGGTAAAAAATGAAGAAGGGGTATGCTATTTGCATGAGACATGGTATCATGAATTTGTTTAATTAGGGAGGTCCATTATGAATGAAAGAGAAATTCTGGTCGTTCAGGATCTATGTAAAACATTTACATTATCAAAGCGACAACAGAAGATCGAAAAAACGCATGAGAAAAAAAGAAAAGCGGTCGACTATCTGACATTTTCGGCTTATAAAGGAGAAATTTTTGGTTTATTAGGACCAAATGGAGCCGGTAAGACAACGACGCTGCGCATGCTGGCAACGTTGATCCTACCAGATGCAGGAGATGCATGGGTAGATGGCGTCAGTGTCGTTCAGCAGCCAGAAATCGTGAGGAGCAAGATTGGTTTTTTGACCAGCGAGCTGAAATTAGAAGATTTTTTTACACCCAATCAATTGTTTCAATTTTTTGCTGAATTGCATCAGATGAGTCAAGGGCAGATCGATCAACGGAAACACGAATTGTTTGAACGATTCGGCATAGCAGATTTTGCTGAAGTAAAAGTTGCTAATCTTTCGACCGGTATGAAACAAAAAGTATCGATCGTCATCTCCATTTTACATGATCCATCGATCATCATTTTTGATGAACCGACAAATGGATTGGATGTGCTGACCGCAAAGACCGTTACCGATTTTTTGTTGGAACTGCGTAATCAGGGACGGACAGTGATCTTATCTACACATATCTTTTCGTTGGTGGAAAAACTCTGTGACCGGGTGGGGATCATCATCGAAGGAAAGATGGCCGAATGTGCACCTTTGAAGGAATTGATCAAAGAAAAGTGCTTGGAAGACGTATTCTTTGACATTTATCAGAAAGCAGCAGGTGATCAAAATGGGTAGAGGAATATGGCCGGTCATGAAGAAAGAACTGGTTCGCTTCTTTAAAGACCGCCGCTTATGTTTAACGACCATCGTACTTCCAGGATTGATGATCTATGCGATCTATAGTTTTATGGGAGATGCATTAGGGTCACAGTTTACGGTCAGTGAAGATTATCAATATCAGGTCGAAACGCTTTATCTTCCAGAAAGCATTCGATCGATCAGTGAAGGGCTGCCTTTTGAGATTCGAGAAATTGACGCTGCATCGGCTTCAAAATCACTGGAGGCCGTTCAGGAACAGCAACTCGATCTATTTATCGAATTTCCAACTGATTTTGATACACAGGTGGAAGCATATGAAGTTACAAGCGGACAAGCTGCACCAAATGTGCAGATCTATTATAATTCAGCATCCACTGAATCTTCTCAAGCATTTGCGCAGATCAATGAGATTTTAAATGGTTACGAAAACAGCATTGCAAATAAGTTTGACATCAATCAAGGCGGTGGTATCTATGATCTGGCGGATGCGCGTGATCTGAGCTCGATGACATTTGCTTCCTTGATGCCGATGCTTATCTTGATCTTTTTGTTTTCGGGCTGCATGGCTGTTGCGCCTGAATCAATTGCAGGAGAGAAAGAACGTGGGACGATCGCAACGATCCTCGTTACACCGATTCGCCGCAGTGAGCTCGCGTTAGGAAAGATCTTCTCATTATCGATCATTTCGCTGCTAGGTGGTCTTTCTTCTACGATCGGAGTGCTGCTGTCAATGCCGAAATTGATGGGCGGGATGGACATCTCGATGAATGTATACGGCATTGGTGATTATGCAATGTTAGGGTTGATCGTTTTATCTACCGTATTGTTATTGATCACGATGATATCGATCATCAGCACATTTGCAAAGAGCATCAAAGAAGCCCAGACGTTTGTCATGCCCTTGATGATCATCGTCATGGTTATTGGTGTGACAGGCATGTTTGGCGATGCACAGCAATCCACCTTGTTGTACTTTATTCCGCTTTATAACAGTGTTCAGTGCATGACAGCGATCTTTTCTTTCCAGATGGATCTCACGCATGTGTTGGTTACGGTCGTATCCAATTTGATGTATGCAGGGATGCTGATCTTTGTATTGACGCGGATGTTCCATAGTGAACGGATCATTTTTAATAAATAACAGATGCGGCATCGGTCACGATGTCGTTTTTCTATGAAAATGATTGTATCATTTCGAGGAACTTTCTATAATAGATACAGATTGAAAAGAGGGGAATAGTATGGGGAAATATTTGCGTCGTGCATGGGTAAAGACCATACCGATCATGTGCGGCTATTTATTTTTAGGGTTTGCTTTTGGCGTCAGTCTACAACAGGCGGGTTTTGGCGTGATTTGGGCAGTGGCCATTTCGGTATTTGTCTATGCAGGATCGCTGCAGTTTATGATGATCCCGCTTCTTGTTTCAAATGCCTCTTTATTTACTATGTTTTTTACGACGTTATTTGTAAATTGCCGTCATATATTTTATGGTTTGACATTCATTGAACGGTTCCGAAAAGTGAAACATGGTTGTCCATATTTGATTTTTTCTTTGACTGATGAGACGTATTCAGTCCTTTGTTCGCAAAAAGATGTTGAACAGATTAGTGATAGGGAATTGCTTTTTATCCATGTGCTCGATCATCTTTATTGGATCATCGGTTCTTTTGCGGGTGCTTGTTTCGGCAGTGTCATCAAACTTGATCTGACTGGAATTGATTTTGCAATGACGGCATTGTTCGGCGTGATCTTTTATGAACAGATGGAAAATGCAAACAGTTATCTGCCGGCTTTGGTCGGGTTACTGAGTGCTGTGTGTGCATTCTTTTTGTTTGGCGCGGATCAGTTTTTGCTGCCTGCTTTGATTCTTGCTGTATTGCTGCTTTGCTTTTTGCGCCCTTGGATCGAGGTAAAACAACATGAGTGAATGGATGTATGGTGTTGCCCTCATTGCGACAGCGAGTATAGTAACGATATTTACAAGAGCGATTCCATTTGTTCTCTTCCGCCAGCAGCAGCTTCCTTCTTTGATTTCATATTTAGGGAATCTGTTGCCATCCTCGATCATGGTCATCTTGATCATTTATTGTTTGAAAGATACATTTGGTTCATTTTCTTTGCAAGGATCAGCAGCATACATATCCCTTGGCGTATTATTGTTGCTGCATCGATGGCGTCATAATGTTTTGCTGAGCATCGGCTGCACAACGCTCCTGTATATGATTCTTATTCGATTATTGCCCCTTATTTAAAGGGGAATAAGGATTGCGTAATGCATGGTTGTATGGTATATTATTATATGTTTAGTCGCTAGGAGGACCAATGGACAGTTATTATGATACGTTGATCAAACAATGTGAAACGCTGATCGAACGGCAGGATCATAAGGAAGCACTGGCGCTGTTAGAAGAAGAGCTGTCAATGCCTTATATCCCTAAGCAGGTCGAAGACAAGATCATTGCATTATACAATGAATGTCGTTCTGTTTTGCGTTTGTCTCAACAGACAGCTAAAGTCTGTGATATCGAAGAACTGTTGAAAGGTTCGCTCGATGAGCAGTTTCAAGCGGTTGAACAATTACGATCAAGTAATATTCGTAATCACTTACACGTCGTGCAAGAGGCTTTTGATACGAATGAGAATGACTGGATCAAAGCATTTTTGATCGAAGCTCTATGTGAACAAAATGTCAGTGAAACATTTACGTTGCAGCGGGAAGGTTTGGAATATACCTTTATTCCTAGTGCGTTGACTCTGCCAAGAGAAAATGAGGCAGTATGTCAATGCGTCGAGCAGCTGCGTGAATGGTTTGAAAACGAAAACCCTTCTTTCTTGTCATTATGTGTCGAAACATTGATGCAGGAGGCATATCTGCGTTTGCCGATGGATATAGATGAAACAGAGTGTGTTCCATTATCCCTTGCGGTAGTGGAATATGTGTTTTATGCTTACCAAATGCCGGAAGCATTTACTGCTTTTTTGAAAGAAAAGGGGCTTGCGTTCGAAGATGATTATGAATTATTATTAGAAAAGCACAATTGCTCATTTGCGTAACTTTGATGCAGGAGGTAGGAACATGAGTTCAAAATGGGAATTAAAAGAAAAATCAACAGGAGAGCTGACTGCGGTCGTCGATGGTGATCTTTGGAAAGATGCTCAGAAAAAAGCATTTAACAAATTAAAGAGAAATATTAACATTCCAGGGTTCCGCAAAGGACAGGCACCAGCTGCATTGATTAAAAAACAGGTACCTGTACAGAATATCTTAATGGATGCCGCTGAAGAACTGGCAAATCAGGTACTGCTTGAAGGTGTAGAGGAACATAATCTTTGGTTAGTTGCTCGTCCAACATTGAGCATTGATGAACTGAACGAAGAACAAGCAATCTTAAAATTCATCTGTGTGGTAAAACCTGAAGTAAAATTAGGTGAATATAAAAATCTGCCGATCAAGAAGAAAACAACGCGGGTTACACAAAAGGAAATCGATGCTGAGGTTGAACGCCTGCAGGAACGCTATGCTGATCTTGAATTGAAAGAAGAAGGAAGCGTAGAAAATGGTGATACTGCTGTGATCGACTTCGAAGGATTCAAAGATGGCGTTGCATTTGACGGTGGTAAAGGAGAAGATTATCCATTGGAAATCGGATCCGGTTCATTTATCCCAGGTTTTGAAGAACAGCTGATCGGTATGAATAAAGGGGAGACAAAAGATATTGATGTTACTTTCCCTGAAAACTATGGGGCAAGCGATTTAGCTGGCCAGCCAGCTGTATTCAAGGTTACAGTGAAAGATATTAAAACGAAAGTTCTTCCTGAAGCAAACGATGATCTGGTAAAAGAAGCGAAGATCAAAGATGTTGAGACATTGGAAGATTACCGCACATATATGAAGAAGACCATTTCTGATCGTAAAGAAGAAGAAAATGAGGAGAACTTCACGAATGAGCTGTTGACTAAAATCGTTGAAAATGCGGAAGTAGAGATTCCAGATGCAATGATCGATAGTGAAACAGATCAGATGGTAAATGAGTTCAAACAGCGCTTGAGCGCTCAAGGATTTACATTGGAACAGTTCGCTGCAGTAACTGGGCAGACTGAAGATGTGATCCGCGGTGAGATGCGCAAAGATGCTGAGAAAAAAGTCAATGTTCGTTTAGTATTAGAAGCAATCGCTGAAGCAGAGAAGATCGAAGTGAGCGATGAAGATATTGAAGCAGAATTACAAGAAATTGCTAACCAGTTTGGCAGACCGCTGGAACAGGTAAAACAGCTGATTTCCAATGATGCGGTTTCTTATGACTTACGTCAGCGTAAAGCGTTAGAACTTATCAAAGAAACAGCAGGTAAGTAATAAAAAAGACGCTCACGCGTCTTTTTTGACAATGAAAGGAGTGATCGATATGGAAAACTATATAAATGCACCCCTTGTATGTACACGTGGCGTGATCGTTTTCCCAAATCAGGAGATCATCATCGATGTAGGAAGAGAAAAATCGATTCGAGCCGTAGAAAATGCCCGTCAGCTTTTTGAAGGAAAAGTAGTGCTGGTGTCTCAGCGTGATCTAACATTAGAAGAACCGAAGATGGAAGATCTATATACCGTTGGTACCTTATGTGAGATTCGCCATATCCGTCGTCTGGAAGGATATTTGCGCGTGAAGTTCCGCGGTGTGAACCGCTGCGAACTTGCTGCGATCGAAGACGATAACGATTGCCAGATCGCGCATGTAAATATTTTGAAAGATGCTCGACAGGATGAGATGGAAGAAGTGTCACTGATCCGCATGATTGCGCAACAGTTTGAAGAGATGGAATCTGTTTCTGCGCATTTGCCAAAAGAAGTGATCACAGAATTGGCAAAAGGCGTATCCGCACAGCAGCTTTCGGATCAAATTGCACAAATGTTTCCGTTTTCATTAGAAAAACGACAAGAGTTTCTAGAGACTTTAGGGATCAACGATCGATTGATGTTAGTTTTGCAGGAGCTGCGAAATGAAAAGCAACTCAGCGAGATCGAAAATAAGATCAATGAAAAGGTGAAAGAACGCATCGAAGAAGGTCAGAAGGAATATTATCTGCGAGAGAAAATGCGTGCGATCAAAGAAGAACTGGGCGATGTCGTTGATACAGAAAAAGATGTGGAAGCGATTCGCCGTAAAATAGCTGAAAATCCTTATCCGCAAAACATCAAGGATAAGATCAATGAAGAACTATCCCGTTATGAAATGCTTCCTGCCGCCAGCGGTGAAACGGGCGTCATCAAGACGTATATCGATTGGTTGGTCGGTTTGCCTTGGTGGCAAGAAAGTGATGACAACGAAGATCTGCAAAAAGCATCAGATATTTTAGATGAAGATCATTTTGGACTTGAAAAAGTCAAAGAGCGCATATTAGAGTATCTTGCTGTCAAACAGATGACCAATTCGTTAAAAGCACCGATCCTATGCTTGGTGGGTCCTCCAGGGGTTGGAAAGACTTCTTTGGCTAAATCTGTTGCTCGCGCATTAAATCGTAAATTTGTGAAGATCTCTTTAGGCGGTGTGAAAGATGAAAGTGAGATCCGCGGTCATCGCCGCACGTATTTAGGCAGTATGCCTGGACGTTTCATTCAAGCAATGAAAAAAGCACAGACGATCAATCCGGTCTTCTTGATCGATGAGATCGACAAGATGGCAAGCGACTATAAAGGTGATCCGGCTAGTGCCATGCTGGAGGTTCTGGATCCTGAACAAAATTCAGTTTTCTCTGATCATTATTTGGAAGAACCTTATGATCTGAGCAAAGTGTTATTTATCGCTACTGCGAATTATTTGGAGAATATACCAGCTGCTTTACGTGATCGCCTGGAGATCATCGAACTGTCATCTTATACAGAATTAGAAAAGGTACAGATCGCTAAAGATCATCTTGTACCAAAACAGATCAAAGAAAATGGATTAAAATCCAGTCAATTAAAAATTGATGAAGATATGCTGTTGTATCTGATCCGCTACTATACAAGAGAAAGCGGTGTACGACAGTTAGAACGTACGATTGCTACAATTTGCCGTAAGAGCGTTTTAGCCATTTTGAAAGATCATAAGAAAAGTGTTCGTTTAACGAAGAAGCAAGTGAAGGAATGGCTCGGGAATGAAAAATTCGAGTATGGAAAACGCGAACATAAAAATCAGATCGGAACTGTAACTGGATTAGCATATACTTCTTTTGGTGGAGATGTGCTCCAGATCGAAGTCAATAAATTTGAAGGAAAAGGCAAACTGGTCCTTACTGGACAGCTAGGAGATGTAATGAAAGAAAGCGCAACGATCGCTTTAGATTACATCCGTGCAAATGCAAAGAAATTTAAGATCAACAATGAGATCTTTGAAAAAACGGATATCCATATCCACGTGCCAGAAGGAGCTGTACCAAAAGATGGACCAAGCGCAGGTGTTACGATGACGACAGCACTTGTTTCGTGCTTAAGTGATGTACCAGTACGAAGTGATGTGGCAATGACCGGCGAAGTGACCTTGCGAGGAAATGTGCTTCCGATCGGCGGTTTAAAAGAAAAATCGTTAGCAGCTCACCGCAGCGGTATCACGACTGTGATCATTCCAAAAGCAAACGTGAAAGATCTCGATGACATTCCGCAGACAGTAAAGGAAGCCATGGAATTTGTACCTGTTGAGCGTGTTACACAGGTATTAGATGTGGCTTTGGTTCATTAACATGCAATTTCAGAAAGCAGAGCTTGTAATTTCTGCACCGGATCGTCATTCGTGGCCGGACAGTGAGCTGCCTGAAATTGTCTTAGCTGGCCGTTCCAATGTAGGCAAGAGCAGTTTTATCAATGCGATGACAGAGCGGAAGAAACTCGCTTATGTCGGCAGCACGCCAGGAAAGACGCGATTATTGAACTTCTTTAATCTGGATGATAAATATATGCTGGTGGATGTTCCAGGGTATGGCTATGCAAATTTATCGAAACAACAACTGCTGCGCTTTGGTGAAATGATGGAAGATTATTTCAATGAGCGTAAACAGAAAAAAGGAGCAGTCATCTTAGTGGATGCAAGACACTTGCCTTCAGAAGATGATCATACGATGTTGGAGTATATTCGTTATTTTGAACTACCGATCTTGATCGTTGCTACAAAAATCGATAAGGTGCCAAAAACAAAACGTGCTCATCATTTGGCATTGATTCGCAAAGATCTTCAGTTACAGCCAGGTGAGCAGCTCTTTCCTTTTTCTTCGCAGACAAAAGAAGGTGCAGAAGAGATTTGGCAAGCAATGATCGAATTGATGAAACAAGAATAAATGATGATTGAAAGAATGTGTTTAGATCAACACTTTGATGGCAGGAATATCCTGCCATTTTTTAATGGAAATATACACCTTGCATTTGTGATCTTGTCTTTATGCAGCAGAATAATGGATACATTTTTTCATCTGTTTTATGCATGAATGATCAAGGTCAAATTCCATGTTGCACCTAAAGAGAGAACTCGAATATAAAGTATCTAAAATGATTAAAAACTGCAAAATAAGTACTAAAAAGTACAGATACAAGAAATTAGTTTAATTGTACTTTAAATATGTAAGGGATTACATGGAATGGTGGAAAGGAGGATTTGTTTGATATTTCATGGTTGATCCATAGCATATTTTAAGATGGAGGAAATGAAAAAGTGAAAAGGATCGCACATATCATAATGTCTTTATCATTATCTGTTTGTTGCATCTTCTCTTTGCTAAGCATAACGAGCATTCCTATACAAGGAGAAGAGTCAATCGTTGTTGATGATACGGAAGATGCTTTTTCTTATTCGATCGGTGATGCGAATGATGGCGGATGGGACAGCTGCGGAGGAAATGCTCCTTCAGTGACAGAACATTGGTCTAATACGGTCGGTGCAACTGTAACGATCCGTTTTGAAGGAACCAAGATCGAATTATACGGAAAAAAGGCTAGCAATCATCGTAAATTTTCTGTTTCGATCGATGATGGGGAACCCAAAGAACTAGATGCATATGCATCGTATGCAACCGGCAATGACACATTGCTGTTTGAAAGTGACACAATGGCACAAGGGGAGCATACCTTGCTGCTGACGATCTTAGATCAGTACAGTGGTACGGATCCGAATCCTTTAGGCATGAACATTGCATATGCGAAAGTATTTGGTACACAAACAGAAATTCCAGAGGAAAAGGGATATACAGATGTTGATGATGCGGTTTCGACAACGACTGGCGAACTATTCAAGATCCAATATGAACCATCGAGCCAGTGGAATGGAGAAAGCGGCTATCCAAATTTGTTTTATGATGGAACAGACCATTACAGCACTAGCGGTACTGGTACTGAATCTGATCATTATACAATGAAATTCATCGGTACCGGAATTGAAATCTATGCGAGCAAGAATACAAGTCATGCAAATTTTGATGTTTATATCGATGATCAACTGTTGGGCAGCGGGAAAGCCAATCTTCTAAGCGGACAGACACAGCATAAACAGAAATTGTTTGAGGTACAAGGATTAGCAGATGGCGAGCATGTACTACGTGTTGAGAAGAGCAAAGATGAGACTGCTGTTAAGGCCATGCAGGGCGATAAGATCCGCGTTTATCATGATGAAATTGCACCGACAGCAATTGAGTTGAATAAAACAGAAATCACGTTGGCACCAGGCGGCAGCAATCAGGTCATTGCGACGATGGAACCTTGGATCGTATCAGCTGATGCCCTTCGTTGGGAAAGCAGCGATGCTGAAACGGTCACTGTTGAAAATGGCGTGATAACGGCGAAAGATGTCGGATCAAAAAAGGAAGCAGTGGTTACTGCTGTTTCGACAATGGATGAAACGATCCGCTGTGATGTGAAAGTCACAGTAGATCCTGCATTAGCAGTGATGAATGCGTATGTAGGAAACGAAAAACGATTGGATCTCGGCGAAGATTATGAAACTTTGGCAACTGGATCGAATACCAATTATTCTGCGACAGCTTGGAAAGGCGATCGTTTGAATTCAAAAGTGATCGTTGCATCCATGAGCAAAGATATCCATCAGGTCGAATGTGTTTCATCTGATTTTGTCAGTGCTTCCGGACAGACCATCAGCAAAGATCATATCCAGATCAAATGGCTCAAGGAAGTCGAAGCAAATGATGGAAGGAATATGGCCGGTGAAGTGAAATCATTCCCAAATATCATTTATAAAGGCGGGGCAAAAGATATAAAGGCAAATGATCTGCAATTTGCATGGATCATGATCGATGTGCCTGTGGATGCTGCCGCTGGTGTATATACAGGTACCATTTCTGTGATTGCAGATGAGCTGGAGGAACCGATCGATCTGGTTTATACAGTCGAGGTGCTGAATCTGCTGCAACCGGAACCCGAATTGACCGAAATACAGATTTGGCAGCATCCGTTTTCCGTAGCGAATTATTATCTTGGACTTGGAGCGGTACCTAGCGGTGGTATTTCTTATGACAAGGCAGATGACTTTTATTTCACAAAAGCACATTTTGATCTCATGCGCGATGCGACAAAAGAATATGCACAAATGGGCGGACATGCTGCTGCTAATATTGTAGAAGAAGCATGGGACCATCAGTCCTATTATGGTGATCCTTCCATGGTCAAATGGACAAAAAAAGCAGATGGAAGCTGGACATTCGATTATACTTGGTATGATGCATGGATCAATTTTATGATCGAATGCGGCGTGATCGATCCACAGCAGAATGTTGGACAGATCAAATGTTACAGTATCGTTCCTTGGAGCAACCAAATTACCTATTATGATGAAGCATTGGGCAAAACCGTATCAGAAAGCCACAATCCAGGTGAAGAGTCTTGGAAGGCCATGTGGAAACCTTTCTTAGAAGATTTTTTGGCACATTCAAAAGAAAACGGCTGGTTTGAGATCGCCTATATTTCGATGGATGAGCGTGGATTAGATCAATTGCGGCCAGCAGTTGAATTGATCGAAAGTGTTACGGATGAAGACGGCAATCACTTTAAGATTTCTTCCGCATTGAATTATGCTGCACCGGAATATTATGACTTTACGGATCGCATCGATGACATATCGATCAATTTGGGGAATGCTTCGAATGTCTCACAGATGAGGGAGCTTTCGAAACATCGCCAGGAATTAGGCTTGACGACGACTTACTATACATGTACAGGCGATTATCCTAGCAATTTCATGATCAGCGATCCAGGCGATAATTATTGGACCATTTGGTATACGATGACCCTGGGAACCGATGGCTATATGCGTTGGGCGTGGGATAATTATGTGTATGACATGTTTGGTGATGCGAGCTACCGTTATTGGGAGCCGGGAGATGGCTGGTTCATTTATCCGTTAGAACGGGAAGATGACGCAGCTGATGGAATAAACGCAGCTTATTACAGCACACCTCGTTATGAGTTGTTCAAACAGGGCATTCGTGATGTAGCAAAGGCGAAATATCTGCTGTCTTCAGATGAAGTGACACAGGAGCAAAAAGACGAATTAAAAGCAGTTGTAGAAAATCTTGCAAGGCCGGCAAAAGGAAATTATCACGGCAGTGCAGTAGCGGCGAATGAAGAACAACGGATGCTCGTACACAGGGAGACACAAAGAGCATTGACCGCGACCAATGAGGTTGCACGTGAGCTTTCTGAGCGTTCCTTGCAGAGAGAAACGGCACTTGAACAATTACGGTCTTTGATCCAGCAAGCACAGGAAATTGATGCAAAAGGGTATACTGCAGAGAGCTATGAACAACTGCAGGATGCATTTGCACGTGCCATTGCTGTAGAAGCAGATAAATCAGCAAGTATTGCTGATATTGAAAAAGCGGCAGTTCAATTGAATGAAGCTATTCAAGGACTTGAAAAAATGCTGGATTATTCTTCATTATTACTTACGATTGAACAAGCTGAAACGATTGCCGAAAATCTGGATTCTTATATTTCTTCGACAGTTAAAGATTTTGATACCTTATTGGCAAAAGCAAGATCATTGCTAAACCAAGCCCAAGAACAAGAAGAGATCGACGAAATGGAAAGATTGCTTGCAAAAGCAATCGATCAAGCGCAAAAACAGGCTGATAAAGCGGCTTTGATCGATGCAGTTGCTAAGGCAGAGAACATAAACAGCCATCTGTATACAGAAGATACGGTTCAACGATTGAATGAAAGTTTGGCAGAAGCTAAAGAAATGATTCAAGATGAAAATGTTGCTCAAAATGAAGTGGATCAGCTTGTAAAACGGTTAAATGAAGCATTGCAGGATCTTGAGATGAAAGAGGAAGGGTCAAACGAAGATCTGGTTGATACAGGTATTTCAGTCAATGGTTCCATGGAAATGGTTTTGCTGATGCTTTCGCTTGTTTCAATCTGTGTGTTAAAAAAGAGAAGCGTTCATTAGCCAAAGATGTCTGCAGATTTAAAAGCAGCGGCGACATCCTCATAAAGCATAGGAAAAACAGATCGTTGTTTTATAGCCATACGAGATAGAATGAGTTAGTAACTAGATGTTTTTTCTCCGCTTATGACCAATAAAGCAGATATCGATCAGAAGGTGTTTGCCGGATTTATATCTGCTTTTTTTGATCGTTGTGAATCGTAGAAATGGCCGCTCAAATAAAAGTGATAGGACTGAAAGCATGTCAATACAGTTTGATCCCTAAAAAAACACGCAGGATCTCTGCGTGTCAGATTACATATCATCGATTGGTTTTTGATAAAAACGTCCATAAAAATTACTGGTGCGATACGTGTTGATGATGATAGCTGGGTCAGCAGTTTGCAAACACATGACAACATCGTGGACCTCATAGGAAGAGACGACTGTTTTGCAAATATAAACCCGTTTGTGCATGTAAGCACCATAACCTTCAATAACGGTCATGCCATGTCGGAAATGCTCTAAATAATAATCACTGACTTGTTCCGGATGCTGTGTTGTTGCTTCGATCGTCACTTGTTCATATCGATGATGGAAAGTGGAGATCGTTCGTGTAGAGATAAACTGGAACACGATCGAATAGCCAGCATATTCCCAGCCGAAGATAGCTCCAAAGATCACCAGGATGAAAACATTGAATAAGAAGATCTCATTCCAGATGGATTTGTGAATTTTATTAGATACATATAATGAAATGAAGTCTGTACCGCCGGTCGATCCATTCGCTTTTAAAGCTAATGTGATGGCCATTCCGTGTAAAAACCCTCCAAAAGCAACATTTAAGATCACATCATCTAAGATGGGGTTGAAATGAACCGTGCCTAATAAAAAGGAGGTTAAGCAAAATTGAAGGGAACTATACAGTGTAAAACGTTTGCCGACCGATCGATAACAAGCAAGCGCGACCGGTATATTTAAGATCAAGATCCCGATGGAAGTAGGGAAATAACCTCCGCATAATTGGGCGATACGGTCTAATAATATGGCCACACCGGTGAAACCGGCAGACAATAAGTTTGCAGGATTGATGAATGATTGAATGACGTATGTCTGTAACAACGATGAACATACGATCATGATCAATGACAGGATGATTCGAATTCTTTTATTTTTCTTTATATGCTGAAACCATTGCAAAGAAACCATAGAAAGACCCCGTTTCTATTGATGTCCTTTTTCAACGTCTTCCATGACAATCAACTCATCTGCATATGGGAGCGTTTTGATCCAATCGCATACAACATGCCATTCATCCAGCTTATGGTTTTTACGAGCGTGATAGATATTGATCAATGTTTCGTAGTTGAAGCTGCACGTACGCAGCTGATGGTAAGAGGTTGGCAGCAGCTGGATCATGCTGTACCAGATTCCTTTATCTTTCGTTTCCAAATATTGTAAACGCAGCTGTTCCAATGTTTGGATTGTTGATTGTAATGAAGCTAAAGCTGCTTCATTCATATGTTCATGGGAAAAGTCTTCTAATGAGAAAGGTTTTGCAGCAATTTTATGCATGGTTGATGTTGAATTTGCAACAGTAGCAACCTTGTAAGTATCATATTCTTTCCACCAATATAACGGTGCTTCAAAATCAACGGAAACGAAAATTTGGCGGATGAACTTGCGATGATCGCTGCCTGCACGCACTAAGCGCATGGCAAGATTTAAATCGTTTTCACCAAGCACAAACGTTCCGTGTTCATCGAAATAGCTGTCCATGCGATTCCAGCTGTTTAATGGATTGCGTGCGCCGCGAATCGCATTTTCCATATTCATAACACTTGTTTTACTAATTTTTATCATGAAAATTCTCCTTAAACATTCTTAATCATCATAACATATTTTATTGATTGATGTGAGAAAATCAAGTAAAACGTATGTCTTTTTTCGGATGGTCCGGCATATAGTTGCAAATGGGAGGATAACAGATGAAAACGATGATTATTGAGAAGCAATTGCTCTTGGAACATACGATCAATGAGATACAGCGTGTGACGATTCAGGAGGGATTGCAATATAAAAACGAAACAGATGGCATTCGTGCCATCGGCCCGCTTTATGTGTTAGGCAGTTATCTGGATGAACAAGGCCATGTACAGACAATCAAAGAGATGATCGATATGGATGTATTTGCTCCATCGCAAAAATTGAACGATGAGGATTTTTATATTCAAATTGGAAATGTAGGATCGAGTGGAAATGCAAATGAACTTCGATTAGAAATTGAACTGTTGATCCATGGGATCAAGGATGAAGTGGTCGAACATGACGTTCAAGAAGCAAAAGCGCTCATCGATGAAGGACCAACAGAACAAACAGATGCGTATTCACTGCTGGATGACTGTTTTGACGATTTGTTTGAGGAAGAAACTTCTTATACGACCTGCCGCTTGATCGTTGCAAAAATGAACGATACGTATGCGTCTATTGCGCAACGATATCAAGTAGATGAAAAACGGCTGCAGGCTTGCAATGACCATCGTGAGATTAAGGAAAAAACTCTCGTGCGTCTCCCTTAAGTATCTATTGACACAGAAATTGAATTTGTTTAAAATATAGACAATAGTTCAAATGCAGGGAACAGAAGGAGTAGCAGCATTGCGTTGAGAAGAGAGTCCTTGGTGGTGTAAAAGGATGAACGGATGTTGTGAAGGTAGTCTGGGAGCAGCTTTCCTGAACGGATGTAGGGGAAGACGCAGATACAGCGTTAGTGTAGAGAGGCATGTCTTGCATGCGAATAAAGGTGGTACCACGAAAGCGTCCTTTAGCGGCGCTTTTTTTTGTTGGAGGAAATATGGAACTGGAAAGTAAACGGTTATATTATCGCCCCTTGAAGCAGGAGGATGCTTGCGATCTTTATGAGATCTATTCTCAGCAAGAAGCAGTGAGATGGCTGAGCGTGCCGCGGCATATCGATGTAGAAGAAACGTTGGAAGGCATTCGTGCCTGTGAGCTGGAATGCAGAACATCTCATCAGCCAATGCCGTTCGTACTGATCGAAAAAAGGTTCGAAAAGCTGATCGGAACGATCGATTTCCATCATTTAAGCAGTCCGCATTCAATGGAAATCGGTTATCTGCTTCATCCTTCTTATTGGCATTTGGGATTGATGAGCGAAGCCCTGACATGCATTTTGGACTATGGGTTTGAAAAGATGGATTTGCATCGGATCAATGCAGTCTGTGCATTACAAAATACTGCCAGCATTGCATTGTTGGAGAAAAAAGGATTTCATCGGGAAGGAACGTATCCAAAAACGATGTTGTTAGGCGATGGCAGATACCATGTCATGTTGTTATTTTCGCTGATGAGAGAGGAATGGA
The DNA here is from genome assembly GCA_949296305.1 of uncultured Erysipelotrichaceae bacterium. Taxonomy (GTDB): domain Bacteria; phylum Bacillota_I; class Bacilli_A; order Erysipelotrichales; family Erysipelotrichaceae; genus Merdibacter. The sequence continues at coordinate 16,782 of CASFOT010000126.1, forward strand.
GGAATCCGTATGAAGAAAGAATTGGCAGCTAAATATGATCATCATAAGGTAGAAGCGGATTATTATGATCTATGGCTCAAAGAAGGTTATTTCACGGCAGGAGATAAAAGTAAAGATCCATTTTGCATCGTGATCCCGCCGCCAAACGTTACTGGGAAATTGCATTTAGGGCATGCCTGGGATACGACACTGCAAGATATCATTGCACGCTATAAACGTTTGCAAGGCTATGATATGTTGTGGTTAGCCGGTATGGATCATGCAGGCATTGCGACACAGGCCAAGGTAGATGCACGATTAAAGGAACAAGGCATCTCACGTTATGATATCGGCCGTGAGAAATTTTTGGAACATGCTTGGGCATGGAAAGAAGAGTACGCGGCAACGATTCGTAAACAATGGGCAAAACTAGGATTATCGCTGGATTACAGCAGAGAGCGTTTTACGTTGGATGAAGGTTTGTCGAAAGCCGTTCGTAAAGTATTTTCTGATCTCTATCATGAAGGTTTGATCTATCAAGGTGAACGTATCATTAACTGGGATCCGGAAGCGATGACGGCTTTATCAAATATTGAAGTGATCCACAAAGAAATTGAAGGCGCCATGTATTACTTTAAATATCAAGTAGTGGAAACCGGTCAGCAATTAGTCATTGCGACGACCCGTCCAGAGACGATGTTTGCGGACCAGGCAATCTTTGTTCATCCGGATGATGAACGTTACAAAGCAATCGTTGGACTTCATGCGATCAATCCGGCAAATGGGGAAGCATTGCCAATCATGGCAGATGACTATATCGACATGTCTTTTGGTACAGCGGTCATGAAATGTACGCCTGCTCATGATCCAAATGACTTCCAATTAGCTAAAAAATATGGATTAGCGATGCCGATCTGTATGAATCCCAACGGAACGATGAATGAAATGTGCGGGAAATATACAGGCATGGATCGTTTTGAATGCCGTAAGGCACTAGTAGCTGATTTCCAACGTGATGGGGTGGTCGATCACATTGAAAAACATATGCATCAGGTTGGACATTCTGAACGTACGGGTGTGATCGTAGAACCGTATCTATCCAAACAGTGGTTCGTAAAGATGAAACCGTTGGCAGATGAAGTGTTGAAAAACCAAGAAATAGAAGACGAGAAGATCCATTTCTATCCAAAACGCTTTGAGAAGACGTTCCAGCAATGGTTGGAAAATATTGAAGACTGGTGTATTTCTCGTCAATTATGGTGGGGGCATCGTATCCCTGCATGGTATCATAAAGAAACAGGTGAAGTATACGTTGGAGAAGAAGATCCAAAAGATATTGAAAATTGGACACAGGATGAAGATGTTTTGGATACATGGTTCTCAAGCGCTTTATGGCCGTTCTCAACTTTAGGATGGCCGCAGGATACAGATGATCTGAAACGCTATTTCCCAAATGACGTGCTGGTTACCGGCTATGATATCATCTTCTTCTGGGTTGCCCGAATGGCTTTCCAGTCGCGTTATTGTATGAAGAGCCGTCCGTTCAAGGATGTTTTGATCCATGGCCTTGTCCGTGATGAGCAAGGAAGAAAAATGTCAAAATCGTTGGGTAACGGAATCGATCCGATGGATGTGATCGATACATACGGTGTCGATGCGATGCGTTTCTTTTTGACGACGAACTCTACGCCGGGACAAGATCTTCGCTTTACCGCAAAGAAAATCGAATCCAGCTGGAATTTTATCAATAAGATCTGGAATGCGACTCGTTTCGTTTCAATGCAGCTAGATGGAAACGAAAGCGCTGAAGATATGGCGAATGCTTCGATCATTGATAAATGGATCTTAAAACGCTTTAACGAAGTGTTAGCTAATGTTACCGAAAATATGGAAAAATATGAGTTTGCATTAGTGGGGAACGAGCTTTATAGCTTTATTTGGGATGATTTCTGCAGCTGGTATATCGAGCTAAGCAAAGCTGGGCTACAAAGCGAGGATGAAACGATCAAACGCGCAGCGAAGGCAACCTTGCAATATGTATTGATGGGCATCGTTAAAATGCTGCATCCATTTATGCCGTTCGTTACAGAAGAAATCTATTTAAGTCTTTCGCATGAAAAAGCCAGCCTCAATTTAGAGACATGGCCGAAAGCTGCTGATGTGAATATGAGCGACGAAGAGATGACGGCTGTCCGCCAGCTGTTGTCAATGATCAGTGCCGTTCGTGAAATCAAGACAGACTATAATTTGAAACCGAGCATGAACATTCAAGTTGCAGTTAAAGATGAAACGGGTGCATGGAAAGATATCGAAGAAAATATTGCGGCAATCTTGTTGAAGATGTGTCATGCACAATGTGCAGATCTCAGCAAAGAAGAGGAATTGGTCACTCGTCCAATTTTAGGCGGAACGTTGTCTACACCATTAGCAGCTGTGGTTAATATTGAAGAAGAAATTGCAAAGCTGGAAAAAGAATTGAAACGTTTGAATGGTGAGATTGCACGTGGTGAAGGAATGCTGAACAATCCAAACTTTGTAAATAAAGCGCCTGCAGCGAAAGTAGAGGCTGAACGTGAAAAGTTAGAAGGATATCGTCAGCAATACGAAATCGTGAAAGAAGAGCTGACAGAAAAGAAGGAGAATGCAGCGAGATAGAAAGAAGAGCGATCGGAAGCAAGGGAGGCGGACCGATCGCTTTAAAAATAAATAAAAAAAAGAAGAAAAAAGGGAAAAAGTGTTGACAGAAGAAAAAAGGGGTGGTAATATAACTGAGCACGCAGCGATGAGCTGCTGGCTCGATCTTTGAAAACCAAACAGAGAAACGTCAATTCAAGAAAGAAGGACGCAAGTCCGGATAAGAAAAGAAAGAACGCTAAGAAGCGTAAAATGAGCTAAACAAACAATTCAAATGGAGAGTTTGATCCTGGCTCAGGATGAACGCTGGCGGCATGCCTAATACATGCAAGTCGAACGAA
>CASFOT010000127.1 GCA_949296305.1 uncultured Erysipelotrichaceae bacterium
TTGCTTCCATAGCATCCGCAAGCTGAACAGCGCGGTCCCATGCAGACACAAGCAACGGCACCAGTAAAGAAAGGATCGCCGAAATTTTTTCTTTGATCGTTCCATTCTCAAGATCTACACCGCGTGATGCCTGTGCTTTCATGATTCGTTGTGTTTCTTCGATCAACGTAGGGATAAAACGCAGAGCAATTGAGATCATCATTGCAATTTCATGTGCAGGAAGACCGATCTTGCGGAAGGGTTTTAACAAGTCTTCGATCCCTAAAGTCAGATCCAATGGCTTTGTAGTTGCAGTCAAAATCGTCGTGATCGTAACCATCAATGCCAAACGGATCACTATATAGAGTGGTTGAGAAACTGCACCACTATATATATGAAAACTGCCAATAGAGAATACGACGTAACCATCACGAATGACCAAAATATTGATCACTAACAAGAAAGCTAGCATAAACAACATCGGCCGCATGGCTCTCCATACAAAAGATAAGCGCAGCTTTGCTAAAAGAGCCACCAAACACACAACTACACCTAATACCGCATAACCGCTGTATCCAGCAGGAATGAAGATTGCGATCATCACCAAAAGCATTGCTGCGATCTTCGCTCTAGGGTCCATTTTATGGACGATCGAATTCAAAGGAAGGTATTGCCCTAATGCAATATTATTCATGCTGTGCCACCTCCTTTGCAACTGCTTGAGCTAATTGCTCAATCGTCAGCAAATCATTCGGGAGTGAGAATCCTTTTTCATTCAAAGCTTCTCTTAAACGAATCACAGCCGGTGGTGTGATTCGAAGTTCTTTTAAGATCGTTGTATCTTTGAAAAAATCTGCCACATCTTGATGCAGGATCACACTGCCGTCTTTTACAACGACTACACGATCGCAATAACGTAATACATGTTCCATATCATGCGATACTAACAAGACGGTTTTATGGAATTCCTTATTCATTTTTACAAAGAGTTCCATCATTTCTTTTGCTCCTTGCGGGTCCAGTCCTGCCGTTGGTTCATCTAATACAAGGACATTTGGATCCATTGCTAAGATGCCTGCAATCGCCACACGTCTTTTTTGTCCGCCAGACAATTCGAAAGGAGATCTTGATAAATATTCTTCACCTAGACCGACATATGGAAGCACGCTGCGTGCATGCGCAGTTGCTTCTTCTGCGGTTTCGCCAAAATTCTTCGGTCCAAAAGCAATATCTTTTTCAACAGTTTCTTCAAATAACTGATATTCCGGAAACTGAAAGACCAGACCGACATTTTTACGAAGTTCTTTTAAATTTTTGGGTTTTTCTTTTGCACGGATCATCTTGCCGCAAACTTCCAATTCACCCTGTGTAGGCAATAATAACGCATTTAAATGCTGAACCAGTGTCGATTTTCCGCTTCCTGTTTCACCGATGATCGCAGTGATCTTTCCTTCTTCCAGTTCAAGATCAACATTCTTTAAAGCTGCATAGGAAAAAGGTGTTCCGCTGTTATATGTATGTGCTACTTTTCGAAACGCAATCGACATAGTTCATCTACCACTCTTTCCATTTGTATCTCTTCATGTAACTGAACACCCTCTTTTTTCATCGCATGGACAAATTTCAATGCGAACGGGATATCCAACTGCATGTTGACCAATTCATTTTCTCTCTTTAAGATCATCTGCGGTGTTCCATCCATCACAACTCTTCCATCATTCATTACGATCACATGATCACTATGCGCCATTTCTTCAATATCATGTGTAATGGATACGATCGTTAAATGGGATTCTTTATGTATCTTTTGGATCAGTGCATTGATCTCTGCTTTCCCTTGCGGATCCAGCATGCTGGTTGATTCATCAAAGATCAAAATTTCTGGTGCAATGGCTAATACGCTCGCAATAGCGACACGTTGTTTTTGTCCACCAGACAATTTGGTTGGTTCACTGTTCAGATATTTG
>CASFOT010000128.1 GCA_949296305.1 uncultured Erysipelotrichaceae bacterium
AATCTCCACTTTTAAAGAGAAAACAGGCAATCTTAAGCCATCATTTATATAAAATTACCTGAAAAATGGTTGATAATCCCCACTTTTATCGAATTATTTTTCTATACTTTTTAAGTATATAGTTTGTCAACAAGCTGAAGCATCTCACGATGCTTTTTTTATTCTGGTCGTTTCTTGCCGCAATTGCTGCAGAAATTGCCATTGTTCTTCGCGCCGCATGTACAGGTCCACGGTCCGTTTGGATTTGGTTTTCCGCAATTGCTGCAGAAATTTCCTGTGTTTTGCGTTCCGCAGCTGCAGGTCCATCCGGAAGCTGAAGCTTGCGGATGCTGATTTTGAAACAGCGGATTATTTTCCTGCGGCTGCATATTTTGGAACATTGCTGATGCATTCATCCCGCCAGCCTGCTGTGCAAAGCCCATACCGATAAAGCCATTCATCGCACCTGCTTCATTGCTGGCTGCATTTTCCATTGCCGTTGCCTGTGCTTGAGCCAAACGGCCTGCAGCTACCCGCTGATCGCCCATCATGATGGCATCATCGATCGTTTCGATACGTTTGCGGCTTTCGTCATCCGGTGTGACTTTCTGGATTGCAACGACTTCCACGACCATGCCACGGCGCTCGCTCCATGACGCATCTAATGCATCATTCATATAAGCAGCAATTTCCATCTGCTTCTTTGGAAGATCGCTGAACTGATATCCCTCATCTCCGCATTTCGCTAAAGCGCTGTCTAAAGCATTGACGAATTCTGCATCACATTGTTCCATCAGCTGCGCCTTAGTATAAGCGTCTTTTACGTTTCCGCTCAAGTTCGAATAAAAGCGGATCGGATCTTGAATGCGGAAGGTATATTGACCAAAATAGCGGATATAGATATTGCGGTATACCGGATCATGATAAGGCATCGGTGTCGCACTGCCAAATTTATTATCGATGATCTCTTTCAAATTGACGAAATACACACGCTGATCTTTTCCAGGCGTACCGCCCATCGTAAAGCGTTTGCCAAAGATCTTGAATGAATCTTTAAGTCCTTGCCAGCCATTATCGAACAAGCTTGGTTCACTGGAAGAATCCCAGGTAAAACGGCCTGGTTCAGTTGAGAATTCAATGATCTTTCCATCCTCAACGATCAATAGTGCCTGGCCTTCATTGACGGCAAAACCACTGCCATTCGTAATAATGTTAGGGCTGGCTTTGGTATTGCTGCCGCTCGTAACCACTTTTTGTCCTTTTTGGATCAATACATCATTGCTCAAAGAATCACAGTAATAATACTCGATCCACTGATCGGCTAAAGTTGTTTTTGCTGAATCAAATGCTGCTCGAATCAAACCCATGATAGAATCCTCCTTACCAAGCCATATATTTATTCAACACCCATCCAAAATCACCATTGGTGATGATGGAATGGCAATAAGCACATTCACCGCTGCTCGTCACCTCGGTCGGTGCACCACAGTTTGGACAATTGGTAACCGTACGCTCCCCTTGTACCTGTGTTTTCACCCCGGCTGTACGAATAAATTCCAAATAATAGAAACGATGCTGATATTTCGTCTTGCTGCCTTCCAGGACACGTCCTGTCTCATCATCGCTCACATAATCGATCAAACTGGCTTCTAACCGTACGACAAGCACTTCATGTGCACCATCTTTGCGAAATTCTGCAATCGTAACGTCACGCACATTCTGCATGTCTAAATGATTTGTCTTATGCTGATCGATATACTCTTGCAATTGGCGATTATGCACATTGAACAAAGCATTGCTTTCAAACGGGCGCACTTTCTTCCAGTCACGTTCTTCCCATGCTTCCTGCAATGCCAGATACACCTCTGATGCAAATGTTTTAAAGCTTTCTGCCGAAAAATCTGGATCGACAGCCTGCACTCCAGCAATTGCAGCTGCTTCATCACAGATGCGGTGAGGTGCATTGACGCGATATGGGTGCGGAGCAGATTGCATGCCGCCCCCGTTCTTTGCTTTCATATACGAATAAAGTGCAAAGACCACTAAAACGATGATAACAGTCGATAAGCTGCTTCCGCCGCCTAGAAAAACAAGACCGCCCAGACCGGAACCTCCGCTATAACTCGAACCTCCGCTGTAACCGCCGCCTGAACTTCCGCCTGAAAAAGAATTGCCGACATCTGCCTGTACGATCAACGGCAAACAGAACACGATCGCTACTATCATAAATGCGAAGAACCAATAGCGTCTTCTCATATTTTGATTCTCCTCTCTATTTTCTATTAAACTTATTGTACGATGAAATAATGATCTTGAACAAGTAAATTTGTTAATTTCACAAAAAAAGAACGCTAAAGGGCGCTCTTTATTTTTTTAACGCAAGAAACCATCTACGATGACCTGTTCCGCTTCTTCTTCATTCAATCCAAATGTCTGCAATTTGATCAGCTGATCACTATTGATCTTTCCAATGGCTGCTTCATGGATGACTTGTGCATCCACGTGATTTGCTGCAATCTCCGGGATCGATGAAATCTTAGCATTCCCCATCAAGATCGAATCACATTGCACATGTGCCCGGCATTTGTTATTTCCTCTGGCGATCGGATGAAATACTTGTTTCGAGTCGTCCTTTCCAACCGAACGTGAAACGATCTGCAAAACGCTGTCTTCCCCATCCAGATCCACTTCCACATCAGAATGTGCAAACTGACTGCCATGTGTCATCAGTTTTTCATTGATGACCAGCTTAGCGTCTTTTCTCAAACGAGCATAGGTGATCCGTTTCGTAGAGTCGACTCCTTTGATCTGGCTCATATCCATCTGGGCATAGCTGCCTTCTTCCATATAGATCTTCGTTGTCGGATTCAGGATCCGCTCACCTTCACCATTTCCCTCACCATAATGTTTCTCCGTGTAAACGATATGGGCATGTTTTCCGATATGAAACGTATGGATCCCATCATGCTGTGATGTATCACAGCCATCATTATGAATGCCGCAGCCGGCAATGATCTCCACATCAGCACCTTCCCCGATATAAAAATCATTGTAGACCAGATCCTGGACACCGCTGTCCGTAATGATCACCGGGATATGGATCTGTTCGCCTACCGTATGCGGTGCTACGATGATATCGATGCCTGGCTGATCGCTCTTTTGCCGAATGGTCACATTCGTCGTAGAATGGCGCTCTACGCCCGTTCCATTTGCCCGTAAATTGAATGCCGAGCCTGGTTGGAAACCGCTGATGCCGGCAATCTGCTGCAGCAAATTTTTCTCTGTACTATTCAGCATTGCCATCACCTGCTTTCTTGTTGATTCCGCATGGCTCAAATTCCATCAGCAATGTCGGCAAGATTGCTTCTTTACTGCCATGAGAAACGACTTTTCCATTTTCGATCACGATCATCTCATCAGCAAGCTGCATGATGCGTTCCTGATGAGAGATCAACAAGATATCTTGTTTTTTACGATCATGCAGCGCACGAAATGTTTCCACCAGTTTTGAAAAGCTCCATAGATCGATTCCTGCTTCCGGCTCATCAAAGATGCTCAGCTGCAGATCCCTGGCTAATAACGAAGCAATCTCAATGCGCTTCACTTCGCCGCCAGATAACGAATTATCCACATCACGATCGAGATAATCTTTTGAGCACAGGCCCACATCGCTTAAATATGAGATACAGTGTTCTTCCTCTAACTCTTTTCCATGCGCCAATTCCAGCAGTCTGCGCACGCTCATGCCTTTAAAGCGCGGTGGCTGTTGAAATGCATAGCCGATCCCGCGTTTTGCCCGCTCATCGATCGATAAATGCGTGATATCTTCTCCATTGAAAAGAATTTGTCCGCTTGTCGGCTGTTCAATGCCCATGATCAGCTTAGCCAATGTAGACTTTCCTCCGCCATTAGGACCGGTTATGACCGTAAAGGCATGCTCGGTGAATGTTAAAGAAATATCATTTACTATTTTTTTGCCATCTGCCTCAAATGTCAGATTTTTTAATTCCAGCATGAATTCACATCCTTTTTAACTTTCTTATTTTAGCATAAACAAGCAAAAAATAAAGCAAGAAGCTGTGTTTTATAAAAAAGAGAAGGTATCTGTCCCTTCTCTAATCGCATTCTCTCAGTTTTTCAAACTTTGCAAAGGTGCTGGAATACGCCCGCCGCGTTTGATCATCACGCTGTTATCACTTGGATTCATATGCATGACCGGCCCTGCACCTAACAAACCGCCAAAGTTGAGTTCTTCTCCTTCTTTATGTCCAATTGCCGGAATGACACGGACAGCGGTCGTTTTTGAATTGACCATACCGATTGCCGCTTCATCAGCGATCATGCCGGAGATCAAAGAGGCACTGACATCACCAGGCACCACGACCATATCCAAGCCAACGCTGCACACGGCAGTCATCGCTTCTAGTTTTTCTAATGTCAGCACACCGGTTTTGGCTGCATGGATCATTCCTGCATCTTCAGATACCGGAATAAATGCACCGCTCAGACCGCCGACCGATGAACTGGCCATGACACCGCCTTTTTTAACTGCGTCATTTAACATGGCTAAACAAGCCGTCGTTCCATAAGCACCACATGTCTCTAATCCCATTTCTTCTAAGATGTATGCAACAGAATCACCGATGGCCGGTGTTGGTGCCAAAGAGAGATCGACGATGCCAAAAGGCACATTCAATCGTTGGCTGGCAACTGTACCAACCAATTGTCCCATGCGTGTGATCTTGAAAGCTGTTCGCTTGATCAGATCAGCGATCTCATTCATCGGCAAATCTTTGGGCGCTTTTTCTAATGCTGCACGTACGACACCCGGTCCGCTGACACCGACATTGATGACACAGTCTGCCTCACCGACCCCATGGAAAGCGCCTGCCATGAATGGATTATCTTCCGGTGCATTGCAGAAGACAACGATCTTTGCTGCACCGATGCAATCACGGTCCGCTGTGATCTCAGCTGCTTCTTTTACAACTTCTCCCATCATCTGGACCGCATCCATGTTGATTCCTGCCTTTGTGGAGCCCACATTGACAGACGCACAGATATGTTCGGTCTGTGCAAGCGCCTGCGGGATCGCCTTGATCAGCTCCCGATCACCTGCAGAGAATCCTTTTTGAACAAGTGCGCTGAATCCGCCGATGAAATCAACACCGGTTTCTAATGCACAGCGTTCCAACGTCAACGCATAGCGGATCGGATCCCCTCCGCTGACACCGACCAGCATTGAAATAGGGGTTACCGAAATTCGTTTATTGATGATCGGAATACCATATTCCCGGCCGATATCGTCACCGACCTTGACCAGATCTTTGGCCAATGTCGTGATCTTGCGATAAATCTTTTCGCATGACTTTTCAATATCTGCATCTGCACAGTCTAACAGCGAAATACCCATCGTGATCGTACGAACATCCAGATATTCCTCATCGATCATCTTGATCGTTTCTAATATGTCCTTGGAATTGATCATTGTGCTTACCCCTGAATCTTATGCATGGAATTAAAGATGTCCTCATGCATGACATGGATCACCAATCCCATTTCTTTTCCAACCTGATCCATGTGCTGTGCAAAATCACTCAGCTTCATGGCAATCCCATCGATGTTCACCAGCATCGTCATGGCAAATGTATCCTGTAACAGTGTCTGGGTCACTTCTACGACATTGATATTCGCGTCCGCACACTCACTTGCAACACGTGCAAGAATACCGACACGGTCCTTTCCGATTACGCTTACTACTGCATTCATTCTGCGTACCTCCTTCTTTATTATTTCAAGTATAAAACATGGCCTTTAAAAAAACAATGAAAGAAATGATCGAACATATGCAATTATCGTTCAAAAATGGCTTTTACCAATGCATACTCCTGCATTTCAAACGGTTCCAGGGCGCTCATCAGCCCCTCCATATTGACATCAAATTCACCTTCATGAAAAGGCACTTCATATTGCTTTTTCAAACAATCGATGATCCTTGCTGAATCTTCTTTAGATAATGTCGCATCACGTTTGAAACAGATGGTATTCTTCTCATCCAGCAAGACGAGCGTACACTGCAGACAATCATCCACTGCCAGCAGCTGCTTTGCCCAGTCATTTTCTTGGATATTGAAATAAAAATCACTGGTATCGATATCACCGACGCTCAACAAAAAGATCGCGATATCATAACGGTAGGCAAAATCGATCTCCATCGGCATATGTGCCGCCATCTCCAATTCAACATCATTCCAAAACTGGTCTTTGATGACAAAGATGAAACGGTCTTCTACATAATCCATCACCGTTCCTAACGAATCGATCTCTGCTTCAAATTTCATTCCTTTTTCTATTTTCATATGACTTTCTCCTTATGAACGTTCGATCGGTACCATCGAAAGCTGTACTTTCTGGCGCTGTTCATCAATTTTATATACCCACACGGTAACGATATCCCCGACCGATACCACATCGCTGACTTTATTTACCCGATGCGGGCGAAGTTTAGAGATATGGACCAGTCCATCTTCATGCAGCCCGATATCGACAAAGGCGCCAAAATCAACCACATTGCGAACCGTTCCCTGTAATTCATCACCAACATGCAGGTCCGTCAGTTCCAATACGTTGCTTTTCAGCAATACAGAATCAAATTGATCACGGTAATCCTGCAGCGGTGTTTGAATAGCACTCAAGATATCACGCACGGTATAGACATCACTGTGGAGCTGTTCACTAAACGCTTCAGGATCTGCCTGGCTCACTGCTTTTTTCGCCTCTTCGCTGCCCATCTGTTCTTTTTTCAAATGCAGCAGTTCCAAGATCTTTCTTGCCAATGCATAGCTCTCTGGGTGGATCCCCGTGCGGTCAAAATATTCATCACCATCAGCGATACGCAAAAAACCAGCAGCTTGTTCAAACGATTTTGCTCCGATCTTCGGCACTTCTTTCAATTGCGAACGCAGTTTGATCGCACCGTGCGCTTCTCGATAATCGACGATGTTCTGCGCTGTCGTCGCATTTAATCCGGAAATGTGTTTCAACAATTCAACAGAAGCTGTATTTACATTGACACCGATACGGTTGACTGATTTGCTGACGACAAAATCCAGACGTTCTTTCAAACGTGCCGTTGGAAGATCATGCTGATATTGGCCAACCCCTAACGACTGCGGATCGATCTTGATCAACTCAGCTAACGGATCAATGATCCGGCGGGCGATCGAGATGGCAGAGCGCTGTTCCACATGAAGATCCGGAAATTCTTTTCTAGCCAGATCACTTGCTGAATAAACGCTTGCCCCTGCTTCGCTGACCAATGCAAAGCTCACTGAAAGATGCTTTTCTTGGATCAAGTGAGCAACAAACGCTTCGCTCTCTCTGGAGGCTGTCCCGTTACCGATTGCAATGATCGAAATCGGATAAGCATTCAACAGCCGCAATAGTTCCTGTTTGGCTTTCTCCACTTGCGGTTTTGGCGGATGCGGATAGATCACGCTGATTTCTTTCAATGTCCCCATCGGGTCAATCACCGCCAATTTGCATCCTGTACGGAAAGCAGGGTCAAATCCCAACACCCAACGGTCTTTGATCGGCGGCTGTGTCAGCAAGCGCTCCACATTCATCGAAAAGACCTCGATGCTGGCTTCTTGCGCTTTCTCACTGAGCTGCCCTCTCACTTCACGTTCCACGCTGGGATACGTCAATCGCTTCAGTCCATCCAGAATTGCTTCACCTGCCACTTCTTTCACGATCGTATGGCCATTTTTTAAATAATGCCGCAAGACCCATTGTTCCACATAGTCTTCATTGAATGTGATCGATACTTGCAATACCTTTTCTTTTTCTCCGCGGTCGATTGCCATGATGCGGTGCGGCTGAACACTTTCGATCCGCTCACTGTAATCATAATACATCTGGTACACATGCATCGTATCATCATGCTGCTTTTTCTCCTTGGTAACGATACGGCCATATTTCATCATGGACGTTCGAACGACATCACGCACCTTTGCGTCATCACTGACAATCTCTGCAATGATATCTTTCGCCCCATTGATTGCCTCTTCTTCATTTGCCACCTGTTCATTCAGATACATTGCTGCTTCTTTCTGTACATCTCCTCGAAAAGGCAGTTTGAGCATCCATTCAGCAAATGGCCGCAAACCTTTGGCTGCCGCTATGGTCGCTTTGGTCTTTCGTTTTTGCTGATACGGCCGATAGAGATCTTCCACCTGTGCCATTTTTTCACAGTTCATGACGGCCTGTCTCAGCTCTTCATTCAGCATTCCTTGCTGTTCGATCAGCCGCAAGACATCATCTTTTCGTTTTTCTAAACGCGTCTGATATTGATATGCCTCTTCGATCTGGCGGATCTGTTCCTCATCCAGGCCTTTAGTACGTTCTTTTCGATACCGTGCAATAAAGGCCACCGTGCTCCCTTCCTGCAAGAGGGTCATGACCGCTTCTACTTGTGAAGCTGTAATATCCATTGATCGAGCAATTGCTTCAAACAACTGTTCCATATATCACATTCTCCTTTTCTGCGTATGTTCATTATACTATACTTCCCACCTTCGGACACAACCTCTTTAAAAAACCTTTTCATCCATTTGTATTCTTTATATAATGAAAACCAAAGGTGATCCTCATGAAAACAAAGACTAACAAAAATCAAGCGGTTCCACGTGCTCCCCATTATATAAAAAAAGAAGAAACCGATTCGCTGCAAGAGGCATTGGAAAGCGATCGTTATCTTTATGATGCTTTTTATAAAAAAGAAGAACTTTCAGTCACTTGTTTTGAAGACTATCATTTTAACGGATGCTGTTTTCAAGATATACGATGCACATTGGCACAATTTACAGGCAATGAGTTCTTAGACTGTATGTTTATCCATTGTGACTTTTCTACCGTCGATCTCAGCCACAGCCATTTCTACCGCTGCCGATTTGAAAGCTGCCGTTTCAGCGGCACCGCTTTTTATGATTGTTTATGGAAAGATGTGGCATGGGATGGCTGCATGATGCAATATGCCAACTTTGGCGGAAGCAGCTTTGAACGCTGCCAATTTCAGTCTTGTTCTATAAAAGAAGGCGGTTTTATCCAATGTCAACAGAAAAAACTTACCTTTGAACACTGTGATCTGCAATATTGTTCATTTGCCAACTGTTCCTTATCTGATATTCATTTAGAGAGCAATGAAATTGAGGGCATCATCGTCAATGAAGATAGCTTACGCGGTGTGTATGTATCGCCGCAGCAAGCAGTCATATTAGCTTCTTTGCTCGGCATCCATGTCCAAGAAGAATAAAAGACCATACTGCACAGGTTTCCTGCAATATGGCCTTTTCATTATGCAGCCAGTTCTTCACTGACTTGTTTGGCTGATACCAGCACTTGATAGATGATCTCTACCATCTTGTTCATATCTTGTATCGATGCAAATTCATAACGGCCGTGATGATTATAACTTCCTGTCCCAAAGTTTGGACAAGGCAGACCTTGATAAGTCAAAGCAGCTCCATCGGTACCGCCGCGCACCGGCTGTGAGCGAGGAACAAGGCCTGCTGAAGAGATTGCCCGTTTAGCCAATTCGATCACGCGCATATCTTTTTCGATTAGTGTGCGCATATTGCGATACTGATCTTTGATCTCCACGCTGCATGTATGTGCGCCATAGCGCTGATTGATGAATGCGCTGGCTTCGAAAAATAATTGTTTCTGCTGTTCAAATTTTGTTTCATCATGATTACGGATCAAATATACCATCTGTGCTTCTTCACATTCCCCTTTTAAATGCAGCAGATGATTGAATCCTTCATAGCCTTCCGTATATGCGGGATTCATTTCAACCGGCAGCAAGGAATGAAACTGCATCGCTAACAAAGATGCGTTGACCATCTTATTTTTTGCTGCTCCGGTATGAATGCTCTTTCCTTGAATATGAACGATTGCTTGGGCCGCATTGAAGTTTTCATAATCGATCGCATCAATGTCACCGCCATCGACCGTATAAGCAAAATCAGCTGCAAATTTCTCCAGATTAAAATGTTCGGTTCCTCGTCCTACTTCCTCATCCGGCGTAAAGGCTACATAAATATCTCCATGCGCTACTTTATTTTGAATGATTTGTTCGATCGCCGTCAAGATGATCGCAATGCCGGCTTTGTCATCTCCGCCTAACAAAGTCGTTCCATCGGTGACGATCAGATCTTCTCCGATATGTTTGTTCAAAACAGCAAATTGTTTCGGATCCATTTTGATTTCTTCATTTAATTCAATGATCTCGCCTGCATAATTGTTAATGATCCTTGGTTGTACATTTGCGCCGCTGAGATCTGTAGCGGTGTCCATATGTGCATTCAAGCCGATTGCTGGAAAACCGTCTGCATTTGCAGGCAGCTTTGCATAAACGACTCCATATTCATCGACATGTGCATCTTCTAATCCTAATTCAGCCAGCTCTTTTGCAAGCATTTGTGCCAATACCAGCTGTTTTTCTGTACTTGGTGATGTTTCTGAATACTCAACAGATTGAGTATCTACAACTACATAATTTAAAAAACGTTCTTCTACACGCATAGTGATTTCTTCCTCCATTTCCTTCGCCTCTCATTATACAGCAGCAAAAAACAAAAGAAAAGCAGAGGAGCGTTCAGTGCTTTTCTCTGCAAATCGATCGAATGATCATTGTTTTGTATGCAGTAATCCATACTGGTGAAACGAATGATAAATAATTTGATAATCATCTCTCATGTAGTATAAGCTGCGTTGTACCATCGGTTCCAAGATATATTGTTTTTGTTCAAATTTGTTCAGTGCCTGCAATGCATATTCCATGTATTTCATACACTCTTTTGACAGCTCTGCATCATCATCGATCGGCAATGTGCGGATCATCTGCATGATCTCACTGATTCCCTGAAAAAAACCGCCATCCTGCGCAGGTTCTTCTTCCATCGTACGCACATGCTTTGCCAGCAGCTCCTCATGTTTTCGCAATCGCTTCAAACAATCATCGATCAGCTGCAACAAGGTAGGATCCTTTACTTTGATCTTGATATCTTCAAATAAAGAAGCACCCATATGCGTTCCTTTCAACAATTGATTTAATTCTTGTACACATCTGGTCTCCATAGATCTGACTCCTTTCGTTTACTGTTAGGATGGCTGTCCGCTCAAGAATTATTCACAGCGAATTCATGAATTTTCACCACAGAAGAAATGGTTTATGCTATCATAAAAAAAGAGGTGAAGTTTCATGACTTTGATTTGGTTGACGGTCAATGGCGAATATGCCCAACAGCTTAACAGCGATCTGATCACTGCTGGATACTCTATAACAGAAATCGCAAGTACCGGTGATTTTCTGCATTATGGCAGCACCATCTTCTTGTTATGTGTAGAAACAGAAAAAGTAAAAGAACTGATTGCTTATGTGAAAACAAAAATGCAGGCTTATCGGCATATGGCGAATGAAGAAGGCAGTCAGAGTGACTTTACGCTTTATAGCATACCATTAAACAAATTCAAAAAAATAAATGGCCAGCCTTTCTCACAAACAAAAACAGAGAATCAAGCATCTCAAAAAACCACTTAATTCCAAGAATTGATATTTTTTTAAATTTTTGGTTGACATCGTAATGACTCAATGATATTATAAGTGAGCACAAAGCGACGGAGGTTTAGCTCAGTTGGGAGAGCGTCTGCCTTACAAGCAGAGGGTCGGGGGTTCGAGTCCCTCAACCTCCACCATTAATTGATGCCGACTTAGCTCAATTGGTAGAGCAACTGACTTGTAATCAGTAGGTTG
>CASFOT010000129.1 GCA_949296305.1 uncultured Erysipelotrichaceae bacterium
GTCTATGGAAATAAAACTTTGATCATGAATGAAGGAAGGATCGTTGCATGGCTGAATGAAGAAGAGAAAAAAAGGATGACTCCGACACAGCTTCTGGAGATGTATGATCTTGTTTAGGCATCATGGATGCCTTTTTTTTTGAAAAGAATGGCACGTTCATCTTATTTTCATCTTCGGTCTTTACAATGAAAGTGTAAAGAGATCACAGGAGGGAAATCTTATGAAAAACAATCATGTAAAATTATTGGCAACGGCTGGATTGATCACAATGTTAGCGGGCTGCGGAGTCAGTGCAGATTACTCTTCTTTCCCGACATTAGCATCAGCACAAACAAATGAAGAGACGACAATCACGCAAGAACAAGCAAAGGAATATGCATTGGCAGCTGCAGGCGTTCGTGAAGAAGAAGTGAGCGCGCTCGATGTACATCTTGATGAGGAGAATGGCAAGGTTCATTATGATGTAGAGTTTAACGTTGACGGGTATCATTATGACTATGAAATCGATAAAACAACTGCTGCGATTATCCATCAAGAAAAAGAACCGTTGAATTCGGATCAAAATGAAGCGAAGATGGATCAAAGTGCAAAGGAAACGGCCAACGATGCGCAAACAGCAAAGGAGCTTGTTTCAAATTCTTCAAACGAGATCACTAAAGAGGAAGCAAAACAGATTGCTCTTCAAGATGCAGGAATGTCTGCTTCAGAAGTCAAATTTGTCAAAGCTAAAGAAGATTACGAAGATGGGCAAACCGTATATGAAATTGAATTTTACGGCAATCAGACAGAATATGATTATGAGATCGCTAAAAAAGGTGGAACAATCTTAGAAAAAGATTATGAAATCGAAAACTGGTCTTATGATCAAAATACAAGCACCTCTTCAATTTCGTTGGATGAAGCAAAAGCAATTGCATTAGCCAAAGTAAATGGAGCAACGAATTCGAATATCCAGATCGAAAAAGATGTTGATGATGGCTTCTTGATTTATGAAGGAGAAATTTATTATCAAGGCGTAGAATATGAATTTGAGATCAATGGAAGCAACGGCATGATCGTTGAATGGAGCGTAGATTAAAGATTACATCTGTCCATAGTGTTCAAAATGATCCAAACAGAGAATGCAATAATGGCTATATGAATTTCAATCAGCTGTTTGTATGAAAGATGCATAATAAAAGGGTGAATGAATCACCCTTTTATCGTTTTTGATCGAAAGCAGCTAGATGATGTGCAGGTGGCGCAACCCATTTTCAATGCCGTTTTCATCAATAGAAGTGGTAACATGATCCGCAAGATCTTTTACTTCTTGTACGGCATTGCCCATAGCAATGCGGTAACCACAAGCCTTCATCATATCGATATCATTATAATTATCACCAAAGCATGCGCAGTCTTCTTTTTGCAGCTGCAACAGCTCTAATAGTTTTTGTATGCCTGTTCCTTTATTGACACCTAGCGGAGCAATATCAAATCCGGTTTTTGAGAACTGCCGGAATGAGAGGCTGCATTCGGATGCAAGAGCTTTGATTTTCTGTTCATCATCATGAAGCGTAGCACATTGCGGTAATTCAAAAAAATGGCGGTCCTGTTCAGGATGGAAAACAAATGGTTCTCTTCCGATGTCTGAATTCATTTGACCTAACAGCCAGTCAATTTTTTCAGGATTTTGGTAAATATACATGTGTTTTGGAAATTTGAAGAGCAGTCCAGAGTCATTTTCTTGAGCAAAATCAATCAGCTTGCAACATTCTTTATACGGAAGATCTTCATGGTAAAGGATTTCTTGATTTTGGTCAACGATCACGCCGCCGCTGTCTGCAATGATAAAATCTGCATGAAGATCATTAAGTGCTTTTCCTAACCCATAATGTGCTCTTCCAGTGGCAATGGCAAAACGTATTCCTTTTTCTTTCAGTTGCTTGATTGCTTGAATGGCGCTGGCCGGGATGCAGTGTCGTTCAAGGTCGTACAGTGTTCCATCTACGTCAAAAATGATCAGTTTTATCGTCATGCTCTCACTCCTCTTTTTTAAGATAGCAAAAAAAATATAGAAAGAAAAGAAGGAATTAAACAATTTGGAGTACAAGCGAAAAGTTTTGAAAAATTTGGCAATAATTTACTAATTTTGTCGAAAAGGTTTTCAATTTCGCTGAATTGAATAAAATAAGAACGAAGACAAGGGAAAGTAAACTGGAAGTAAAATGAAAGATAAATTGCAAGCGCATACAAAAGTTGTTTAAAAAGTACTAAAATGCTGGAAATTTTGTTGGATTGTAGTATACTAAATGTATAGAGAACCTAAAGGGGGTTTAATATGAAACAGAATAAAATGCTGGCAATGATTCTTGCCGGAGGTCGAGGAACTCGTTTGTTAGACTTGACCAAGAAAAACGCCAAACCTGCAGTTTATTTTGGCGGGAAATACCGTATTATCGATTTTCCGCTGAGCAACTGTGCCAACTCGAACATTAACGTTGTAGGTGTATTGACGCAGTATGAGTCAGTAATCTTGAACTCTTATGCTGCAGCTGGACAGCGTTGGGGATTAGATACGCGTGACAGCGGTGTCTATGTTCTGCCACCTCGCGAAAAAGATGGCACTGCCTTTGATGTATATCGCGGTACAGCTGATGCAATTTCACAAAATATCGATTTTATCGATACACATGATCCGGAATATGTCTTGGTTCTTTCTGGTGACCATATCTACAAGATGGATTATTCAAAAATGCTGTCTCATCACGTAGCATGTAATGCGGACGCTACGATTGCCGTTTTGCCTGTTCCGATGAAAGAAGCCAGCCGTTTTGGAATCATGAATACAGATGAAGAAGATCGTATCATTGAGTTCGAAGAAAAACCAGCACAGCCAAAGAGCAATTTGGCTTCAATGGGTATTTACATCTTTAATTGGAAACTGCTGAGAAAGATGCTGATCGCTGATATGGATAACCCTGATTCGAACCATGACTTTGGAAAAGATATCATTCCTACGATGCTGAATGATGGCAAACGTTTGTTTGCTTGGCAGTTTAAAGGCTACTGGAAAGATGTTGGAACGATCGATTCTCTGTGGGAAGCAAACATGGACCTGTTGGAAAAACACAACGATCTGGATCTAAGCGATCCTTCTTGGAAGATCTATACAGAAGATGTTCCTACGATGCCTCATTATATAGGAGAAAATGGTTCCGTGAAGAATGCCTATATCAATCAGGGCTGTGTGATTGAAGGAAAAGTAGAAAGTTCCGTACTATTTACCAATGTGCGTATCGGCGAAAATGCTGAGGTCAGTGAAGCAGTTCTGATGCCAAATGCAGAAGTAGGTGCAGGTGCAAAAGTGTATCGCGCAATTGTAGCAGATGGCGTGAAGATCGATCCGGGTTGTGTTGTTGGCGATCCGAAGAGTGAAGAAATCGCATTGATTTCCAAAAGGGTAAGAGGTGAATAGGTATGTGTGAAGCATTCGGTATTGTAAACTATGAGGGAGCAAACGTTTTAGTTAAGGGAATGCAGGATTATCGACCAGTTGCCGCTTTCTCCTTCCTTGGGCGTTATCGCATGATCGATTTCCCTATTTCAAATTTGAGCAACAGCGGTGTTGACCGCATTCAAGTATACGTTAAATCAAATCCGCGTTCATTGATCGAACATCTAGGAACTGGACGTCATTATAACATCAATTCAAAACGCGGAAAGCTGCATATCTTGTCAGCTGAAGACATGAGCAACAATAGTGTTTATAACAGTGACATTAGTGCTTACATGTTTAATATGCAGTCTATCGAAGATGCACCAGATCCATATGTGATCATTACTTCCAGCAATATGATCTTCCGTGCGAATTATGAAGAATTGCTAGATCAGCATACCAAGAGCGGTGCAGATATTTCTATTCTTTATAAGAATGTAGATAATGCGAAAGAAGCATATATCGATTGTGACTGCCTGTCATTAAATCGACAAAAGGGTGTTTTATCGATTGAACAAAATCTTGGAAACTATAAGAATCGATCCGTTTCTTGCGGTACGTATATCTTGTCAAAAGATTTGTTCATCAGCTTAGTTAAAAAAGCTGCTAATACAAGTTCAATGTATTGGTTCAAAGATATCATCAATGATGAATGTTCTGAATTAGATATTCGCGGTATTTCATTACGTGGTTTCTTTGCCTGCGTCAGCGATTTTAAGAGCTATTATGATGCAAACCTGTCTTTGTTAAATATTGAAAAAGCAAGAGATATCTTCTCTCCAGAATGGCCGATTTATACACGTACGAACGATTCAGCACCTACACAGTATTTCAATGAAGGCAGTGCTGAGATGTCAATGGTATCCAATGGCTGCCATATCGAAGGTACAGTAAGAAATTCGATCATCGGTCGTGGTGTCGTGATCAAAAAAGGTGCTGTCGTTGAAAACAGCGTGATCCTGCCAGGTGTAACGATTGGAGAAGATGTAGTCGTGAAATATGCAGTCGTTGATAAAAAAGTAGTAGCGACTCGTAAGAAGGAATTGATCGGAGAGGCAGATCGTCCTATTTATATCAAGAGAGGAGATCGAATCTGATGGCAACGATCTTAATGGTTGCTGGTGAAGGATTGCCTTTTATCAAAACAGGCGGGTTAGCGGATGTGATCGGTTCGCTGTCTCCTGAATTAGTCAAAAAGGGACATGAAGTGCGTGTGGTAATGCCTCTTTATCAGAAGATCGCACAGAAGTATCATCAAGATTTCTATTTTGAAAAAGAATATACAGTATCCATCAATTACCATGAGGTACCAGTTCGATTGTATTCGATTATCCGAAACAATGTAGTCTTCTATTTTATCGAACATCAGGGTTATTTTGAAAGAGACTCTTTGTATGGATATGATGATGATGGCGAACGATTCGCTTATTTCCAAAAGGCTGTTTTGGAAATGTTGAATCAGCTGAATTACTGGCCACAGATTATTCATTGCCATGATTGGCATACAGGAATGATTCCGTGTTTATGTAAAGAAGCGCATGGCTATGATGAACGTTACCGCAATATTCGTCATGTATATACGATCCACAATTTGGCTTACCAAGGAAATTTCGGTGTAGAAATGTTGGATAGCTGCTTAGGACTCGGTTACCATTTGTTTGATAATGGAAATGTGCGTTATGATGGCGGAATCAGTTTCATGAAGTCAGGTATCCTTTATGCGGATAAGGTGACGACCGTATCACCTAGTTATTCACAGGAAATCTTGACACCGCAGTATGGAGAGCATTTGGAAATGGTGCTCAATATGCGCAAGTATGATTTGTGGGGAATCGTAAATGGTATTGATATCGAGTCTTGGAACCCGATGACCGATCCAGAAGTACCATATCATTTCAATAAAGTCAATGTACAAGAACAAAAGAAAGAAAATAAATTAGCATTACAAAGAGAGCTTGGTTTGCAGGAAGATCCAAATGTGATGCTGGTCGGTGTTGTTTCTCGTCTTACATGGCAGAAAGGATTCTATCTGTTAATGGAAAAATTAAATGAGATCTGTGCAGCACCAATCCAGTTAGCTGTTCTTGGCAGCGGTGAACCATTGATCGAAGAAAAAATGGCGCAGCTGGAAGCAGGCAATAAAGGAAAGATTGTTTTCTATCGCGGATATAATGAATCTTTAGCGCATCGCATTTATGCAGCAAGCGACTTGTTCTTGATGCCTTCGTTGTTTGAACCATGTGGAATTTCTCAGCTGATTTCCATGCGTTACGGCACATTGCCATTAGTTCGTGAGACCGGCGGCTTACGTGATACGGTTCAACCATTTAATGAATATGAAAAGAGCGGTAATGGATTCAGCTTTACGAATTACAGTTCAGATGAATTGATCAATACCTTATATTATGCAATCGATGTATACTATAATCGGAAGGCAGACTGGACAACACTGATTCGTCATGCGATGAATACGGATGTAAGTTGGGAAAAGAGTGCTGTTACATACGGACTGTTGTATGACGAGCTGTTGAAATATTAACCCCTTTGAAAAAGATGGCCAACGCCATCTTTTTCATGTTAAGATAGAAACAATGAGAGATAGTTAAAAAGTGAGGTGGGATCATGGCTTATCTTCATGTCAATGGGATCGATTTATATTATGAGACGTATGGAGAAGGAGAACCATTGGTTATGTTACATGGCAATGGAGAAGATCATACGATCTTTTTAACACTGATCCAAGCTTTGCAGCCATATTACCGTATCTATGCATTTGATACGAGAGGACACGGAAAAAGTTCGGCTGTTGAAGAATATCACTATGCAGATATGGCAATGGATTTTGTGCAAGCATTTCAATTGTTATTTGACGAACCAATCGATTTGATCGGGTTTAGCGATGGCGGCGTGATAGCATTATTTTTAAGCATCTGGTTCCCGAAAACTATTCGCCGAATGATCCTGTGCGGAGCAAATTATCATCCTTATGGAATCAAAGAAGAAGCCCGCATGGAAATGAGGAAAGAATATAATGAAAATGGGAATCCGTTGATGCCGCTGATGTTAAATGAGCCTTGGCTGACAGAAGAAGATTTACATAAGATCAAGGTACCAGCATGGATCGTTGCTGGCGAGGACGATATCATAGAGGATGTTCATACAAGAGAGCTAGCTTATTGGTTGGAAAACAGCCGGCTGTTGATCTTGGAAAATGAGACGCATACTAGCTATGTCGTAGATTCAGAGCAATTAGCTGATCTGTGTTTAGAATTCTTCACGGATGATGGGGAATAAATGGATATGATCGGAGGAGAAAATCATGCGGATCGTTGTCAGCAGTTGTTTGTTAGGAGAAAAATGTAAATACAACGGTGGGGACAATTGCTGTGAAGAACTCTTGCGGCTGCTGAAAATGCATGAGGTGGTCTCAGTATGTCCGGAAGTACTAGGCGGTTTGCCTATACCGCGGGAAAGCTGTGAGATCGTGAACGGTGTCGTACGTACGCAAACAGGAGAGTCGAAAGATCGTGAATATCACAGCGGTGCGCAGAAAGCATTGGCGCTGGCTTTGGAAAACGATGTGCAGCTTGCTGTGTTGCAGGCAAGAAGTCCTAGCTGTGGCGTGCATCATATCTATGACGGAACTTTTTCTAAAACACTTATCGATGGAAAAGGTGTTTTTGCTCAGTTTTTGGATCAAGCTGGAATATTATCCTACGATACGGAGGATCTGGACAACCTGCGCCTGATTTTGAGAAATAAAAAAACGGATAGAAAAACAATTGCAAAAAAATAGAAATTGTTTAAAAAGCATTGTAAGTGTTATCAAAAAGGAGTAAAATATAGATTAGGTAGAGAACTATAGGAGGAGTTAGAAAATGAAACAAATTACTGTATCTGTAGTCGATCCAGTTGGATTACACGCACGTCCTGCAACTGTAGCAGTGAACGCTGCAAGCAAATTTAAATGCGAAGTGAATGTAGCATTCAAAGGACGTGAAGTTAACATGAAATCAATCATGGGTGTAATGTCTTTAGGAATCCCTACACAGTCTGAAATCACTATTACTTGTAATGGTGAAGATGAAGACGCTGCAATCGCTGCTATCGAAGAAGTATTGCGCGCTCAGAAAATCATCGCTTAAGATGGTATGAAGCTATTATCATAAAATAATAGCTTTTTTTATGGAATGCTTTTATATGAAAGCGTTCACTTTTCTTTGTTTTCGTGATAATTCGAGGAATGTTTATGCTATAATAAGTTTAAAGCTAGAAGTTAAAGAGAGGTCGATAAAAATGGTTAATGAAGCTTATGAAAGATGGTTAAATCATCCAAATCTAGATCCTTCTTATAAAGAAGTGCTGGAAAATATGACAGAGAAAGAGAAAGATGACGCTTTCTATACGACGATCGAATTTGGTACGGCAGGTATGCGCGGACTGCTTGGACCAGGAACAAACCGCATCAATCTTCATACGATCCGTAAAGCAAATGAAGGTTTTGCGGCATATATCGAAGCACATGGGGAAGAAGCAAAAAATCGAGGTATTGCAATTGGATATGACAACCGTCATATGTCACCAGAGTTTGCAATGGATTCAGCAAGAGTATTGGCAAAACACGGAATCCG